>NZ_JADEWX010000188.1 GCF_015207395.1 Nodosilinea sp. LEGE 07088
CCGCACCACCGTCATTGTCGGCAAAGAAAGTACTGGCAAATCTGAACTGGCCGCAGCGCTCACGGGGCGATCGCCCACCAGCACCAACATTCAGGGCTCGACGATCGCCTGCGAAACCTATCAGACCCAAGACGATGCCTTTATAGACACTCCCGGCATTCTCTTTCGCTCCGATACCGCCACCACCCGTACGGCCCTGGCGCAAATCCAGGTCCATGACCGGATTTTGCTCGTCGTTAAGGCGACCCATGTGGATGATGACCTGGCGGATTTGTTGCCGCTCGTGGCTGGGAAGCAGGGGCTGGTGGTCGTGACCTTCTGGGATAAAGTATTGCCCTCTGACTTCGCCGAGCAGGTCTTGGGTCGTTGGGAACAAGCCGCCCAGGTGAAGTTTATTCCGGTGGATGCGCGTCATTTAAGCCAGGGGCAACGCCAGCAGATTCTAGAGGCGTTGCAGACTCCAGTTCCGTTTCCCCAGCAATGGCATCCGATTCCGGCGGGCTGGCGCATCGAGCCCGCGCCCACCTGGTTAGAACATCCCCGCTGGGGTGGGTTGCTGGCCATCCTATTGTTGCTGTTGCCTGCGGTCATTGCCGTTTGGGTTGCCAATGGCGTCGCGGGGGTGTTGGATCCCCTGGTTCAAGCTGGATTAGAGCCGCTGATTACGATTCTGTCTCAGACCCCATCGCTGCTGCGAGAGATTCTAATGGGCCGCTATGGCTTAGTCACCATGGGGCCGCTGTTATTTGTTTGGGCGGTGCCAACGGTAATTTTGTATGCCCTGTTTTTAGGCGCATACAAGGCCAGCGGGTTAGTGGAACGCATTACCGTAGCACTGCATCCACTGCTGAGACCGTTTGGCCTGTCCGGGCGAGATCTGGTGCGGGTGATTATGGGATTTGGCTGCAATGTGCCCGCCGTGATCAGCACTCGCGCCTGTTCCAGCTGTTCTCGGCAGACCTGCGTGAGTGCGATCGCTTTTGGTTCCGCCTGTTCCTACCAGTTCGGGGCCACCCTGGGGGTCTTCAGCGCCGCCAATTCGCCCGGTTTAGTGGTGCCCTACCTGGGCTACTTGACCCTGACCACCCTGATCTACACCCGCCTGATTGCGCCCAAAGCCGCCCGTTCCCCCCACAATGCCCTGATGATTGAACGGCGCACGTTTTTGGAAATGCCCCGCTGGTCCGCTATCTGGCGCGAAACCCAGGGTACCCTCAACCAGTTTTTTACCAATGCGATTCCCATCTTCTTGGTGATTACGGTGATCGCTTCAGTGTTGGACTGGCTTGGCCTCATCACCGCCCTGGCGGGATGGATCAATCCCCTGATGGGGCTGTTTGGCTTGCCCCCAGAAGCGGCTTTACCCATGATTTTGGCCTCGATTCGCAAAGACGGACTGCTGCTCTTTGCCGAACCAGACACCCTGGCGATACTGACGCCGCTGCAAATCTTGACTGGTGTGTACCTGGCTGGGGTGTTGCTGCCCTGTCTGGTCACTGCACTCACCATCGCCCGCGAACAGTCAGTGCGGTTTGCGGTGGAGCTGATGGCTCGGCAGGCGATCGCGGCGATCTCGTTTTCGATGCTGTTGGCCTGGGGAGGCAAATGGGGGTGAACAAAACCAACGTAGTGTTAGACTGCAACAACTGCTTGATGCATCGGTCAATACTCTGGACAAAGATCTACTCCTTACATCGCCTGTAATGTAGAGCCTTCGTCGCTAAAAGTATTTAAACCAATGTCAGCCTGAAAGCTAACTTTGATTTAAATAGGTAGTTGCTGGGATGATTACCCTGTAAGCCTTGTAGCTTCATTGGTAAAATTGTCCGGACTGTTGATCGATAAGATAGCAAATAGAGTATCATGTAGCCCTCCTATTCCTCTTACGGGAATCTGAAAATGGTACAAACGCCTACTAAAACGCTTACGCTAGAAGAATTTCTACAGTTACCAGAGACAGAACCTGCTAGCGAGTACAT
Source organism: Nodosilinea sp. LEGE 07088 (assembly GCF_015207395.1). Classification (GTDB taxonomy): domain Bacteria; phylum Cyanobacteriota; class Cyanobacteriia; order Phormidesmidales; family Phormidesmidaceae; genus Nodosilinea. Next base: position 1,980 of record NZ_JADEWX010000188.1, read on the forward strand.
TGATGGGCTTATCATCCAGAAGCCAATGCCACAAGGAGAGCATAGTGTAATTCAAACTGAACTAGCACCTGCAATTAATTTGGTCGTCAAACCCAAGCAAATCGCACGCGCTTTTACAGAATTACGCTGTACTTTTGGCGGACGCTCAACCGTACCCGATATTGCTGTATTCCTGTGGGATAGAATTCCACGTAAGAAAAATGGTGGGGTAGCTAACGTTTTTGCAATGGCTCCAGATTGGACAATCGAAATTCTTTCGCCGAATCAAAGCCAAACTAAAGTCACCAAGAATATTCTGCACTGCCTCAAGCATGGCACTCAAATGGGGTGGTTGATTGATTCAGATGAACAATCCGTTTTTGTTTATCGACCGGATCAACCGACGACTGTTTCTGATGAACCAGAAACGCAATTGCCAGTACCAGACTTTGCCAAGAACTTTAATCTCACAGTAGAAGAGCTTTTTAACTGGTTAATGGAGTGAAACCTAGGACAACATCTTTCTGCCAACCATCTTAATAAAATGCCTTTTCGCTATCATAAGCGGCGATTGGCTGCCGCGATCGCGTTTTCGATGCTTCTGGCCTGGGGCGGACGCTGGCTGTAACCGTTTCCCCTAACTCATCAGGGTAGGCTCAGCCAATAAAACCGATACCTGTTGGGGTGGGTTTGGTGGATGCTTGGGAGTGATGGCATCCAAGCTAGATCGCAAACCCGGCCTTGACCATATCGGTGCTCCTTCTAGGCAATCTCCTTATCCCTATCGCGCACGGTGTTCTTGAATAAAGGCATTGATTTCAGCCGCTAGCCATGCTGCCTCGGCTTTGGTCAGAAAGCTGCCAAAAGTCTCTGCACTCTGAGGTTTCAGTAGCTTAAGGCTCCCTGCAATCTGGTGGGCATGACTGCGCTTAGTGACTGTCGATAGTTGGGCACCGATTAACGATTTTAGGGGGCCTTCGTCGCGCACAGTGGTTAGTCGCAACCAACGGCTCGTCAGGGTAAAGTGATCGGGCTTAATTTCTAAAAATTCTGTGCCAGTCAGATTAATGACAAATCCGAGCAGTGCTAGCAGACCAGTACCCCCTAATATCAGCAATATGGTGACCGCTGCGAGTGGGCCGAGCGTGAAAATGCCTGCTCGGATAGCCAGCAAACCCAAGCCCCAGGGGCATACCATGCAGTAGGTAGACCCGAGTGCCACTGCCCAAGACCTATACGGGGGAATCTGTACCGAGATAGACTGCTGAGTGCGGGTGAATTTGATGCGGCTGTACGGAGGTTTTTGGCTCAGACCCGGTGACGGGAGCTGATCGCGCCCAACGACCTCTCCCCGCATCGGGGGTGGCTGAGTGAGTGCAGCGATCGCCCCCTCGGCTGAGGCAAAGCGATCTTCTACCAGCGGCTCCAGCAGGGTCTCTAGCCATTGAGCGAACTCAGCCGATACCGTTACGTAGGGGCGAAAGTCAATTTTGAGGCGTCGTTCCGGCAACTCGCTCGGGTTTTGGTGCGTCAGCAGATGCAGCAATGTTGCCCCCAGACCATACAGGTCCGTGGCGGGCGAAGCATGACCCCGAAACTGCTCGGGAGCCATATAGCCATAGGTGCCGATCACCGTACTGCCCAGCGCCGTTTGATCGCGATACACCCTTTGTACGGCCCCAAAATCCACCAGGGAGATACACCCATTGTCTCCACGGATCAGGTTTTGCGGTTTCACATCCCGATGAATGAGAGGCGGATTTAACTGATGAATATAGTGGAGGATGTGCAAAATCTCGATCGCAATCCGTTTCACCTCTCTCTCAGAAAATCGCTCTCCTGCTGCGACCAACTCCGCTAGTGATCGCCCTTCAGCCATTTCCTGAGCGATATAAAACAGACGATTGTCTGCCGTGTCTACTTGAAAATAATCGACATATCGGGGAATCGCGGGGTGATCAAGATGCTGTAGGATGCGGGCTTCTCGCTCAAATAGTTCCAGCTTTTTCCAATCCCCCAAGCCTCGCAGTGATAACTCTTTCAGCGCTATCCAGTGACCCGTGACCGTATCCTGGGCACGATACATGAGGCCGCTACTCCCCCGTCCCAGCTCACTAACAATCCGGTAGCGGGAATGAATGAACTCTCCGGTGGCTCTCGGGTCTGTCATCGTTAAGCGGGTGGATGGCTGACGGCAACTCGGTTCCAGTTCCTAAAGGGCGGCGGGGCGGCATCATTTTTCCTATCCAATCTCAGGACTGCTTGGGTCTAGCGTTCCGGGTTTTGGGTGTAATTAGTGAGCACTTGCAGCGGTAGCGTCCTTCGCGAGTATCGCCCTTAGGTTGAGATATATTCCTATTCTAATAACGAGTCAAATCGTATGTAGGGTTAGGCACTGTCCACAAGCATGGCTCTGCTGTAGCTGTACTGGACGCGATCGCAATGCAGCATTGGGGCTGCTTGATGACCGCGATCGCTACTTTGCCCCGGCCACCAGCACCTGCGTTGGCGAAGACCCTTGAGACTTTGACGCAGGCGACCCCAACCGCTATCGTGATATCTTAACTGTCCCACCAATTGCATTGACCCAGATGGCAGCATGCAGTAGCCATTATGACGAGGTGAACTCAATCCTAATGGGCGCAGTGCGATCTCGTTTTCAATGCTGTTGACCTGGGGAGGCGGCTGGTTAGCCAGGTGAGAAATACGCTGGCTAACCAGTAACTTAACGATCGTCTCAGGGCCGCCCATCATTCATATTTCAACGAGCATCGCTTCCCTCATACAGACTTGGCTTGCCCCTTAGAGCGCTGCAAACGGCAAGCCAGCAGTGCGATCGCACTCAGTCCGACTAAAGCACCCGGTTCAGGTACCGGGGTTGCAACCATCCGTTGGCCGAGTTGATCGCCTGCCTCCGGATCGTCTAGAAGCTGTGCCCGTGTACGGGTAAAGAAAGCGACATCGAGATGGGGAGCAAAACCTATCGGCAGGTCAAGAAACTCATCGCCAAAATCAGTCAGGTGAACATGGGGTACGGGTTCTCCATCTGGAGTCAGCGGAGCCGCCGACCAGAAATTTAGCCCCGTTGCCCCAATGAACTCTCCCGCGTCATCGAACAAAGGTGTGTACTCGCCGATGTCAATGCCATTGGGCTCATCGAAAAAGCCATCTTGCAGAATTTCACCCGTTTGGGTGTCGAAATTGAAGTTGAATCCTGCATAGGTGAGGTGGTTATCCTCAAATTCTTGAATCAGATTGCCTTGCGGATCAAAGAAGGCAATGTCAAAAGCGTCTAAATCATCACCTCGCACAATTCCGCTTTCATAGGTTTGGGTGTCGTCATAGCTGAAACGACCCTCAGCACTGTAGCCCAGAATTTGCCCTGTCCATGAAATCTGAAAGGTCGCTGCCTGAGCCGGAGCCAGGATGCACAGACTCAGAGTCGTGCCGACTGCGATGGTCCTCAGGACCGACTCCGCCATCGCGACACCCGTCTTGCCGGTGAGAGAAACGATTGACTGACCAAAACTAGACATCGAGAGAACCTCAATTCTTAACTAGAATGATTATCATTCTCACCATATGCGATATATACTGAGATAGATATGAACTCTCGGTAAAGTTGGTGTCTGCAAATTTAAAGCAAACCGAGAAAGAGACTGCCGCAGTTCCCAAATCAACGACCAGCCAGCGCTCTCAGACCCAACTGAGGCAACCTATTTGCTCTAGACCCGATTGTCATCGTTACTCCCTGTCCTATGTCATCCCCCTTTGCTGCCCGCACCTCAGTTGAAGCTGTCGAAGAAGGGATGCTCTTGGCTCCTAAGTTTGATGCCCATGGGCTCATCCCGGTTGTCACCACAGACGCGGCCACGGGCGAGGTGTTGATGCATGCCTACATGAACGAAGCTGCACTGCTGAAAACTCTGGAAGCGGGTGAAGCTCATTACTACAGCCGCAGTCGCCAACAGCTCTGGCACAAAGGTGCAACCAGTGGGCTAGTGCAGACCGTGGAGCAATTGCTGATTGATGATGATCAAGATTGTTTGTGGATGAAGGTCAAGGTGTCTGGGTCAGGAGCCAGTTGCCATGTAGGCTATCGCTCTTGCTTCTATCGCCAGATTTCCCCTGACGAGGGGCGAGTTGAAACTGATCAGCCGATCGCGCTCACCTTCACAGAAACGGCCAAAACTTTTGACCCCGCTACCGTCTATGGGGATGCTCCCAATCCGACTCAACTTTGAACCAAGGAAGGTATCATGCCGCTGCGTCATCAACCCGCCCCACCCACTCCCTGGGATAGCGATCTCGATCAGCCTACAATTCCAGCTTCTGCCTATGTCCACCCCCAGTGCAGTCTGATTGGGGATGTGCAACTGGGCGAAAATGTCATCGTTGCCCCCAATACCTCCATTCGAGCGGATGAAGGGGCTCCCTTTCACATCGGGGCGAATACCAACATTCAGGATGGAGTGGTCATCCATGGGTTAGAGCAGGGGCGTGTCTTTGGGGATGACCAGCAAGCCTACTCAGTATGGATTGGCGAAGGCACCTGCATTACCCATATGGCGTTGATTCACGGCCCTGCTTACGTTGGGAATGAGTGCTTTATTGGCTTTCGCTCGACGGTGTTTAATGCCCAGGTAGGTCACGGGTGCATTGTGATGATGCATGCCCTGATTCAGGATGTGGAGATTCCCCCCGGAAAGTATGTGCCATCGGGAATGGTGATTACGACCCAGCAGGCGGCCGATCGCCTACCGGATGCTAACGAAGGCGATCGCACTTTCTCTCACCATGTGGTCGAAATCAATCAGGCCCTGCGAGCTGGGTACCGCTGCGCAAATGGTATCGAATGCACCACCGCTTTACAGAATCCGGCCGACCGTAACGGTTTCCACTCGACATCTCACAATGGCCAGGTGGGCCAACCTTTGCGGGCAGAAGTCGTAGACATCATCCGACGACAGCTACGCCAGGGTCACCGCATTGGTCTGGAATTTGCCGATGCGAGGCGATTTAAGGTGGGTTCCTGGCAAAGTGGCCCGGCAATTGCCAGCACCCATGACGCCCAGGTGCTGACCCAGGTGGAACAGTTCTTGGCGGAGCGTCCCGGTGACTATGTGCGTTTGCTAGGCATTGACCCCAAAGCGAAACAGCGTCAGTGGGAGCAAATGATTCAAAAGCCGGAGTAAGCTTCGAAGGTTAAACCTTTGAGGAGTGATGGAGTGATGTTTACATCTATCTGTCACTGCCAATGCCAGCGAACTTCGCCACCCGGTTAGTCAACCACTGCAATCCTTGCTGCCAGGCGATCGCGAATCTGCTCTGCTGTGGCAAAGTCACGCTGTTGTCGAACCGTTTGGCGCTGCTGGATCAGGTCAGCGATGGTCAAAGACCGGCCTGCGGCGATCGCCGCGTCGTCATCAAGATGAGCAGCTATAGTGTGTCACGCCACCCACGTCAGAAAACACGCTGGGTCTTAGACGATAGTATTTATCTTCTACCTCTTGTGATTGCTCATCGTAGGGATAGCTCAGGACTGCTTGCAACTCTCTAACTAACCTGTAGTCACCCTGTATAGCCTGTTGATAGGCCGGGACAATTAACCACTCTCGCCAGGTGTACTTTGGGTTAGTCTGTTTCATTTTGGTGGATATCTCAGCCAGTGATATCTCAACCGGGCCGCCGTTCATAACAAGGTCGCACCAGCTTTTTAGCCAAGCTTGCCATTGGTCCTCAAAGTGTTGTGACGGTTTACCGTAGAAACTCTTTTTCAAGGCTGAGACATCGTCTGGGATATGAGATAACTCACGGAAGAAAATGGTGTAATCCACATCTGAATGGGTCATTAGCTGCATTAATTGCTTAAACAGCTCTGGATTAAATTCAGGCAAGCCCAGCTTGGCCGCCCACATGGCTTGGAGTTGTTGCTGCATGGCTTCTGTAAAGCCACGGCCTACCTGATCGAACTGTTCCAAAGCGTCAGCATCGTCTGCCAGTAGCGGCCTCACCGCTTTCCAAAACATGTAGTAATTCGCTTCTGCTGCCCTGGGCTGATTGATAAATGCAAAGTGTTCGCCGCCACCCGTCCAGGGTTGAAACCAAGGGTCAAAAATTTCACAAAACCCAAAGGGACCATAGTCGAGGGTAAAGCCCCCCGCAGCGCAATTATCACTATTAAAATTACCCTGGCAGTAGCCAACCCGCAGCCAATTGGCCACCAGTGACGTCAGCCGCTGGCGAAAGTGCTTAGCCAACTCCACCAATTGATCGGTAAACCCCAGGGTCTGATCAATGTCGCGTTTGTATTCTCGCTCAATTAAATGCGACATGATCATGCGCAACTCTTCTGATGCATTTGGATGAGCATGGCTGCGAGCGCGGCGGGCAAATAACTCTAGCTGACCCACGCGCAAAAAGGAGGGGGCAACGCGCGTTGAAATGGCTACAGGATTGTCCACCAAAACATCTGGCTCAATAGAGCAGGAGTCTTGAGAATACCAGGGCCGAGTAACGGTTTCAGATTTAGAAACATACAGGGTCAAAGAGCGCGATGTTGGCACCCCTAAAGCGTGCATATAGTCTTGTGCTAGAAACTCACGCACACTTGAACGGAGGACGGCGCGCCCTTCAGCACCCCGGCAATAGGGCGTTGGGCCGCCTCCTTTCAACTGCATTTCCCAGCGCTGGCCGTTGAGTATGCCTTCAAATACCGATATCGCCCGACCATCGCCATACCCATTCCCCGTGCCGAAGGGACAATTTTGGATATATTCGGTACCATAAATCGACAGGGCATACCCCGTCGCCCAGCCCACGGGACGCATCGGCTCTTGAGCAGCAGAGAGATCACCCGAAAAGACCTGGCGAAAGTTTTCATCCAGCGCCAATTCATCGCTCAACCCCAGTTCCTTAAAAAAAGTGCTGCTGTGGGCAACATATTCGGGTTCTGCCAGTGGCGTGGGTTTCACCGGTACGAAATGACCCGAAAAAACCTGCCGGGGACGGTGATCATCACCATCGACCGTGGCATCAGGATCGGCATTTAAGGTGTCCATCAGAGAATAATTCGCTAACTGCGCAAACTCATCAAAGGTCGTTACGCAGGGCTCAGCCGATAGTGTAGATGGATGTGACATTTTTGCTACCGCCGATGTTGACGGGAAAGACTCGTGTTTAATTAAGAATCATGTAGAGGCTAGCATGGAATCTGATGGGTGACGACTCCAGCAACTTTTGAATAGGGTTAACTCTGATTGGCCTGATAGGCTTAGTCTATCTACCCGCAACAGGATCTCACTGATTTACTGTCGATGCCAACGGACGGCTCCATCGGGTTGGTCAACTACCGCAATCCCCACCGCCGCCAGTTGATCGCGAATCTCATCCGCCGTCGCAAAGTCGCGCTGTTGCCGGGCTATCTGACGCTGCTGGATCAGACCAGCGATCGCAGCATCATCTAAGTCACCCGATACTGCATCAGTATCACTGTCGTCTGGGACCTCAAACCCTAAGACTTGAGCCAGGTGCATCAGGGTTTGCCACTGCTCCAAGAGCCGATCCGGACTGGATTGGGGCTTCCCTTCATGAACCAGACGGTTTCCCTCTCGCTGTAGCCCTTTAGCCAGTTCAAACAACACGGCCAGAGCCCCCGGCGTGTTCAGGTCATCGTCCATAGCGGCTTGGAACCGCTCAACCCACGGGTCATCCGGGCCGGGTGCCTGAAGAGGAGATTGGATGTTGGCGGCTGGCCATGCTAAGGCGACTCCGTGGCGATCGCCAAAGAGAAGTCCGGCCTTTAGCGTTTGCCAACTGTTGATTGAGGCTGCGATCGCATCCTGGGTGAAATCCAGCGGCTTCCGATAATGCCCCTGCAGCACAAACAGCCGCACCGCCATGGGGTCTACCGGCTGGGGATACCCGACCCAGGCCCCATCCAACAGGTCACGAATCGTGGTGAAATTGCCCAAAGATTTAGACATCTTTTCGCCATTCACCGTCACCATGCCGTTGTGTAGCCAGTAGTTGGCCAGGGGTTTGCCGTTGGCGGCCTGAGACTGGGCGATTTCATTCTCGTGGTGGGGAAACACCAGGTCGCCGCCGCCACCGTGGATATCGATAGTGGCCCCTAGCCGCGCTCGAATCATCGCGGAACATTCGATGTGCCACCCCGGTCGGCCCGGTCCCCAGGGAGAATCCCACGCCGGTTCATCGGGTTTGGCTGCCTTCCAGAGGGCAAAGTCCGCCGGGTTGGCCTTGGCAGTAGCCGCCAGATCGCGACCACTCGCTCCAGCCTGCATCGTTGCGAGCGATCGCCCCGAGAGCTGGCCATAGTTGGCAAACTGCTCCACCTGATAATACACATCGCCCCCGGCAGCATAGGCATAGCCCTTTGCTGCAAGCTGACCAATCAACTCATGAATCGCCCCAATATGTTCCGTCACTCTGGGATACTCGTCGGCATCCATCACATTCAGGTGATGCATATCCTCGAAGTATCGCTGGATATAGCGCTCAGATACCGCCACCATGGTCGTACCCTCGGCCTTGGCCCGGTTGAGAATCTTGTCGTCAATATCGGTGAAGTTCTGCACGTAGTGAACCCCGTACCCCCGCCACCGCAGGTACCGCCGCAGCACATCCCACCCCAGGTACGACCGGGCATGGCCCAGGTGGCAATCGTCATAGACCGTCACTCCGCAGCAGTACATCGTCACCCGCCCAGGGGCGATGGGGGTAAAGGGTTGCTTGCGTTTGATGAGGGTGTTATGGAGGGTGAGGGGCATAGGGACGGGGGGAATG
>NZ_JADEWX010000189.1 GCF_015207395.1 Nodosilinea sp. LEGE 07088
TTAGTAATCATGCAGAGTTGAGTAAGGAGTTGGAACTATTGTGTTACTTTGCTAATCCTTATCATTCCTGGGAGCGAGGTCTCAATGAACATACGAATGGATTATTAAGACAGTTTTTTCCAAAGCAAACAAATTTCAAAATCGTCAAACCGGAGACATTAGAAAGAGCCGTCATGTTGATTAACAAAAGACCAAGAAAATCGCTTGACTATAAAACGCCATTTGAAGTATTCTATTCAGATAAATCAGACGCTGATGCACTTCAGATTTGAATTGGCGGAATCATTCTGGAATGGGCGGCACAGCAGGGTAGGATTCTACTTACCCACGATGTGGAAACAATGACCCGATACGCCTACGAGCACGTACAGGTAGAGTTAGCAATGCTGGGAGTCTTTGAGATCAGTCGCAGCGTCCCAGTTGGGTTAGCGATTGAAGAGATTATCTTAATTACGGAGGGAAGCGTAGTCGATGTTCTAATTGGGCAGTGTGGATAAGATGGCCCAATTGGCAATCTTGAGTATGATAAAAGTCTTAATATTTGTCTCAAATGTGAAGGAGCTCGACTACATCCTTGGCCCAGCGAACATCCTTGCCTGAAATGCAACGACAAAATGTTGAAGGATGAAACTTTTGGGGAAACATTGTGGGATTAGAGAATCTTTAATTTTCTCAGACTAACTTGGAGAAAAAGTATGATTGACGGGATCGATCAACTCGTCTCACTGTATACGAGTCAAGATAAATTTGTTACAGCCTTCCTGGAAAGCACTTTATTTATTCCTCCAGAAATTGTTCGACTAAGAAATCAAGAAATACTTGAACTCTATAAATCTGGCGGCAAGTTTCCTATTCGATATTCACCATCCCATCATGAGGCTTTGAATATCAGCAACAAAGCAGAAGCTATTGCTTCAACCAGAGGTAACGAAGCAAGATTACCTGCTTATCCGTCATTTAATATCAAAATTGACAATGATGGTAATCATGAGAACAGACGTTCAATAAAAAAATACCTTGGTCATACTATCAGCACAGGAAAAAATAGCACGGTCAAGAATTACATAATTTCTCATGTATGGGGATTAGCCTCTCACCCACTTTTTTTCTCCTCCCTATGGAACATTGTCTTGATTCCAGCCCACTTCAACTATTTGATGGATAAAGATCCAGAATCACATCCTGTTGTCAAAATAGTTAAGGAAGCAATTCAGCGCAAATGTGCCTCTTTGTATAATTTTTATGAGCAGCTTGTTCCCCATATTCCAGAAGTCGAAGAATTTAAGTCCCTATTTCTTATGAATGAAAGTCAAAGGGGCGAACCCATGTATAGCATTTCATTCCTAACAAGTGAAGGCATCGAGCAACAAAAAGAAGAGATCCACATATCTAAAGATGAACAAGTTTTACTTGAAAACCTTTTGAGTAAAATGGGCAAAAAATTCTTCATTAGTTACTATGAAGTATATGCAAATGGTGAGGATCTGATGAACGTGATGCCGATTGGACTATATACATATAGTTCAATTCAAACAAGAATCAGCACAATGAGACGTATCTTCCGAGAAAATCTCAATCTCAAAGCGTTGAAGTATATTCTTGGCAAGGATAGTTCTAAACTTGATGATGAATCAATTGAGTTGGCGAAGGAATTAATCGAATTAGGTTGACCAAGATTGTCAGTTTTTATAAGTCAGTACAATTCTAGGCAGTGCAGGTCAGTATTTGAAAAAAGCTCTTGAATTGCTTCAGCGCCAGACCGAATCAGATTTTCAACCTCCCTAGTTGGTGCATTACCACATCGGAGCCAAATAACTTTGGGTGGAGAACCATAAAGCCGACTTCTTTCAGGAAAATCTGCATCTTGCGTCACTATGCAGAAGTCATTGAGTTTAGCGAATTCCCAAATCTCGGTATCTGTTTTCTCAGCCAAATTGTGGAATTGGACGTGGCTAGATTCAGGAAAAATATTAGCTAACCGATTAACGAGTTTACGGCTAAGGTTTTGGGCGAACAATAGTTTCAAGCAGCACTCACTGAGGCAACTAAACGATGTTCGCGATCAGCGGCAAATTCCAAACAGGCCCTAATGTCGGTTTCTGTCAATTCTGGAAAGTCGTCAATGATTTCAGCGGTAGACATGCCAGACGCTAACCAGCCCAAGACATCGTAGACCGTAATCCGCATCCGGCGGATGCAGGGCTTGCCCCCACGCTTATCAGGCTCGATCGTAATGATGTCGCGATAGCTCATAATACGGACGGGTCACTCGTGTATACCTAAGTCTAGAGCAGACTCACACCTCGCTGCAACGGACGGCAGATAGTTGATCGGTTAGGGCCGATAGGCCGCTTGCCGCCGTTGAGCTTCACCGTTAGATAGCAAAAAGTTCCGGGTATCCTCTGTTTGAGCTGTATATGGCGGTAGGACAGCTCATCCGTGTTGAAATGCCTCATTTTCTACTCATTCCAGGACAAAGCCATGTTTGACAACATGAAAGGATTGGCGGGAAAGGCAAAAGAAGCACTATCATCGACAGCGGCTTCAGTAGGGGATTTCATAGAAGGAGAAGATGGGCGTGCTGCCGTTGAGGCGATCAAGAAGACCGCAACATCCGTCGGTAATGAAGCAGTTAGGCTAGGGAAAGACGCGGTTCAGTCAGATCTTGCGAAAGATGCAGCATCAGGTGCTGCTGTTGGAGCTGTAGTAGCAGTTCCAGTTCCCATCGTTGGTCCAGTAATCGGTGCAACAGTCGGTGCAGGACTCGGAGTATATAAGAATCTCACCAAGCCGGGGCAATTGCCACAAACTGTCCCCTCTCAGAAGGAGCAAGTCGATATTTATGGTGAAATGCTAAAACTTGAAGATTTAAGACAGAAGGGAATTCTTACCGACGAGGAATTTGCGGACATGAAGAAGCGACTCCTCAGCGATCATCAATCTTAGCTCAAGTATGCGCCTGCTAGTTAATAAGTACCACTCTCAGGTACCCAAAGGTTAGAATGATTAGGTAGTCTTGTCTTAAGGCCAAGCCGATGACAGTCCGCCACCCTCGCTACAGTAAAGAAGAGTTTGCTCAGCGTGGTAATGAGCTGTATGAAAGTCAGGTGCGCCCTAGAGTTGAAGAGGGCAACCTTGGCAGGATTGTTGCCATTGATATTGAAACAGGGGCTTTTGAAATAGCAGACACCGCAATTGCAGCGACGGATCAGCTTTACGATCGATATCCCGATGCTCAACCCTGGGTAATTCGAATTGGACATCAAGCTGTCTATCGTTTTGGTTCCCGAAGCTTGAAGAAATCCGTATGATGCGAGGCTTTGTGAATCAGGGACGCGAAGCCATTATTGGAGTCGTAGTTGGTCATGCTAATTTGCCGAAGCAAATGGTTGAAGCAGTTATAGACACCGGATTTACCGGCTTCCTGTCTCTTCCTCTGTCCATCATTACTTTCCTCGGCTTACCCTGGCATTTTCGCGACATGGGCACTTTAGGGGATGGCAGTGAGGTCATTTTTGACATGTATAAAGCAACTGTGATTTGGGATGGGAAGACTCAAATCATTGATGTAGCCGCTTCTGAAGCAGACCCTCTAGTCGGGATGAGCTTGTTATACGGGTTTAAGGTTCAGATGGAAGTAATTGAGAGAGGAGTTGTGATAATCGAGGCACTAAAGTAAAGTTTGAAGTGATACAAAAGCCTCTTCACAGCAATCCAACTGTATACTTGATTGCCAGTTGACGCCTTTTAGAGAACCAAACAGAAGTGACTTACTGGACACCAGTTACGCCAATCTCGAACAAATTAAGGCTCGTTGATCTTTTGGGAAATGACATCTCTGAGGAACAAAAATGCCATTTCAGATCTTTCGAAAATCACTTGATTGACGTATATAAAGAAGGCAATCTAATTTTTGTATATAGAGGTGAATCCCTTAAAGATTTACAGAAAAAGCTATTTCTAAACCATGGAGAATACACCAAGCCACGCTTGTATGAGCGGCTGTTTATCATTGGCAACAAGGCACGACATTTCTTCATGGACAGGGCAGGCTCTAGTGATAGAGGATGGCTTACAAGTATCAACGATCATTCGGCTGCAACCTTTGGATTTATATTTGAGCGTATCGCTAATGTGCTGTCTACACCAAACTTAGAACCCCGGATTCAACAATCCTGTTCTAGCAGATTCCTAAACTACTTTTGTGATAGTAGTAATCGTGAAAAATTTATAGCCACCGTAGAAGCTACTACACAACATCGAGAGCAAGATAGGTTGAAACTTCGAGATTATTATTTATATTTCCTTCATGTGGCAGGCTCCGCAGGTGTTCGAAAGGAAACGATGTTGGTCTCTACAAGCCTCTCAGCGGAAATCTCAGAAGAAAAATTTACAGATAAAAATTCTAAATACTCGCTTGTTTTATACGGGTTTATTCCCCAGCCCTATCATAATTTCATAGTCTCGCCGTGGCTTGCCTCTGAGTATCACAGGATTGCTTCGGAGAAAGAGCTGCCAACTTATCAGCCGTTTGGATTATTCCCAGAAGAACTCGAAATATCCGTTAAAGGTGCTTTATTCTCCTGTTTCTTAATGGGGGCCAAGCAGGTTGAGGAGGATAGTTTTGTCGTCAACCCTCATATATTTTCAACTAAAGATTTCGACCAGGCAAGTAAGTATGGCATCCCAGTTAAGCAGGATGATTTTATGAACAGTGTCCTAGCTTCAGGGTATATGCGATTTTTCTACACTGACCTTCAAGGAAATTTTGAGCAATATGAGATATCGCGTTAGGGTTTGAAACCATTTGGTTATCTGTTGGAGTGCTATCTAAACAACCCGGTTTGAGCGGACTGCCTGAACTCTTGCTAGTGATGCGAAGGATATTTGCAGCCGCTCAACCCGAACGTTAGACCGTGTGTAACAGACGATTTCAGAGCCTAAAAGGCTATTGCCCCTGCTTTTGCAACTGCATGATCTTGCTCACCTGATCCACCACTGACACCGATCGCACCAATCACCTGTCCATTGCGCTTGAGAGGAATCCCGCCCGCAAAGATCATGATTCGCCCATGATTAGAGACGTGAATTCCATAGAATTGATCGCCGGGGTTTGCATTTTTGCCCAGGTCTGCTGTTGTAATATCGAACGCTCTTGATGTAAAGGCTTTGTTGATTGAAATGTCAATACTGCCAATCCATGCGCCATCCATCCGAACCTGAGCGACTAAGTTACCGCCGCTATCGACGATCGCAATGTTCATCGGTTGTCCAATTTCTTCGGCTTTTTGTTTTGCAGCCGCGATCGCAGCTTCTGCTTCTTGTAGAGAAATCGTGAGAGGATTGTTGAACGCCATCATTTGCTCCTAGTTCTAAGGTTCAGAGGGAATGACTATGTTTGCCGTCGAGCGACTATTGAAAAAAATAAACAAAATGGGAGTCAGCAGGTAGATAGCGATACTAATGTGAGCATTAAGAAATGCTAGGAAAAACGCAAAGGCGTATAGCCCTATACCGGCTAGATAGTCCCTGGTCATTGTTCTGACCAAGTGAGGAGCGATGCTTCTATCCAGCAACCGGTAGTGATGCGAGACGTACCACCACATGAGATTGAATGCGATCGCGCTCACTAGCAATACACCACCATACAACGCGACTGCAAGTGTCGATTGGGCATATTCGCCGATCAATGCAGTTGGAAATGGAATGAATGCCAAACACATCAGAAAGATCAGATTCAGCCAGAGTAGGGCGCGATCGCAGCGTTGCAGCAACCGAAATAGATTGTGATGAGCAACCCAGTAAATGCCAATCATCAAGAAACTAGTGATGTAACTTATGACTTTGGGAAGAAGTGCCATGAGTTGATGGGGGAGTTCCGTCTGTGCTAGTTCGGATGAGATTTCAGGAACGTGAATTTCCAGTACTAACAATGTGATGACGATTGCGAAGACACCATCGCTGAACGCCTCAATACGGGGTTTGAGTAGTAACGGAACAGAAACCTACGCTAAGGCTGAAACCCTTTCCATCAGGAGTTTTCAGCTCTAGTAAAATGGCTCATTTGGATCGTCAGGGTTCCGCAAGGGCCTAAAGCCGCCCTCTTTAAGCGCCTCAGCCAGCTCGAAGTAATAGCGACCCAGCATATTGATGTGGCTGTAGCCCAGGGGCGACAACCGAGCAACGTCTTCAGGATCAATCTCTAGCCCCTGGGCTCGCAGGTGATCAAGGGCTCTGTCCATATACAAGGTATTCCAGAGGATGACAGCATTGGTGACTAGCCCCAGTGCATTGAGCTGATCTTCCTGCCCCTCTCGATAGCGCTGTCGAATCTCTCCCTTATTGCCATGACACACGGCTCTAGCCAAACTGTGCCTCCCCTCCCCTCGGTTGAGCTGAGTCAGAATGCGACGGCGATAAGCCTCGTCATCAATGTAGTTCAGTAGATACAACGTCTTTGCTATCCGGCCCAGCTCACCAATCGCCTTGCCCAATGTAGAAGGCTTACCCCCCTTCTGTAGGACTCGCATGATCTCAAGGGCACTGACCTTGCCAAGCTTTAGCGACCCAGCCACCCGCAGCATGTCATCCCACAGATTTTCAATGAGATGTACCTTCACCTTCTGGCGGGCTATTCCGTCGAGTACGCCATAGTCAGCCTTTGGGTCGAGCCGCCAGAATCGCGCCTCACCAGTGTCGGCTAAGCGCGGGCTAAATTGATAGCCCAGCAGCCAGAAAAGGCCAAAGACCATATCGCTGTAGCCAGCGGTATCCGTCATCAGCTCGCGCGGACGTAGCCCCGTCCGCTGCTCCAACAGACCGACCAGTACCACCAACGAATCTCTCAAGGTTCCAGTCACGACTAGGCCATGAAACCCAGCGAACAAATCTGATACGAAGTTGTAATAGGTAATGCCCCGTCCACTGCTGAAATACTTGGGATTGGGACCAGCATTCAACGTCTTCACCGGCACCACAAAACGTAGGCCATCGGCAGAAGCCACCTCACCGCCACCCCAGGCTTGAACGAGGGTGACGTTTTTCTGCACGTTCACCAAACAAGCATTCGACTCAATGAGCGTTTCAGCTCGAATGTAGTGCTGCTGTATCCAAGCTAAACGGTGTTTCGTCAAAGCAGGCGTATCCTTGCGCTGCAAAGGTCTAAGCCCGATGTTGCAGGCCAGCGCCACGAGGACGGCGCACAGGCTGGTCGTGACGTTGTCAGCGCGAGCCCCTTCCTCGTGGGCATGGGTAAAGGCGTTGAGGAACCCCGTTTTTTCGTGGATCTCCAAGAGCACTTCTGGTAAATCAACCCGAGGCAGTAAGGCCGCGACCTGCGCCCTAAGTGATCGCAAATTTTCAGACTCTTCTAACTTCTCCAATGGGCTAATAGTCAGGGTCTGTCGTCCGTTTTCCGCTTCGATGATCTGCACAGCGTCATTCGTCGGCAGGTTCTGAGCCGTCCGGTGGTACGCATCATTGAGCTGCTGTTTTAGCTGCGTCAGCTTCTCGTCAGGCTTTGGCGCAAGATTCAAAGTCCGGCAGACTTGAGCCCGCACCGCCAGCCACTCACGGCCCTGAAGCAACTTTTCCTGTGGGTTACTCCACTGCACGCTCGGGGAGACATACAAGTCCCGACAACGCAGCCCGTTCATCAGCTGTTCCAGCACGCAGAACGTGTAAGCGCGGCGATCAATCACACCCGCCGTCGGGCAAACCCAGCGCAACCAGCCTTGGCTAACAATAACCAAAGGCGCATCCATCATGACAGGCTGACGCTTGCCCTCAATCGCCTTGAGGAAGGCGACTGCGGCTAGAGTCGATTGCCCTGCCTGGGTTGCCTGAAAGTCAATTGTATTCAACAGCGTCGGCAGAAATAGCCGCACCGTGCGCCAACGGCTCAAAATCTCAGGATAGTACTGGTCGTTGGGTGGACGGGCGATGGACTCCACTTGTTCTACAGCCGCTGCCAGTTGCACCGAAGAAACCTGAGAAAATATCGCCTCACGCAGCTGACCAATGTCCTGTTCTGGTGCTAAAAGGATGCTACAGGCCACGCTCAACGTCAGCGCAGCAGCATCTAAATCTTTGAGCGTCCGCAGTCGTTCTTTCTTCCCTTGACTAGCCGATTTGGACAACAGCTCTTTAGTGAGCAGCTCCAAAACAGTCAACGCATCATCCTGGGCGGTCGCTTCGACATCATGAACAAAAGCCAACAGCGTCGCTATCCGCCGAGCTTTCGGCATCCGTTCAATGGTTTGGGCTCTAGACGTGAACGCAGCTCGTGACAGCACTTTCAAGCGACTGGGTGGAACGGTAGGCAATACCAGATGGCTGACTCCGATGGCACGTATTCGCTTTAACCGATGGAGCGCGGCCACCAGCGCCGGGGCGCTAGAGCGCGTCGGCGAGCGTCTCAGTTGATCAAGAACGGTTTGTCTAGCGTCCTCATCCACTTTGAGAATGGCGTCTAGCCGTTGGCACTGCTCATCTGATGGCAAGCGTGATAACAACGTCCAGATCCGCTGTGCAACCCGCTCGCGCACTGTCGCCACCAGGCGTTCTAAGACGCTGACGCCGGGGAGTAAGATTTTCTGCTCCAGCAATTGAGCCGTTGCAATATCAAAGAGAACGCTTGGGCCTTCTGTTCCAACCCAAGCGCGGGCGTAGAGCCAACGAACAAACCGCCAGTGTTCAGGCTGAGCGCTGAAATCCTGGTAGCCATAGTGGCGCTGAATAATGTCCGCGTGCTCCCAGCGAGTGGTCTCGCGTTCCAGGTACGCTGACAGGTCACTCGTGCTAGCGATCTCTAGCTGCTGTGCCAAATAGTTAACGACGTTGGGCGGTACCTCAATCGGATTGATGAGGAAGGTACCCAAGAATCGTACTGTGCTCAGTTGCACCGCGAAGCCCAAACGATTATGGTCACCGCGTCGAGCCCTCACTAACCGTCGATCTGCGTCATCCAAATGGAAATAGCGGTCAAGTTGCAGGGCAGTCGGTTCATCCTGATATCGCCCATAGCGCTGTTGTTGTTCTATCGTCAGAAAACGAACAGGCATCTAGCCGCTGACAGGAACCTGTCGCAATAATTTGTACCATTCAGAGTATAGTCTAATTGGTACGACAAAACGGCACGACACAGCAAGGGTTTCAGCCCCCTATTTCCCGAGGGGTTCAATTGGTACAAAAAACGGTCGCTATCTATTGTCGGGTTTCGACAACCGATCAATCTTGCGACAGACAGGCGCAGGACTTGCTGGCCTATGCCAAGAAAGCTGATTTCAAAGTTGTCGGGGTTTGGAAGGAGACGGCCTCGGGCATCACACAGAATCGTGTTGTACGACAGGAGGTAATGGCCCTGGCTCAGGCGCGTAAGATTGATGCCATTTTGGTCACAGAGTTGACTCGGTGGGGGCGCAGCACCCTAGATCTGATTCAGACGCTCCAGGATTTACAGAGCTGGGCTGTCTCTCTGATAGCTCAAACCGGGCTCCAGTTCGATTTGGCGACGCCCCAAGGGCGGCTGATTGCTCAGCTCATGGCGGCGTTAGCAGAGTTTGAGCGCGACTTAGTGAGTGAGCGGGTGCGCTCTGGGCTAGCCGCAGCGAAAGCCAGGGGAAAGGTGCTAGGTAGGCAACCGGGGCAACGCATCAAGTCTGACCGCCTCGCGCCAAAGGTGATACAGATGGTGGAAGATAAGGTTTCTTATCGCACTATTGCTCATGACTTGAAGCTCAGCAAAACGACCGTGACGGAGATTGTCAAACGGCACCGGCAAGCCCATCCTGATTTTCAACCCCCGAGATCTAACATGGCTCCTCGAAAGAAAGCCCAGTCTGTTTATCAGCTCAAGATTACGCTCAAAGACATCCGACCACCGATTTGGCGACGGGTACAGGTGCGTAGTGACGCCACGCTAGGCCATCTGCACTGGGTCATTCAGCACGGCATGGGTTGGACCAATTCTCATCTCCATTCGTTTACGATTCGTGGGGTCGACTACGGGGAGCCGATGCCTGAGTTGGGCTTTGATGAGTTGGGACTGCGGGACGAGCAGCCGGTCAAATTGAGCAAGGTTATTGCAGGAGAGGGGTTTAAGTTCTCATACCTCTATGACTTCGGCGATTCTTGGGAGCATGAGATTTTGGTTGAGAAGGTGCTGGCCGCTGAGCCTGATGCCAGCTATCCCGTTTGTATTAAAGCCAAGCGCGCTTGCCCCCCTGAAGACTGTGGCGGCGTTTGGGGCTACCAGAATTTTCTAGACGCGATCCAATCCGCTGACCATCCAGAACATGAGGAAATGCTCGAATGGGTAGGCGGTTCCTTCGACCCAGAGGATGCTGAACTCGACGAGATCAACATGCTACTGAAGACGATTCCTCATGACACGGCTAATTTTGATGGCTACATCCCTTGATGGGAAAGGAATACAGCCTTAGCGTAGGTTTCTGTTCCATTACTACTCAAACCCCAATACGAGTGCTAGTCAAACCACTACTCTGGAATCCTTGCATAACGTTCTCCCTGATGCGACCCTAACGAGGGCTGCCGAGGGCGAATGTTCCATCGAGGTGCGATCGCGCTTCACGCATCGGCTCTTCCGGATCCAGGGTGGTAATTGTATAATGAGTTACGTTTAGGGGGATTGACATCATGGACTTTCACCTAGATACGCTGCTTAATTTTCCTAATGCAACCGTCGAGCAGTGCATTCAGGAGGCCGGAGAGATATTTCTGACATTG
>NZ_JADEWX010000374.1 GCF_015207395.1 Nodosilinea sp. LEGE 07088
GCGGGCGAACAGCAGCAGAGCCAGCAGCACCAGCAGGCCCAGCAGCGGGCCACCCTTGAAGCCCAGCTCAGCCAATTTCAGCAGGAGCTGACCAGCACCCAGACTCGCCTCCAGGAGTTGGCCAACGCCCTACCGGCCCAGGATGCCGAAATTGCCCGTCAGCAGCAGGCCCTCAGCGACCTGGAGCAGTCCCAGGCCCACAGCGAGTGGCAACAGGCCCAGACCGCCGTGGGGCAGCTAGAGGCGCAGCTGGGCGATCGCCAGCAGGCCCTCCAGACGGCAGAGCGTCGCCTGCAAGAGCTGCACAACCAGCGTCAGCAGCTCGATCTAGCCCTGCATCAGGCCGAGCAAACCCTGGCCACCCTGGCCCAGCAACAGGGCGATCGCAACCAGCAGCTTACCCAGCTCCAGCAGCAGCAGCAGGGGCTGAACGCCGAGATCGCCCAGCTACGGCAGCAGATGGCCGTCCTCGACCAAACCCTGGCCACCGAAAAAGCCGCCCGCGATGACTTAGAAGGTCGGCTGCGCACCCAGCGCACCCAAACCCAGCAGCAGGAGTGGGAGCGCCAAAAGCTGCTCGAAACCCAGCAGGAACGGCGGCAGCAACTGGCTGAGGCTCAGCAACTGTTAGAGGCCCAGGCGGCAGAGCTGCCCGACCCGCTGCCCGAGATCCCGACTGAGACTGATTTAGAAGCCTTGCGGAAGGAGCTGCGATCGCTCCAGCGCCGCATGGAGGCCATGGAGCCAGTCAACATGCTGGCCCTCGAAGAATACAACCGCACCGAAGAGCGCCTCAGTGAGCTCACCCACAAACTCACCACCCTCGAAGAAGAGCGCACCGAGCTGCTGCTGCGGATCGAGACCTTCACCACCCTGCGTCGCCAAGCTTTTACCGAGGCCTTTGACGCCGTCAACGAAAACTTCAAAACCATCTTTGCTGAGCTCTCCGACGGCGACGGCCACCTTCAGCTCGAAGACCCCGAAGACCCCTTTAATGGCGGCCTCAACCTGGTGGCTCACCCCAAGGGCAAACCGGTGCGGCGACTGGCCTCCATGTCTGGGGGCGAAAAATCTCTCACAGCGCTGAGCTTTATCTTTGCCCTGCAGCGCTACCGGCCCTCGCCCTTCTACGCCTTTGACGAGGTCGATATGTTCCTCGATGGGGCCAACGTCGAGCGGCTGTCGCGCATGATCAAGCACCAGACTGAGCAGGCTCAGTTTATTGTGGTCAGCCTGCGCCGCCCCATGATTGAAGCTGCCCAGCGTACCATTGGCGTTACCCAGGCCCGGGGGGCCTACACCCAGGTGCTGGGCATCGATCTAGAAGCCCAAAGCGC
>NZ_JADEWX010000190.1 GCF_015207395.1 Nodosilinea sp. LEGE 07088
TTGGAAATGTCGTGAGACCCACAGGTTGGACAGGTCATCTCGATTTCCATATGGCCTACTCCCTCAAAATCCAGGAATACAACGACGATGCCTTATTTCTCTCTATCCTTTACGTTAATCCACTACCTATACGGGTTTAGGTCTTCTCACAGGCGTTACCGGCAATTTCTCTGGAAGTATCATAGCGATAAGGTTTCCTTTGCCGCCGTGGATCGCACTTGATAGTGAGGTTGACACCTCTGCCTGGGGGTACGGGGGTACCTACCCCTTCTTCCCGCTGGCTTCCCTCGTTTCTAAAGCCTCCCTCAACAGCATTTCAACCACAAACGTAAATGATCGCTGCTCTCTATCTGCGATCGCCTGAATGGCATCCCTCATCGGGTCTGGCAAGTAAATGCTGGTCTGGCGCTTCTGGGTAGTCATAACCGCTCTATCTAGCTCTAGAGCAAGCCTAGGTGAAGCGTAGCGACTAAGGGTAATCTACTCTAGTTTAGAGTAGATTAAACTAAAGTGGATAAGCATATCTGCTAGTTCAAGTTACCTCAGCTTTGTTTAGCGGCCAGGCTGACCTTTGCCAGCACCCAGGAACTGCTCTTCCTATGGCTCAACCCTTTCCACACCAGCGATCGCGCCAGCTTCAGGTCATCCACCGAGCCCCCTGGTACTCTCTTAACCCTGGTCATCTGCACCTCCCGTCAACGACTGACTTGCCTGCGGCCTTCCCCAATGTCGAAGCGCCTCGCTTTCACTACGGCGATCGCCTCTGCTGGGTTCCCCACGGCAACACGACCGATTGGGGCCTGGTCATTGGCCGGTTCTACAGCTACACCCCCCACAGCCGCCGCTGGCAGTGGTGCTACCTGATCTGGCTCGATCCGGCTTCCCCCAGTGCTGCCTGGATCAGAGCCGATATCGCCTGGGAAGACGACCTCGAACCCGCCGATTGAGAGGCTACCCGATGAATCCCCGCCTCCTTTCTCCCCGCGAGCAGCACTTAATCGAGCGGTACAGCTACTGCCAACTAGGCATGACGCCCCAGCGGTTTTATGCCAAGTGGCAGGTCAGCCAAGAAGACATGGCTGCGATCTGCTCCCGGTCGGTCTCAACGGTGCGGGGCTGGTTCCGAAAGGGGCAAAGCTATCGCCGCCCCACCCCGGTTGACCTGCGCCATCTGGCCCTGATGGATTTTTTGCTCGACAACTTTGACCAGATTCCGGCAGACCTGCGGCAAGCCCTGTGCTCCACCGAGCCCGAAGACGATCACACCTAACCCAAAATTGTCAATATCACCGTGCTCTGTTTTAGCGAATCTCTCCTGCCTAGGGTGGCATCAACTGCACCACATTTATTCATCAGGGAGGACAGTCACATGAGCCAAGGGCACCGAATCATGGCCGATATCAAATGCATCCGGGCAACGCTGGCAGAGTCAGGGCAAGGCTTGTATCGCCTGAAAAAGCTGCCTCGGCAGGCCGTTTGGCTCGTTCACGGTAGAACCAGCAAAACCTACCGGCTGACCTTTCAGCCTGCACCCATCAACGCCTGGACACTGCATCCTCCAGATCGAGAGGCCTCTGAACTATTAGGCAAGATTGAGCAGGCGTTGAGGCCCAGTGCTGCCAGTGCCGGGGAGGGCGTGCAGCCTTACTCAAGGGATGCTGTCAGCGAGCAGGAAGCTCCCCGTTTAGGGAACCAGCAGTACCCGTCATCTGTTGCCTACGAGGGGGAAGTGCCTACAGCTTATAACCAACTGCTCCATCCCTGGTGCGTTGTACAACTTCTTTCCCACATGCAGCGGCGCACAGTGGCCCGCTTTCGACGGCGCAATGATGCTGATGCCCATTTGAGAGCCCTGCGGCGGCTGAGCCCCTCAGCTCAGTACACCGTTATGTTTGATCCATCTCCATCTGTCCCCGGCTTCACTCCCGACAGGCACGGGGAGGTGTTTGTTTGAGGGGATAAAAAAGCACCGTGCCGTTCTTAGCCCTATTGAGTGGCTTAGGCTTAGATAGCGAGCGTGGGAACGGCCGCTTCTTGCCCAATCTGCAAAATGTCTTTCGCCATTGTTTGAGAGGCAACATGCGCGATCGCCTGCCAGTCCTCTGTAGTAAACATCTGAGCGAGCATAGCGATCGCCTCAGCCCGAATCACCTTCTGATCGTTGGGTGACGCCTGCTCTCCCTCTGCCAACAGCACCTCAATCCAGGCCGTTTGTTCGGGGGTGAGATGCCTCAGGTGGCCGTATAAGCATTTTTGCGCCTCCATATAGACAGCCTCTAGACTCCGCCCAAGCTGCCACGACTCTAACCACCCCTTCAACTCCGGTAACAAGATGGATAGCACTCGCACATACCACCGCTGCCGCTGCAAAGCTTCCGGTGAAGCCTCCTTGAGTAACGCCACATAAGGTTGTAGAGCCAGGCCAGCCTCAACCGGCCCTTCCTCACTGGCGTGCTCCGCATCTGCTTCTCGAACCCAAGCCTCGTCATTGAGCAAGTCCATCAGGTTGCCCGTTTTTCTCAGTTGCTCAGCCAGGATTGCATCATTCATAAGCGATTGGATGAGTTAGAGCGTTAAAGCGGCGTACTCGAAGTATACCAACCCGTCTTTGTCCGGGTCAGGGCCGTAGTCCGGCATACTGTAACGTCGATAGAAAGCTTCCGCACCCGGTAGCGCATGGAGACCGACGCGACCACCGTAACCTAATTCCACACTGCGCTGACGGGCAAAGAGTAAGAGCGCCCGTCCGACCCCAATCAGATAGGGAGGATCTTCGAGTAATCGGCGATTCCACGGCGCAGAGGCTAAGTATTCGACATAGACCAATGGAAACCGTTGCGGTAACCAGGAACGGTGCCATTGCGTTTCGAGCAAGATAACGCCTTGAAGAAGCGCCTCAAACTCGATGCCGTAGGCCTCATAGCGATCATCATTGACAGCCAGTCGTAATTTATAGGCCCAGTCCCAACGGTTGTCTGGCTGCTGTGTCTCCCGCAGAATGCCTGCCCAGATGTCATCGATTTGCCCGGCGTATTCCTGAGTTAACAGGCCTATTGTCGCCGTGACGATGTCATCTGGGGGTTTGGTTAATCGATATAGGACGGTTCATGGGCATCACATCGGAATGCCCTAAAGCTTATCAATGCCTGTCCCTAACGCCCATCAGCGGGGAGCGAGATAACCTCTCCCCTATGGCTTATCTTGGTGTGGAAACCAGGCTGAAAAGACCGCATCCAATGCAAGCTATGGATCCAATAAGGAAAGGGCATTAACCTCAAGGTCTGCCTTCCAGCGGTGAGTTTCTGGCCAGCATTGAGCAATTTTGGATCGAAAATGGATCGAAGGATTTTTTGTAAAGCCCATAAACCCTTTACGATATGGTTTTTAGACTTCAGATACCTACCATCGCACCGCAGAGGTCAGGAGTTCGAATCTCCTATTCTCCATTCTCTCAAACCCATACAGGTCAAGGGCTATATCGCTCATCAACAAGGTTATTCAAAGCCTTACTGAGGGTTTGGGGCCAGGAGCAGTTACGTCACTTTCGGCCATTTTGGTTAGAAATTGGTTAGAAATTGGATCGAAAGATTCCCTCGATCCATTCGATTCAATCTGTGAACGAATCGTGAAAAACGGGACTGCCCTCTTGAAAGACCAATCCCCTCGACAACGTTATCTGTGTCGTGAGTGTGGCAATCGATTTAACGAACAGACGAAGACTCCCATGGCCCGGCTGAGAACGCCAGCGTCGCTCGTGTCTGCCGCCTTGAATGTCCGGACGGAAGGCTTGGGGTGGCGGGCCACCGGGCGCTCCTTAGCCAAGGCACTGCGCAGGCTTGGCCGTGGGCCGCACCCGCCCAGTTTATCCGCTGGTTTACCGTTCGCGTAGCGTGCCGTAGGCTTAGGTGAACGGCGCTATGGCAACGCCTTATGGCCACTGGCGAGTGTGTTTCTCAAAACAGCTGAAATCACTCCCGCCTATCAGAGACGGAAAGGTTGGCGACAGGGGTTGAAAGTCGCGATGAAAATCAAAGGTTCTCAAGGGCAACGACGCGTAGTCTGGGTCAAGACCGAGCATCCCTTCACGGCGATCAGTCCCGCTCATGACGTGCATGCCAACCATAATGAAGCGCAAAACAGTGCCTGAAGACGACGGACGAGTGCTTATCGAAGACGTCAGAATCTCTATGCCAAGCGAGTTGAAGGGTTGCAACGAGCTTTGAATGTCCAGCGTCTGATTCATAACTGGGTGAGGCCGCATTGGAGCCTCAGCAAGGGGAGGTGTTTGCTGAATGGTAGCGCCCTTAGCGCCAGGCTATTCCATTGTAAACGTGATTCCAGGCGGCAACCTGTAGGTGAAGAAGCTCTTCCCAACCCAAGCCATCTCTGTCATGAACCAGGGGTAGCAGCGTAGAATGCGAGATGGCTGGTGCCATACTGCTTTTGTCGCACCAGTTCCAGGCCCGCGATCGCCGCAGGTTCCCAGGCCGCTGGACTGTGCTCGACCGCTATTTCCCCCGTGGGCTGGAGCAAGTTTAGGCTCACCACCCGCTCTAGCACTGGAGCATACAACTCGCTGGTGTAGGGCGGGTCGAAGTAGATGCAGTCAAAGGGTTGCCCGTGTAGCCGCGACAGTTGTTTGACCACATCGCCGCGAAACAGGCTGATGGTCTGATCGCTCTGAGCGACCTTTTGCCAGTTTTCACGGGTGACGGCGTAGGCCTCAGCCGATAGCTCGATGCCCACCACCTCAGCGGCGCCTCGGCACAGGGCCTCGGCCCCCATAGCACCACTGCCGGTGCATAGATCGAGCCAGCGACAGTCGACAACACGCCCCTGCCAGATATTGAACAGGGCCTCTCGCACGCGGGCCGAGGTGGGCCGAGTCGCATCGCCAGGCAGGGTTTTGAGGGCGCGGTTGCCGTAGATACGCAGCATGGTCAGCGGGCCGCGATCGGAGTTTGGGCATTCACCAGGGCAACAAAATTGGCCAGCATGGTCAGCCCGGCCGGGGCCGACTTTTCGGGGTGATACTGCATGGCCATGATGTTGTCTTGGGCGATCGCCGCCGTCACGGTCTGGCTACCGTGGGTGGCCGTGGCCGCATTCACTACCGGGTCAGTGGGTTCAGCGTAGTAGGAGTGCACAAAGTAGACCCAGTCGCCGTCGGCAATGTTTTGCCAGAGCGGATGGTGGGGCTGAGTCAGGGTCAGCTGGTTCCACCCCATGTGGGGGATAGCCATGTCGGGCTCTTTTTTGAACTTGCGAATGCGGCCCGGAATCAGCCCCAGCCCTGGTTCTACCCCCTCGTCGCTGCCGTCAAATAGCAGCTGTAGCCCCAGGCAGATGCCCAAAAAAGGTTTGCCCGCTGCAATCTCACGCTTGATCGGCTCGATCAATCCTTTCTCGTGCAGGTGACGCATGGCCGGGTCAAAGGCCCCATCTCCGGGCAGCACCAGGGCATCGGCGGCCTCCAGATCGGCCACCACATCGGTAATATGAGGTGTTGCCCCAGCCAGCGCCAGCCCCTTGCAGGCCGAGTGCAAGTTCCCCATGTCGTAGTCGATGACGGCAATGTTGGCCATAGGCGTTCCGGTTCGGTGCTCTGTTGGGAGTATAGGGGATGGTTCAGACTCTATCCTACCTGGCAGAACTGGGGGAGTTGAGGTTTTGGATGATTTTATGCTCCTCACCACCTTCGCCCCCTGGCGGGCCCACCAGCCCTCTAACGCTGCCGATGACCTGATTGCGGTGCTGCAACGACAGCAACTACTGCCCCCTCGGGCCGTTGTCCTGCGTCATATTCCGGTGAGTTTTGAGCTGGCCCCCATTCGGGTGCTGGCGAAGGTAACGGAACTGAAGCCCGAGGTCGTGGTGTGCTGCGGCATGGCCGAGGGCCGTACCCACCTCAACCTCGAACGCTATGGCCGCCGCGATGAGCTGGCGATCGCTACCCAGTTACCGCTCGATGTGCTGATGGCTGATACCCATCTGACGGCGATTAGCGACTGTGCTGGCACCTACGTCTGCAACCATTTGTATTATCGGGTGCTGGCGGCGATCGCCGCTTACCCTTGGCCAGTGCAGGCGCTATTTGTACATATTCCACCGCTGACCCCGGCAACCCAACCGCTTTTGACCACCGATCTAGCGTTGATTTTGCGGCGACTGGCGACGGGCAGAGGCTAAGAACTCTGGCCGCAGGCAATCTTTCGCTAGGGCCACCCGACCAGGATGATCGGGCGGCCCTAGCGATGAACCCTGCCCAGGCAACGGCGCTATGCGGCCGAGTTAGCGGTTAACAATGCTTCCATGCGCTCTGTTAGAGAGTCTTTGGGCGCGACACCCTCGATTCTCTCGACCGCCTCTCCATGCTGAAAAAAGATCAGCGTAGGAATTGCCATGACGTGATACTTGAGGGCCAGAGCATCTTCGTCATCGACGTTGAGCTTCGCAACCTTAGCCCGACCGGCAAAGGTGTCAGCCAGCTCTTCTACGATCGGGTTCATGATCCGACAGGGACCACACCAAGCAGCCCAAAAATCGACCAGCACCGGCACATCGCTTTGCAGTACCTCGGCCTCAAAGTTATCGGCAGTCAGGGTCAGATAGGTTGCGTCGTCGGCCATGGAGTGCCTCCTTAAAACGTAAGAAAAAGAGCATCGAAAAAGGTTTGTTCAACCGCCGGGCAAAGGTTCGCTTTCTACGGTACTGCATCTGGGCCGAAGACAGGTAGAGCCTGAACTATTGCCACCCCTTAAGGACTGCCAAAATGGCCTCTGGAGCCAGGCGCTGGGTGTAGTCTACATCCACAAAGCGGTGAACGATAGTGCCGTTGGTATCGACCCCATCGGTGGCCGACAAGGGTAGGTCAACGGTGGTGTCACCATGGCGAGCGGGTAAATCAATGCCAGAGAAGGTTTTAGGTCGAGCCATGGCGAGCTATTAGAAGGCTCATGCTTACAGCCCGCCTTTGGCCTCAGACTGGCTCAAGCTGGCCAAGGGGGCTTGGCTGCGCCGCCACAGGTCAACGACGCGATGCTCTAGCGCTGTCGATAGCACGACGACCAAGATGCCCTCGGCGCTATCAGAGCTGTCGGTCAGCCAGGTGCCCCGCAGGGTGACCTCAAGCCAGCCGCGATCGCAGGGGGCCAGGGTCAAACAGCTGGGGTCGCCAGACTGAATCGCGGCCAGCCCGGGCAGGTCAGCGGGGAGGACAAACGAGCCGTAGCCCGGCTGCACTAGCAAGGGCTGGCCAGCCCGCACGGCGACCAGGCTGCGCTGGGTAACCATGGCTTCCACGGTCAAATTGAGCCATTCAACCAATAGGTCAGTATCGGAATAGGTCAGCTTCAACATGATTCCTCATGCCTTTAGTACTTGTGAACTAGTTTCTACGCTTAAGGCTGTTATGTCGAGACAGGGCTCGGCTCCGATGGGGCGAAGACCGGCTCACGACCGGGGCAGGCGGCCCACGATTGGCGACCGACCCAGGCCATGCCGCTGGTGAAAGCCATCGCATTTCCCTGGCTCGTTGGCAAGCTAGGGGGTGCAGCGCCGCTAATCGTCCAAATCTGGAGCCTGAGCCAAGCGGAATGGGCCGCTGTCGGCCATCCCTAGGCGAAGAACCAGTTTGGTGGTCAGGTTAACCCTGGTATACAGAATGCTGGATAGGTAGGGGGGAATAGTGATACCCAAAGCGGCGGTCGCCCGGCGCAAAAGCCCCCTTAAACCCAAGGGACTGCTGTAGCCACCGCAGGGGCGCTCGCCAGGGGCGCTCGCGCCCCTGGCAGAGGTTTGCCCCGAGACTGGCGGGCACCAGCAGCCTAATTCGAGCCCCTAGGAATGCCGCCACCATGCCCATCTGGCCAGCATCGCCTGTAGCAGTGGCGATTTTCATTCCGGTGCCAGTAGACAAGATCCGTTTCATGGCGGTGTTCCTCAAGCGTAAAACAGCAAGGCTTAGGAAAGCGTTGAGGCTGGTGTCAAGAGTTGATGGGGTTGGCCCCGCCGCTTGACGAATAGCCTCAGATAACGTTAATACTACACTTGTAATACAAACATGTCTAGCCTGTCTAGACTGTTAGTACGTGATCGCAGACGTCAACCTGTGACCGCTGCGGTACACCTTAGTTCACACTAAATCTTTCTGTCCTCTTTGCAAGTGTACTCACCGATGCCAACCGTAACCCGCGTATCCACCACTGAAATGGATGTCACCAGCATTCGTCTAGAGCGATCGCTGAAAGAAAAGTTGAAATCCCTGGCGGGGGATCGGGGCTATCAGGCACTCATTCGCGACATTCTCTGGCAGTACGTTGAGCAGACCCCCGGGCAGGCCACAACCCCGTGCAAAGCGGTTGACCTGTGCGCCAGCTTTGGGGCCGTAGCCGAGTGTGATCAGGTATGCGCTATCACCGGCAAACCCATTGCCGCCCATGCCCCCATGCGGTTGGGGTTGACGGCCCAGGGGCGCTTGGTTCCCATCAGCGCCGAGTAACAAATTTCCCCTAGAGCGGTTAAGTCTGCCAGAATAGAGAACGCTCTATTCTGAGAACTGGTCGATGACATCCACCACCGCTACCCGCCACTACCAGCAAATGCTGACGCTGCGATCGCAGGGTAAACACCTGCACCGCTTCACCAACAAAGTGCAGGATGTCGTGCGGGCCTCGGGGATTGAGACCGGGCTGTGCACGGTGTTTTTGCGCCACACCTCCGCCAGCCTGATTATTCAAGAAAATGCTGACCCCGACGTGTTGGTAGACCTAGAAAATTTCTTGGCCCGGCTGGTGCCCGAGGGCAACCACTATATCCACAGCACCGAAGGCCCCGACGACATGCCGGCCCACATTCGCACGGTGCTCACCCACACCAGCGAAACCATTCCGGTGATGGATGGGCGGCTGGCCCTGGGCACCTGGCAGGGCCTCTACCTGTGGGAGCATCGATCGCGGGGTGCCGCCCGCGAGGTGGTGGTTCATGTGGCAGGCTATTAGCATGGTCGACGCCGTTAACCCGATTGGCTTTAGCGCTATTCCCACCCCGCCCGAGGGCTATAAGTCAGGGTTTGTGGGCATTGTGGGCCGCCCTAACGTGGGCAAATCGACCCTGATGAATACCCTGGTGGGCCAAAAGGTGGCGATCACCTCCCCGACGGCCCAGACCACCCGCAACCGCCTGCGGGGAATCTTGACCACCGACCAGGCGCAGATCATCTTTGTCGATACCCCGGGCATCCACAAGCCCCACCATGAGTTGGGCAAGATTTTGGTCAAAAACGCCCGCATGGCAATCGACTCGGTGGATGCCACCCTGTTTGTGGTCGATGGCAGCGCTGAGGCGGGACGGGGCGATCAGTTTGTGGCCGAGCTGTTGGCCCATACCAGCAGCCCGGTGATTTTGGGCGTTAACAAAGTCGATCGCCAGCCCCAGCAGGCTGACGCCGTCGCCGCCCTCGATGCTAGCTATCAGCGTTTGGCCGACGCCCAGGGCTGGCCCCTGGTCAAATTTTCGGCCCTACATGAAACTAGCTTTGATACCCTGCTGACCACCCTAGTTGACCAACTCGACCCTGGCCCCTACTACTACCCACCCGATCTGGTTACTGACCAGCCCGAGCGGTTCATTATGGGTGAGCTAATTCGCGAGCAGATTTTGCTCAACACCCGCGAAGAGGTGCCCCACTCGGTGGCGATCGCCGTTGACCGGGTCGAAGAAGACACCCATATCACCCGCATTCTCGCCACCATTCACGTCGAGCGCGAGTCGCAAAAGGGCATTTTGATCGGCAAAAAGGGCAGCATGCTCAAAACCATTGGCTCCGACGCTCGCCAGCAGATTCAAAAGTTGGTCATGGGGCAGGTGTACCTGGAGCTGTTTGTCAAAGTCGTGCCCAAATGGCGGCAGTCGCGCAGCCGCCTCGAAGATTTTGGCTATCGGGTCGAAGAGTGAGGGCCTCTGCCCTCCTCCCCTGCCCAATTGATCGATTTGGCAGAGGAGGAGATGTCTTCGGATACCAAACCCGCAGGTCGCGCTGTGCTCTATTCAGTGGTGCCCTTGCCGACCCCCATGAGGTAAAGCAGCGCCATGCGTACCGCCACTCCGCTGGTCACCTGGTCGCCAATCAGACTGAGGGCGGGGTCATCCATCAGATCGGAGCTGATTTCTACCCCCCGGTTGACCGGGCCGGGATGCAGCAGCTTGACGGTCGGTTGGCAACGGGTGATGCGATCGCGAGTCAGGCCAAACCCCTGGGTATATTCCCGCAGGCTGGGCAGCAGGTGATCGGTCATGCGCTCCTTTTGCAGGCGCAGGGTCATGACAAAATCGGCCCCCTCCAGCGCCGGGGGCAGGGTGCTGTGCTGGGTGATGGCGCGGGGAATGGCCAGGGGGGACTGCGCTTTAAAGGCCTCGGCAAAACCGGGGGGCAGTAGGG
>NZ_JADEWX010000017.1 GCF_015207395.1 Nodosilinea sp. LEGE 07088
CAATGTCAGAAATATCTCTCCGGCCTCCTGAATGCACTGCTCGACGGTTGCATTAGGAAAATTAAGCAGCGTATCTAGGTGAAAGTCCATGATGTCAATCCCCCTAAACGTAACTCATTATACAATTACCACCCTGGATCCGGAAGAGCCATGCCCCCTTGGTCATCTAACAATCAGTTAAGCGTCAAGTACCCTTTCCCACCAAGAATCAAGTAGGCCAACGGTGAAGCTCACCCGCCACAGGTGATTTTGATACGACAGGCAACCTGCCAAGGGTCGAGTGCAGCGTGTGTACGCCCAGCATGGGCGTGAACTAATGGGGTGAAAGTCCCCTGTGGGAGAACCTGCCATCCCAATGCTCGAAAGTCATAGAAGGCTGAGTCTCTGGGGCGAGTTGGCACAACACAACGAAGTCTTTTGGTTCAGGGAATACGGTAAATGTCGCGGTTGCGCATTGACAGTTCACGGTCTTATCTGGGGAGATCTGCCCCTTTGGCAGTAAAGGGTAGGCTGGGTGAAATGGAGTGAAACCCAACGCCAGCATAGGCTGTGTTGGATTCCGCTGGCGGGCCACCAACCTGCGGTACTGTGGTTACGATCGATTGTCTTCTGGATTAGTAATAAAATCCTTTTGAGATTGTTGGGTTTCCTTCGTTGACGTGACTTACAGGGGATATGCGATCGCCCTTCATTCATTTACAGCGGTTCCCGGATGGATGAGGTACAGATTCAAATCTGAGATCCCTATATGGCAAGGGTTCCAGGGCTTGTGTTGTACCTTATGGGATCAAGAAACGCTGTAGATGGAGCGGAAGATAATGTTCCTGGCCAGCGGTTGCCAGCGCTTTTGGGTAACGCCAAAAGACTTTCACCAATCCGCTTCACTAGGTTTTTCACGCATAATATTAATATCCCCTATACAAGAGTAACTAAAAGGATAATCCATCTTCCTCAAGAAAAGTTTGGGAATTTGCTCCCAGTGGAAGTGGTAAGTTTGCAACAACATAAAGATTCAAAATATCCTCTCTATCCATAAAGAGAATTTGACTACGCTTTGAGGCGTCAAGCTGATTCCCTAGCCAGTTTCGTGCTGCTTTGGTAATTTCTCCCCCGGCAACAATAAAGCCATGATCAACAAGAACTCGTTTTCCAATTTCGGGGTCAAAAATTTCATGTCCTAACATCATAACTACTTGGTTGTAAATCTCAGCTACATTTGCATTACCTGATTTAGTAACACCTGAAGAATCAAGTTTGCCTTTTTTGGCTTGGAGACCGAAGTAGAGAACATGTTGTGTCGGGAGGATGAATTTCATCCATACGTCCTTACCGTATTCAAGCGCTTTATCTTTGTGCCCCGCGGCCGTAATTCGGTGATATCCTAACTGTCGAAATAACGGGAGCAGAATTTCTTCGATTAGTTCATCTTCAGAACATTTATTTAAGTAATCTATAAGAAGTTCTCTTTTCTCAATCTCCTTCGGCGTAAACGGTCGGTGAGGGTTAAGAGCAGTAGATATGGTTTTTGTTCCAATGTGACGTATATACAGTAGATCATCATCCCCATAGAGGGCCTCGTAACCCTCTCGAGATAATGGTTTATTTAAAGCTTCGAGGGCGAGCGAACGATCTGGATCTTCTTCCTCTGCATCAGCTTTATGCATCAATACTCTTAAGACATGCACAAAACGTTCTGGTAAGGCATGAGCAGCTGGTTGTGGCTCTTCCAGCAACTCCGACAGCCGTTCTTGAGTCCACCACCAGCGAGTTGAGCCATCATGAACAAAATCCAAGTCGCATTCTTCAAAAAACTGAGTGATGTAACTACTAGAGCGATATGGAAAATATTGGACATCGCCTATCACCATTTCTGCTATTGCACGCAAGTTTCTGTTCTTGAATTTCATGTCAGTGATATTGGTCAGAATACGCTGCGTTTGTCAAACTCATCTTCAATTTAAGCCTGTGTCGCATAACGATTGAGTTCAGAGGCAGTAGATAACCCCAGTGTTTCCGGCAATCACCTTTGGCCTGCTGCCGCAACGACTTGTTATGCCCTCCTTAATCCATATTTTTGCTCTCTCTTGATAAATGCTTCTCTACCCCCTTCAAGGACATCACATATTTTTCCTCTAATGACTGAGTTCTCAAGAGAACCGCTAATGTATGACAACTCTTCCGAATTATTATCTGCAACAATCACTTGTTCTGCATCGGCATTTATCACTAAGTTGGCATTGTGTGTCACTATAATGACTTGACGATATTTCTTGATTTTTGAGAATATTGGGACAAGATTCGTCATGATAAAATCATTGTCAAGATCATCTTCTGGTTGGTCAATAATGATAGGATCAAAAAATGATTCTGTGGCAAGCTTCAAGCATAAGTATAGTGTTCCTCTTTGCCCTATTGACAACTCTCCTGGAATCTTATTATCATATTTTATTTTGGCCAAGACCTTTAAGTATTGCTGTCTCTTCGACTTTGAGAAGAGCAACTCCAGAAAGTCGTCATTTCCATTTGTATTAAATAAATCCTGTTCCAAAAAAACGTCTAGTGTTAACAATTCTCCATCTGTTTGATCTAATTTCAGTATGGGTAAATTTGCAATCAATTTTTTGTAGTCTTCATACCCATGAACTCCAATAGTGCTTCTAATTCGAGATGAGGAAGATGACTGCTGTTTACTTCTAAACTTTCTGAGATTTAAGCACGTTTCTACTTGACGATAAAATTCATCGACATTAAAGTATATTTCTCCGCAAATACTAATCGGTTGTAGGAGATCTTTAGTTAACTGTATTTGGGCTGGATTCCATTCTGGCTTTCCTTGTGATTTTTCATTCCATTTTTCGTTAATGTGAGCAACCTGACTGTCAAGCTCAATATTTAGTTGATCGACAAATGAGTCTCTTTTCTCTATCAAGGACTTTAGTTGATTTTCGTGTTGGCCTATTTGACGTAGAATCTCTTCCTCCCTTTCTATTTCGGAGCGGTACTCATTTACTTTTTGCAATAAAGTGACAGGATCACCTTCAATTTGCTCACTTGCTAAGCTTTCTTGAATGTTGGTGTTATTAATTTTCCATTGTTCGGTGCTTGAGTTCAATGAGGAAACAGCTACTCGAATGGCCTCTAATTGCGACTCAAAACTTACAGAAGGAATAGGATTCTCTCCCCCTAAATCACTATTAACAGCTTTAACTTCGTCGTTTACTTCTTTGGCAACTTCATTTAGCCTGGCTTGAAGAGAATTTAACCTAGAAATACGCCTTTCTCCAGCTTTAATCGATGAAGTGTTCTTGACGTACTCTTCAATAAGTTGTTTGTTTCTTTCGGTTGTAATTGTTGATATTAACTGGGTGCGACGTTTAATAGTGGCTTCGCTCTTATCCTTATCATGCTCTTCTAGCCATTCTTTACAATCCTTGATCTCGCATAATACTTTGTCTATATCTTCTTCTGAGGAATTCTCAAGAGATGCCGAGGCTCCGAGCATTTCCAAGATTGCGTTACTTAAAAACTCTGGATCTTTTACAATTTCTTGTACTTCTCTCTGGTGTACATGCAAGTATATAACTTCAGAGTCGCCGCCGATCTCAAATGTCTGGGTTTCACCTGTATTTTTTGAATATTCTACAGAAAAGTCCCCTCGCATCGAAATCTCTCCAACTCTGTCCTCATTTTTAGGTTTATTAAACGTTTTAGCAATAGCATCCAGCAATATACTTTTACCTGTGCCTCTGCCACCAATAATGGCAATTAGTCCGTTGTTAAGTTCTAGTTGAGTAGCGGTAAATTTTATTTTCTTGTCAGGTGAGCTTGGAAAGATGGGAGATTCTTTTATTTCAATCTTATTGAAGAAAGGTTTAGGAAACTCTAAGGCAGGATGGTTAGGAGAAATGCATACTCTTTCTGATGGATCATAAACTGTATACTTCAGTCCATCAAAAGTTGGGTCACTTTTTATCCAAGTGGCTTTGTCGCTCGGATAAACACCATAATTAGAAATTTTATGTGCATCACTGCCAGAAACAATCGGTTTCGGCTTTCCACCCATTGTCTTAAGAAAATTTTCTATATGTTCTCGATTTTTATCTGTTTCTCTTCCCAGAAAGAGATCTATATTGTCAAAATCTCTTGTCTCAAAAATATGTGCGGATTGCATAAAGTAGTTGTCAGCCTGAGGATGAGTCTTCCAATTTAACTTAAGTAGCCCATCCGATGTATCGTATGGTAAAATAATGAGACAAGATCCTTCCGGTAATTTTGATTGAGCATCCTTTAAGCAGTCACGAGTAATTTCGGCGGTTTTACTTCCTAACTCCAAGCATTTCTCTTCATCTTTTAAATGATCGCTGTATCCGTGGTGACGAGCCTTACTAGTATCTAATGTTCTTGCGAATTCGACTAATGCTTCGTCCGATAGAGGACGTGTATTAGTTCCTATACGTATTAGCAGTGAGGATTTAAAGTCCAGAAGGTTTTGCTTCGTTAGCTGGTTTGATAAAAGAACATGAATGTT
This sequence comes from Nodosilinea sp. LEGE 07088, assembly GCF_015207395.1. Lineage (GTDB taxonomy): Bacteria > Cyanobacteriota > Cyanobacteriia > Phormidesmidales > Phormidesmidaceae > Nodosilinea. The sequence continues at coordinate 4,529 of NZ_JADEWX010000017.1, forward strand.
AAGTCGAAAATCAACTGGAGCTTCAACCCTCAACTCCATGCCCGGCAAGATAGTTTTATGGCACTCTACATCTGGGTTGTCTTGTAAGAACTGGATTAACTCAAAGTAGCCATCAAAAGTCCAGTAGTCCATGATGCCGAAGACTTCAGCGCCAGATTGATTAATTTTTTCTAAAAGACGCCGCAACACGTCATTCTTTTCTGAGGTTGCCATTTTGCAGAAGCGCTTGCCGTCTTCCCAGTGAAAAGATGCAGGAGTATGAATATGTAAGTCCCACTTTCTCCATTCAGATCCTTTTGGAAATAATCTTGTCATTTTGTCTTCTCAGTTTCTAAATTTAATTGAGGTATAACTCATTTTTAGAGGAAAGCTTTTTGCTCGAGATCTCTATATAGGTGCCTAGCTGGAAATCTGTCAGCCTAACCACGCCATACGGATATTGAGGTGGAAAATCGTCGGCCTAAGATCCTGGTATGGGTGATTAGGTATAAAAATTCAGTATAACTACCCGCTTGAAGTCGGCGGAGGTTTCTCAAACTCCCTTTACGCTTTCGTTACGCACCACGGTTGACGGGGAGCTTTTGTACCACTATTCTCTATCGTTAAGCCGCTCAGCAATGTGCGGCGATTCCACAGAACTCGAAAACTTTAGCGCTGTCTGAAAGTGCGGGAACACCGACAGACAGCTAACCCCGCGATTCTGACCGGCAGATTGCGAGGCTAAGGTCATGGTACCCTAGCCCCCTCAGTTTGCACTTCAACTGCGGGTGGCTAGGGTTTTCGCGTTCTGTCTTCCTCGCCCTTCCCCTCCACTGGAGGGGTGCCCGCAGGGCGGGGTGGGTCTGTCTTGGCGATGAGCGTGTTGCTTGCGGCATGTCAGTCGCTGGTCGCAGTTGAACCCACCCCTGCCCCTCCCAGGAGGGGACTTGCAGGCAGGGCTTGCTCACTGCAAACGCAATTGGAGACAGAAACGATGTTTGACCATCTCGAACCCGACACCAGCGACGACCAAGGGAGCCCAGGGACCGGGTCCCTGCCGCTACCGCCCAGGTCTGGCGCAAATATCAAAGGAACCCGGTCCCTAAACCCCGAGAAAGTGCGCCACATGCTCTACGGCAGCCTCGCCGCCATAGACCGCACCATTAAAATCCTCCACGCCCTCGGCTACGCCGACCCCAACGACTGGAGCGACCCCATCCCCGCACCGCCCACCAGCCCCGAGCCGGGGCAACCTGGCGAGCCCCAAACCTGGATGGCGATTCTCACCAAAACCGTGCTGATTGAGTAACATCGCCCGCTCCCGATGGTCTATCTATGACTGTCGGGGGCGGCGACTCGCGCAGCGTTCGGAACCCGACTCGGAACGAGTATCCGTCCTGGAATCGCCATAAGTCAAAACGTAGGGTGGGCATTGCCCACCACCTTACTCATTCACCCACAACCAAACCCTCCCCATCAAATCTCCGATAGGAGCGGGAGGTGGAAGGTGGGCGGTGCCCACCCTACAGGTCTGTTCTGAATCAAGGGTTTCTCAATACGGATTTCGTATAAAACCCCGAGGCCGCTGTGAAGCATATTGACCCCGCGATCCGCTTTACTGGCACAGCTGTGTAGTAAAGCGGCACAGCTGTAAAGCATATCGACCCCGCGATCAAAAAGATCGACCCCGCGATCCGCTTTACTGGCACAGCTGTGTAGCAAAGTGGCACAGCTGTAAAGCATATCGACCCCGCGATCAAAAAGATCGACCCCGCGATCCGCTTTACTGGCACAGCTGTGTAGCGTTCGCGCAGCGATGCGAAGCATAGTGGCACAGCTGTGTAGCGTTGTCCTGCTGCACGGCACCTCTGTTCAATCTCATGGGTTATCTGCGTCTGCATCGCCAGGGTTCTAAGCCATTTGACGCATGTTTGCCAACCCGTTAAAGCATTTGTCGCGTTCGCAACCTCACCGGGCAATTCTAATCACAGCAACGCAATGCCCCGCTGAACCCAGAGCCGCCGATGCGACTCCGAGGCTGATCGCCAAACCAATCCCCCACTGTTGCCAACCCGTCAGAACCGTTAATTTTGTTCTTTATAGGAGTGCCTCTATGGCCATTGTTGATACCAGCCGCCGCCTGCCCAGCCGCTACATTCTGCAAGATATTGAGTCGTTTGAAGGCACCGGGGCCGTCCCCAGCTTCCCCGCCGCCCGCCCCGAGGCCAGCCCCGAGTTTCTGCAAGCCGCCCTGCAAACCATGCAGGCCCTGCAGCAGCAAGAGACCGAGCTGTTGGCCAAGGCCAAAGCTGCCGCCGACAAAGCCCGCCTGGCCGAGTGGGAATTTCACAACGCCGTCATGGCCATGAAAGCCGCCGTACGCGGCCACTTTGGCCCTGACAGCGATGAAGCCCAGGCCGTCGGCTACAAGAAAAAGTCTGAGCGCAAGCGCCCCCGCCGCCGCGCCGCCTAATATAGCGATGGCCATTGCGCTTAGGACAGGGGGCACTACCACTGGCAAAACCTGGGGCAGCGCAATGGCTGTATAGCAATCGCTCCAGAGTGCTATGTAGAATGTCTTAACCGATCTGGCGATAGCTATACCGTCCAGACCAACCCTGCAAAAAGCCCCCAGAATGCTAAACGTTCTGGGGGCTTTTTTTGATATTCCCTCGTGCCCACGCTCTGCGTGGGAATGCTCATCGTCGGCTCTGCCGCCTAGCATGAGCGGCAGAGCCGCAAGTTAGGGTGCCCAGGCAGAGCTAGGGCACCAGAGTGACCAGGGACTAAAGTGGAGCCTGCTATTTGAATACCGTATCGGTGCCCTAGAACAGCCGCAAAATCAGCGGATAGCGGAACACGCTATTGGGCTGGGTGAGGCTGTAGAAAATGGCGACGATCGGCATGATGAAATTCACAATCCCCAGCACCACCAAAAGCGGAATGCCGATCAGCACCCAGGCCAAAATGCCGGCTACAGTCCACCAAAACCACATATTGATGTGAAAGTTGATCGCTTCTTTAGCGCTTTCTTTGATTAGGGAGTCTTTTGAAATCAGCAGAATGGCGATGGGAACGCCGACGGCCAGTATCAGCGTGTTAAAAAAAATAGAGCCGTGGCTGAGGGCAGAGAGAAGTTTACGGGTGCCGGTGTCTTCGGTGGTGTTCATGGGAATCTCCTAGAAAAAGAATTTTGGATTTGAGAGTTTGCATTTCCCCCCCTGGGAGGGGTAGGGGTGGGTTAGCCAGACTGCTCATGGAGTTCGGCGGTTTTGACCTTGAGGGTCATGGGGCGATCGCCCCGCTGTACCTGAAGCTCTAGCGCATCGCCAATCTTGGTATTCTCAACCACGATTTGCAGCTCATCGGCACTGCGCACCGGCGCACCCCCGGCCTGCACAATCACATCGCCACGACGCAGCCCGGCATCGGCGGCGGGGGTGCCCTCCAGCACGCGGATGATCAGCACCCCGTCGATCTCGGGCAGATACATCCCAGAGTTGATGTCGGCGTTGCTGCGCTTGGCCTGCTCGGGGGTGAGGTTGGCAATTTGCACACCGATGTAGGGGTGGGCAACGGTTTCGCCCCGCGAGAGCCGGTCTTTGACCTCTTTGGCCTTGTTGATCGGAATGGCAAAGCCAATGCCCATGGCGTCGGCCCGAATGGCGGTGTTGATGCCAATCACCTCGCCCCGCTGGTTGACCAGTGGCCCGCCCGAGTTGCCGGGGTTGATGGCGGCATCGGTCTGAATAAACTCCAGCCGCTTGCCGGGAATGCCCACGGAGCTGCTGGTGCGCTTCAGGGTGCTGACAATCCCTAGGGTAACGGTGTTGTCGAGGCCGAGGGGGTTGCCCACGGCGATCGCCCAATCGCCCACTTCTACCTGGTCGGAGTTGCCCAGGGTTGCTACCGGCAGGGCGTCATCTTCGGCATCGTCTTCGATTTTGACCACGGCCAGGTCAGTCACGTCGTCTACCCCTTCGACAACGGCCTCAAAATTGCGGCCATCCTTGAGGGTGACCACGACCCGATCGGCCCCGTTGACCACGTGGGCGTTGGTGAGAATGTTGCCGGTGTCGTCAATGATGAACCCTGAACCCTGGCCCCGCAGCAGTTCTTCCTGGGGCTGGCGGGGTATGGCACCGAAGAAATCCCGCAGAAAGGGATCGTCGTAGAACGGATCGCGGGCCTGGCGAGTGATGGTTTTCTCGGTGTCGATGCGGACAACTGCCGGGCCAACCTGGCGCACGGCGGCGGCGACAAAGCTCTCATTGGCGATCGCAGCGGTGGCCGCCGACTGGGCATAGGCGGGCGGGGCGATCGCCGTTGTCACCATGATCACCACCGCGAACACCGTGGCCAGAAGCCATTTCAGGGGTATCCAGAGTCCTTGTTTCAAGGGAGCAAGCCTTTAATTACGCACAACAGCAGGGGGTAGTATCCCGTTGAATCTTCCAAAATTGTTTCACAAGAGTCTGACTATCGGGGGAGGGGGATACCGAACTTTGGAGTGGGCTAGGCCGAAGGGACTTGAAACAAGCCCCGTGGAATGCAGAGGAAGCATGTCGAGTTGTAAAAATCTGTCTAAAGACCAGGGATGAATTTGGCATAATTTGTTACAGTCTTGGCGCTGCAAGCATACCGATACAATGACCGCTAACTACGTCATGGCCCTGGATCTGGGCACCACCGGCAACCGCGCGATTATTTTTGATCGCGGCGGTGCGATCGCAGGTCAGGCCTATCGAGAACTCACCCAGTACTATCCGCAGCCGAGTTGGGTCGAGCACGATGCCCGCGAAATTTGGACTGAGATCGAATGGGCCATGGGGTCGGCTATTTCTAAAGCCGGGCTCAAACCCACCGACATTGCCGCCATTGGCCTAACCGTACAGCGCGAAACCTGTCTGCTGTGGGACAGCAGCACCGGTCGTCCCCTGGCCAACGCTATCGTCTGGCAAGACCGGCGCACCGCCCCCCTCTGTAACCAATTGAGAGCGGCGGGTAAGGCCGAGGAAATCTATGATCGCACTGGCTTAGTGCTCGATGCCTACTTCTCGGCCACTAAGCTGACCTGGCTGCTGGAGCAGGCCAAAAAAGAAGCTGACCCGCCGATCGACTTTGACCAGGTGCTGGCGGGCACCGTCGATAGCTGGGTGCTGTGGAACCTGACCGGGCGGCAGGTGCACGCCACCGACCACAGCAATGCCAGCCGCACCATGTTGCTCAACATCGCCAGTGGTCAGTGGGATGACAGCCTGCTGGAGATGTTCAACATTCCGCCTCACATGATGCCGACGATTAAGCCCAGCGTGGGCTTGTTTGGCCACACCGATCCGGCGATTTTAGGGGTCGAAATCCCGATCACGGCGATCTTTGGCGATCAGCAGGCGGCGCTCTACGGCCACGGCTGCGATCGCCCCGGCCTGCTCAAATGCACCTACGGCACCGGGGCGTTTCTGGTGTCGCACACCGGCAATGAGGTGGTGCGATCGCAGCATCAGCTGCTCTCCACCGTGGCCTGGTCCCAGGCCAATGGCGATGCCAAGCATCCCCAGATCGGCTATGCGATCGAGGGCAGTATGTTTACCGCTGGGGCCTGCATTCAGTGGCTGCGCGATGGCTTACAGGTGATCTCCAGCGCCGCTGAAACCGAAATTTTGGCCCAAAACGTCGCCGATAACGGGGGTGTCTATTTTGTGCCCGCCCTCAGCGGCCTTGGGGCTCCCCACTGGGATATGAGCGCCCGTGGTGCGTTTCTGGGGTTGACGCGCGGTGCCCACCGCGATCACCTGGTGCGGGCGGTGCTGGAGGCGATCGCTTACGAAGTCAAAGAAGTCGTCGATGCCGTCAACCAGGATGGCGGTACCCCCATCCGCCAGCTCAAGGTTGACGGCGGGGCCTGCAATAACGACTTTCTCATGCAGTTCCAGGCCGACGTGCTGGGCATTCCCATCGAACGGCCCCAGGTGCTCGACGTCACCGCCCAGGGCGCTGCCTTTGCCGCGGGCCTGGCGGTTGGTTTCTGGAATGACTACCGCACCCTGGTCGACAGCCGCCCCATCGATCGCGTCTTTGAACCCGGTGCTGGCCAAAGCGAAGCCCAGGAAAACTTTGCGATGTGGACGAAGGCCGTGGGCCGGGCCAAAGATTGGGCCAATTAATGGAGACTGCAATCCGGGATCGCCCTGGCTCACGGCGAGGCGCTTGGTGCAGCCGAGCATTACCCCTAATCTAATGGAAATCGCCTTCTCCTACAGGTCTACCCATGCCCGATACTGCTCATCCCCTCGGCGTCACCGCTAGCTCTGCGACTGCCCATGCAGGCTCAGCCACCAACGGTTCCCCAGACCATAACCCTGCGGGCAATGGCCCCTCAGATGAAGAAATGTGGGACATTGTCGAGCATCACCTGGTGCGCTACGGCGGTAGCTTCGCGCCCATGCTGATTGAGCGAGCGCGGGGCAGCTACCTGTACGATCGCCAGGGCCACAAAATTCTTGACTTTACCTCTGGGCAAATGTGCGCCACTCTGGGCCACAACCACCCCGATGTGGTGCAGGCCATCCACAAAGCCTGTGAAACCGTGCTGCACCTGTTCAGCGGTATGCTGTCTCCGGCGGTGGTGGACTTAGCAGATGCCCTTTGTCAGCGCTTGCCGCCTACCCTACAAAAGGCGCTGTTTCTCAACACCGGCAGCGAGGTCAACGAGGCCGCCCTGCGCATGGCCAAGCTGCACACCGGCGGCTTTGAGGTGGTGGGCCTGAGCGCCTCCTGGCACGGTATGACCGCCGGGGCCAGCGCCAGCACCTTTGTGTCAGCCAGAAAGGGCTACGGCCCCACCATTCCCGGCAACCTGGCGCTGCCCACGCCCAACTGCTATCGCTGCCCGATTCGCCACTGCCAAGACCAGTGCGACATGACCTGCCTGGAGGTGGGGTTGGAGCTAGTGGATAGCCAGTCGGTGGGGGCCTATGCTGCCGTCATTGCCGAGCCGGTACTCAGTGCTGGCGGGGTAGTAGTGCCTCCCGAGGGCTACTTTCAGCGGTTGCAGCAGTATTGCCAGGAGCGGGGCATGGTGCTGATTTTGGACGAAGCTCAAACCGCCTTTGGTCGTCTGGGCAGCTTCTTTGCCTTTGAACAACTGGGCATGGTGCCCGATATACTCACCCTGTCGAAGACCCTGGGGGGTGGCCTGCCCCTGGCGGCGATGGTCACCAGCGATGCGATCGAGTCCGACTGCTACGAGAAGGAGTTTATCTACTACACCTCCCATGTGTCTGACCCGATGCCCGCCGAAGTGGGGCTGGCGGTGCTGCGGGTGTTGACCCGCCAAAACCTTGTGGAGCAAGCAGCGGCCATGGGCACTTACCTCAAGACCGGATTGCTGAAGCTGAAGGATCGCTATGAAATCATTGGCGACGTGCGCGGGCGCGGGCTGCTGCTGGGGGTAGAGCTGGTTAAAGATCGCCAGAGCCGCGAACCCGACCCCGAAACCGGAGCCGCCATCACCCGCCGCTGCCTAGAGCTGGGCCTGAGCATGAATATTACCGCCCTGCCCGGCATGGGCAGCGTCTGGCGGATCGCCCCACCGCTAACGGTGACCACCGCCGAACTAGACGAAGGCCTGGCCATTTTGGAGCAGGCCATAGGTGACTGTTTGTGATGGCGACACCCAATTTGGCGTGGCTTACACTAGAGGAACAATTCTCTCAAACCTTGGTGCTATGCCCAAGACTCCGCTGCAAACACCCCTACCACAGCTCTACGATGAGGATTTTGTCCGCTGGGTCGAGGCTACGGTCGCCTGCCTAAAACGCAGAGACACTGAGCACCTCGATTGGAACGGACTGATAGAGGAGATTGAAGACTTGGGCAAATCTGCCAAGCGAGAGCTAGAGAGCCGTCTGAGCGTTTTGCTGGTTCATTTACTCAAGCGTTGCCACGTAGACTTACCCGATGATTATCGCGGTTGGCAATTGACTATTTTGGAGCAGCGCAATGCTCTGAAGCGGTTACTTAAACAATCGCCTAGCCTCAAAGGCTATTTTGAAGCGGTGCTTGAGGAGATCTATCAGGATGCTTTAGCGGAAGCGATCGCAGCTTATCCTACCAGCACCTTCCCCACGGCCTATCCCTTTAGCCCAGACCTACAAACCTTGCTGACAGACGATCCCTGGAGCTGAAACCCACCCCCTCTTCCCCATGAAGATTTTGCTCGTTGATGACGAAGTGGAACTTGCCGACCCGCTGAGTCGGCTCCTCAAGCGGGAAGGCTATGACGTGGATGTCGCCACCGATGGAGAAGCAGGCCGTGACCTAGCGGGCCAGGGCGGCTATGACCTGCTGATTCTCGACTGGATGCTGCCGGGGCTGAGTGGGCTAGAGATCTGTCGGCAGGTGCGATCGCGCCAAGATAGCACCCCAGTCCTCTTTCTCACCGCCAAAGACACCCTCAACGATCGCGTCGATGGCCTCGACGCCGGGGCCGACGACTACCTGGTCAAACCCTTCGAGCTGCGGGAGTTGCTGGCGCGGGTGCGGGCCCTGCTGCGGCGATCGCCCAATCTGGAACCCGCTCCGCCGCCCCGCCTCACCTACGACGACCTCACCCTCGATGAAGCCAACCAGCTCGCCCACCGCCAGGGCCAGCCCGTGGAACTCTCCGACAAAGAAACCCGATTGCTGGCCTACCTGCTGCGCCACCCCAACCAGCTCCTGACCCACGAGCAAATTTACCAAGGCGTTTGGGATGACCAAGAGGCCCCCAGCAGCAACGTGGTCGCCGCCCAAATGCGCCTGCTGCGTCGCAAGATCGAGCCCAAAGGCACGCCGCCGATCATTCATACGGTCTATGGCAAAGGCTATCGGCTAGGAGGCTAGGGGAATTTTGGATTGGTGATTGGCGATTTCGGATTGGGGCATCTGTTACATCCAGAAGCCTCCCATGACAGTGCCGCTCATCCCGCCAAAATCCAAAATCCAAACTCCAAAATTGATTAAAACCGCGACCCCGGCTGCCGCAAAAACTCCGCCTCCTCCGGCGTTGTCTCGCGGCCCAAGATTTCGTTACGATGGGGGAAGCGGCCAAACCGCTGAATCACCTCGCGGTGACGCAGAGCATAGTCAAGGGGTGACTCAAACCCAGGATGGGTGTCGTGGAGCGATCGCACCAGATCCACACAGCGATCCTGATCTGCCAAATGCTCGCTGTGCTCCAGCGGCAGGTAAAAAAACAAGCGCTCTACCGGCAATACCTGCTGGTCATAGCCCTTCGCCAGGGCGTGGTTGGCGGTGTCTCGGGCGGCACCGTCGCTAGCAAAGCTGCGCGCCTCACCCCGAAACAGATTGCGCGGCAGCTGGTCAAGCAACAGCACCAGCGCCAGGCATGATCTCGGATGCTGGTGCCAGGCGGCTAACTCACCAGCTGCCGCCCGGTCAACATCCGCTAAAAACAGCCGCCGAATGGTGTCATCAAAAGCCGGGTCTTTCTTAAACCACACCTGTCGCTGCTGGCCATACTCCCCCTGTCTATCCTCAGGATCGCCAAACCAGAACCGCAGAATCTCTGTTGGCCGTTCGCTCCCTACCATCGGTATGATTCCTCTTAGCTCAGTACTAGCGGATCTAGAGCATAGTCTTGCCAGCTCTGGTGCGATCGCTCCGAAATGTGGGGAGTGACAATAAACTGAGGTGACTCATCGGCGGTGACATCAATACGCACAAACGAATAGGGCCGCTGGCGCTCGGTTTTGTGGCCGGTCAGGCCCAGATACAGCTGCGATTTGGCTACCAGCTTAAATGCCTCCTTACCGTCAGCATTAGCTCCCAGCGGTTCGTAGAGCATTGTCCCCTCCGGTCGCTGTCGCCGCAGGCTCAGGCCGCTGCCGCCGCAGACTACCCAATTCATATGGCTGTCGGCGTAGCCAGTAGATTCGGTCTTGAGATATTCAAAGCAATGGGCATGGCCGTTTAACACCAGGTTTACCGGCGGGCGATCGGTGCCGATGTCAGGTATTGCCGCGGCCACCTGGTCGAGTACCCAACGCAGATTTTGACGAATAGCTAGGGTCTGCCCCTGGGCCCACTTGGTCACCTCCGTGACGTAGGGCGGATGGTGAAAGAAGAGAATGCGCCCCCGCACCGACTTGTCTTGCCAGGAGGCAATTAACCCGTCCCGTAGCCACAGTAGCTGCTCTGTATCGACCAGCGCCGTCGGCCCAGGATGCACCTGCTTATCGATATCCAGCAGTATTTCTTCCAGTTGTTCTGCCTTCGCCTGGAGATCGTCTAGGCGTTCCTGCGCATGGGGGTCGGTGTGTTGTAGACGTAGAGCCTCTTCTCGAACCTCTTGTTGCTGGTGCAAAACCTCGGCTCGTTTGGCTGCGAGGTGCTGGCGATAGGCCGGGTCGGCAATCATCTGGGGCGATAGAGCGGGGTCATTAAAGGTGCTGCTATCAAGGGCAAAGAAATCAATGTCGCCGTAGCGAAAAGTGTAGTAGCGATTCGGCAGGCGGGTAAACTGGCTGGGCCGGTAGTGTAACCCCCAGGTGTGCTCATTCCAGGGGCCGTAGTAGCGGTCTAGGTGCGTGGCAATCTGGTCGTTGGGTAGCCCCTTGAGATAATCCAAAAACGCTCGGGCATAGGCATCGCCTACCCCAGATCCACGGCAGCCCACGTTGGGGTTTAGATTGAACCCCAGCAACTTGCGGATCGGTTGGGTAACTTGTACCAGAGCACTATACAACCTAGGCAAGTTGTAGTAGTCGTGGTTGCCGGGCACCGCCAAAAAGGGGAACCGAAACAGCATCTCGTCAAAGGCGATCTGCTCGGGGCGATCGCCCCCCACCAGCCACTCTCGATAGGGTTTGATGAAATTTTCGGGGTATTGCTCACTAGAGCCTACCTGATACACCACATCGCCGGTATGCAGCAAAAAGCGGCAGTCATCTAGATGGGGCACCATTTGCTCGGCAATGCGCCGCTGAGGATGGTGATCGGTGTGCGGTCCTGAGCCGCTGTCGCCAATCACTAAGAACGAAAATTCTCTCTCGCGGCTACGGCCATCGTCCAAAATCAACCGGGTCTGATCGATATTGCGTGCCGCTAAAGCCGGATGCTGCCAGCGGATACGCTCCTTCATCTTGGCAACCTTGGTCAAGATCGGCGGGTCAAGGATGGAAGCCATAGGTTCTGCACGTGAGGGGGCGGCTTGCCCAGCGTAAATGGGGGTTCTTTCTCAGCGTAATCTGACTGCTAAAAAATTGCCGAGTTTAAGCCACAGCTTAGCGACCTTTTCACTGCATGGCGCTGCCCCAATGCCTTTTTCGGTAAACCCTGTCCCAGGTGATGGTATCTGCGGTAAGGCAATAAAGTGAGCTAGGCTGAGCAGACCTTTCCCTATCTTGGGTGTCAGATGTCGCTGGATTCTATTCACAATGTCATTCACCAGCTAGAGCGACAGCCCCGATGGCAGAGTCGGGGCCAGTTTCGTCAGGTACTCAATCACTGGGCAGCCTTGGTGGGCGAAGGGGTGGCGCGTCAGGCGGCTCCGGTACGACTCGATCGCGATGTGCTGCATGTGGCGGTGATCAACCCCATGTGGGCGCAGACGTTGACCCTAGAACGTCTGCGTATCTTAGCCAAGCTCAACGATCGCCTCCATCTCAACCTGCGCGACATTCGGTTTTCTAGCGGCGACTGGCATCGGCAAAAGCAGTCGTCGCCCAGGGCTCAACAACGTTCTCCAACGGCCTTACCTGAGTGGTTGCGACAGCACCCGAGTTTTGAACCCCAGGTGATTCCGACATCGTTGCAGCGACCGCAAACCGCTGAGGAGAGCTTTGAACGCTGGGCTACTATGACTCAGCGACTGGCGACCCAGCAGCCCCTCTGTCCCCAGTGCCAGTGCCCTTGCCCCGCCGGGGAACTCAAGCGCTGGGGGCGATGCAGTATTTGTGCGGTGAAAACGCTTAGAGGTCCAGTAGGGCGACATTCTCAGTAGTGGGAACGACGCCAAACACAGCGGCAAAGTGTTTGACTACGACTGGACGCACGATATCTACCGTGACCTCTGGGCAAAACTGCGCCAGACTACCGACGGGTTTGTCGGTAATGCCGCAGGGGACAATCGCCTCGAACCCGCGCAAATCAGGGCACACATTCAGCGCCAACCCGTGCATAGTAATCCAACGACTGACCTTGATACCGATCGCGGCTAGTTTGCAGTGGCCTACCCACACCCCTGTTAACCCCGGCTGGCGAACCGCCATTACCCCAAACTCAGCCAGGGTGAGGATCAAAACTTCCTCTAGCTGACGTAGATACCAGTGCAGATCGGTCTGGTGCCGTTTGAGATTGAGAATGGGGTAGCCCACCAGTTGCCCCAGGCAGTGGTGAGTGACTTCGCCGCCGCGTTCAGTGCGAAACAGTGGATAGGGCAATTGCTCTGGCGGCCGTTTGAGATGGTCGAGGGTAGACCCCTGGCCCAGGGTATACACACCAGGGTGCTCGACCAGCAGCAGACGATCGGGCTGGGGGCCGTCCCGATGGCGCTGCACCAGCGATTTCTGCCAGGCCCAAGCTTCCGCATAGGGAACGATCCCTAACTCATACACTTCGCACCGGGGCGTGGTTTCGTGTGGGTTTAGCCCCATAGTTGTCAACCGTAAGTTCGCTCAAATGGGTTAGTTTTTAGGAACTTGCAATCAAGAATTATCAACCCATGCAAAGGATTCTAAAGGACGCTGTTGTACAAGATACAAGGTGTTAGGGTAAACCCATGAGCCGACGTATCAAGGAGTCCGCTTTATGAAGTTGGTTATCCATGGCAGAAATATTGAAATTACAGACGCGATTCGGGAGCATGTAGAGCAAAAAATCCTCAAGGCGGTGAGCCACTTCAAACACCTGACCAACGAGGTAGATGTTCATTTATCGGTAGCGCGCAACCATAGAGTTGGTGCAAATCAGTCCGCTGAAGTCACCCTCTTTGTTGATGGAGCCGTCGTTAGAGCCCAAGAGAGCAGCGAGAATCTCTACGCCAGTATTGACCTAGTCGCCGACAAAATCAGCCGTCAGCTGCGCAAGTTCAAAGAAAAGCGCAACACCCGCATGCAGGGTACTCTGGGCAAAACCACTGAGGCCTATCTTAACGAAGCACCAGCGACTGATGTTAGCCACGTGCTCAATACCAGTGAACCCCATCTACCTGAAGAGGTCATTCGCGCCAAATACTTTGCTATGACTCCTATGACCGTGGCCGAGGCCCTAGAGCAGCTAGGGCTGATCGACCATGATTTTTATATGTTTCTCAATGTCACCACGCAAGAAATCAACGTGATCTATGAGCGCAACCATGGCGGCTATGGCCTCATTCAGCCCCGCAAAGCCAACCAAAATGGTCAGCTCAATGGCAATGGTAGCAAAGCGCAGCACCCCGCTAAAACCAATGCCCACAGCTAGTCTTGCCTAGCTAGAAACCCGGTTCCTTCTGCGCGTAGCCAGAGATATCTTTGCGCCTCTCCAAAGAAACCGGGTTTCTGAATGCGTCATCTTCTAGCTAGCCGCTGATAGCAGGGGTTCTACACCACCTCGGGCATCTAGTGCAAACAGGTCGTCGCAGCCGCCCACATGGTGATCATTGATGAAAATCTGGGGCAGCGATCGCCGCCCGTTTGACCGCTTGGCCATTTCGCTGCGGGCGGCTTCATCGCCATCAATGCAGTATTCGGTGTAGGCAATGCCTTTTTGGTCAAGCAAGCCCTTGGCGCGAATGCAGAAGGGACAACGACTCCAGGTATAGATTTCGACGGTAGGGGTCATGGTGTACCTCCAGAGCGACAGTTAAGGTTCTTTACAAGATTTTACCTTCCATTTACCTGGATGCCGAGACATTGCGTCTATATCCCGAGACAATGCGATCGCCCCTGGGGAGGCCTCAGCCTTCTACTGGTTCGGCTCCACCTACATACCCATAGCTCCATCACCCGCTGCCCTTCAGCGCATGGGTGATGGCATCCACCACCCGCGACACCGCCACGATCTCCAGCCCTGCGACGTTTACAGACTGTCCCTTGGGCACGATCGCCCGCTTAAAGCCCAGTTTGGCCGCCTCCTTTAGCCGTAGCTCCAGCTGGGAAATAGGGCGCACTTGACCGCCCAAGCCCACTTCGCCGATCAGCACTAGCTCGGGGTCAACCAGGCGATCGCGAAAGCTGGCCACCACCGAAATCGCCACGCCCAAATCCGCCGCGGGTTCCCCCACCGCCAGCCCCCCCGACGAGGCCACGTAGGCATCGAGCTTGGAGAGGGGAATGCCCACCCGCTTTTCGAGCACCGCCAAAATTTGCAGCAGCCGGTTGAACTCAATGCCCGTGGTCGAGCGGCGCGGTGAGCTATAGCTGGTGGGGCTGACCAGCGATTGCAGCTCCACTACCAGAGGACGCGTGCCCTCGCAGGCGACGATGGTGGCGATACCGGGCACCTGCTCATCGCGGTTGCCCAAAAACAGGGCCGAGGGGTTGCTGATCTCCGCCAGACCGCGATCGACCATTTCGAACACGCCCAACTCGTGGGTGGCCCCAAACCGGTTTTTGACCGATCGCAGCAGGCGGTGGCTAGCAAAGCGATCGCCCTCAAAGTACAGCACTGTATCGACCAGGTGCTCTAAGACTTTCGGGCCTGCGATCGCCCCCTCCTTGGTCACGTGACCGACGATAAAGAGCGAAATATTGGCCCGCTTCGCCAGCTGCATCAGCGCCGAGGTGCATTCCCGCACCTGCGCTACCGACCCCGGTGCCGAGGTCAACGCACTGTAGTAGAGCGCCTGAATGCTGTCGATAATCGCCACCGCTGGCTGTAGCGACTCCAGCTCCATCAAAATCGTTTCTAAATCAATCTCCGGCAGCAAAAAGAGCTGGGTATTTACCGACTCTATTCCAGCGGTTTCAACTTCCTCTGACGCCCCAGTTTTACTCTTGCCTCGGCTACCTTTACCCGTTGCCCGTACCGCTAAACTATCATCTGCCGTGGCACCTTTCCCCTCTCCCCGTTCTGCTGTCCCCAGCCGCTGCCACCGCAGCTTCACCTGCTGACCCGATTCTTCAGCACAGACATATAGCACCCGCTGTCGTGCTGCCAGTTGATTGGCGACCTGTAGCAGCAGAGTTGATTTACCAATGCCGGGGTCACCCCCCAGCAGCACCAGCGACCCTGGCACAATGCCGCCCCCCAGCACCCGGTCTAGCTCCCCATAGCCCGACGGTAGACGCGCCTGGGGGTGATCTTGAATCTGATGCAGGGTCATGGCCAATCGTGGCTGACTGGCTTTAGCCCGGGTCGCTGCGCCTCGGCTACGCCCCAGGCTGGCAGCTCGAGCAGTGGTTTCTTTCGCAGGCTGAGCCTGCTCCACTAGAGTATTCCAGCTATTGCATACAGGGCAGCGGCCAAAGTATTGAGGCGACTCAGCCCCGCACTCGTTACAGACATAAATGGAACGCGATTTTGCCACGATATTCCCTGTTTTACTGATTCGACCAGCCAATCTTCTGAAGCACCAAACGCTCCTAAGCGTGAGTCTAGCGTTTTGTCATAAACCTTAAAAAAGCCTGAAGCAGGGAAATTTCAAGGGTGTGACATGAATCAATACACATAGAATAGTCCAACGTCATAAAGCCTTTCATGCGGGGTGTTGTAGGGAAGTTATGTCGGCGATTTTTGCGATCGCACTAGGCAAGCAACCTGGGAGCGTTCAAAAGTTAATCATTTAACGTTGCGATTGTTTATAGAATATGACGTTATGTAGGGAGCCTTGAAAAGCCTTGGAAAATAACAAAGAAAGAATACTGGTCGTTGACGATGAAGCCAGCATTCGACGCATCCTCGAAACTCGTCTGTCTATGATTGGCTACGACGTCGTCACCGCAGCCGACGGCGAAGAAGCCCTCGAAACCTTTCGCAACGCCGCCCCCGACCTGGTGGTGCTCGACGTGATGATGCCCAAGCTAGATGGCTACGGTGTCTGTCAAGAGCTGCGTAAAGAGTCTGATATCCCTATTATCATGCTCACGGCCCTGGGCGACGTGGCCGATCGCATTACTGGGTTAGAACTCGGAGCCGACGACTACGTGGTCAAGCCCTTCTCTCCCAAAGAGCTAGAGGCCCGCATTCGCTCTGTGCTGCGCCGGGTCGATAAAACCGGTATGACTGGCATCCCCAGTTCTGGGGTGATTTCAGTCAATACAATTCGCATCGACACTAACAAACGCCAGGTCTATAAAGGCGACGAACGCATTCGGCTCACCGGCATGGAGTTTAGCCTGCTAGAGCTGTTGGTCAGTCGCTCAGGTGAGCCGTTCTCTCGCTCCGAAATCTTACAAGAGGTCTGGGGCTACACCCCCGAACGCCATGTCGATACTCGGGTGGTCGATGTCCACATTTCTCGTCTGCGGGCCAAGCTTGAAGATGACCCCAGCAACCCAGAGCTCATTCTCACCGCCCGAGGGACTGGCTACCTTTTTCAACGGATAGTGGAACCTGGCGAAGAATAGTCGGTAGGGTAGTCTGCTAGAATTTCCTCAGGTTTTTAAAAGATTCAGCAGATGGGTTTTAACCGGGCACGTATTGCCATAGACGCGATGGGGGGTGACTTTGCCCCTGGCGAAATCGTCGCAGGTGCCATCCGCGCCAAGGCCGAGTTAGACGTAGACGTTGCCCTGGTGGGTAACGTCGATCACATTAAGGCGTCAACGGCTAATGTTGATCAGCTCCAGGGGATTGAGTTAGTGCCCGCCGAGGGCAGCATCGAAATGCACGAAGAGCCCCTGAGCGCCCTACGTAAAAAGCCCCAGGCCTCGATTAATGTCGCTATGGACTTAGTCAAGCGAGGCCAGGCCGATGCGGTCGTCTCCGCCGGTCATTCGGGGGCCGCTATGGCTGCTGCACTCTTGCGTTTGGGCCGTTTGAAAGGGATTGACCGCCCGGCGATCGGGGCGGTGTTTCCCACGGTAGTTGCCAATAAGTCAGTACTGATTCTGGATGTCGGGGCGAATGTAGACTGCCGCCCTAAGTACTTAGAGCAGTTTGCCATGATGGGCACGATCTATTCCCGTTATGTGCTGGGGGTCGAGCATCCTCGGGTGGGGCTAATCAATATTGGTGAAGAGCCCAGCAAGGGCAACGACGCCGCGTTGCGGGCTCATCAGCTGCTCGAAGAAAACCCTAACATTCCCTTTGCCGGTAATGCCGAGGGGCGCGATATTTTGTCAGGTCAGTTTGATGTTGTAGTCTGCGATGGCTTTGTCGGCAACGTGCTGCTGAAGTTCGCAGAGGCGGTAGGTGAGTCGGTACTGCAAATTTTGCGAGAAGAATTGCCTCAAGGCGTGCGCGGCAAGATTGGAGCTTCGATTCTCAAACCCAATCTACGACGAATTAAGCAGCGAGTTGACCATGCCGAACATGGCGGTGGGTTGTTGCTGGGGGTAGCTGGGGTGACGGTGATTAGCCACGGTAGTTCCCAGGCACCCTCGGTATTTAACGCCATCCGCCTGGCTAAAGAAGCGGTGGATAATCGTGTGCAAGATCGCATTCAGGCACAGTACCAGCGGGTAGCTATGCCCGCAGCAGACGGAGAATAACCCGTGGAACAGTTTATGCCCGGTGTGTCACTGGTGGGCAGTGGCTCGGCTCGTTTGAGCGTAGCCCTCAGTAACGACGCGCTTAGCCAGCGTGTTGATACCTCCGATGACTGGATTGCGTCGCGCACTGGCATTCGTCAGCGGCATGTAGCTGCGCCAACCGACTCATTGACGTCCCTGGCCGCCGAGGCCGCTCGCAATGCTCTGGCGATGGCTCAGGTGAGTGCTGGCGAGGTGGACCTGATCTTGTTGGCCACCTCTACCCCTGACGATCTGTTTGGCAGCGCCTGCCAGGTGCAGGCTGCATTGGGGGCCACCCGCGCCGTTGCCTTTGATTTGACCGCCGCCTGTTCAGGGTTTGTGTTTGCCTTGGTGACAGCAGCTCAATATCTACGAACTGGCGTATACAAAAATGTTGTCGTCATCGGGGCGGATGTGCTGTCGCGATGGACTGATTGGAGCGATCGCACCACCTGTGTGCTTTTCGGCGATGGGGCTGGGGCGGTGGTGCTGCGGGCGGCAGAGCGCGATCGCCTACTTGGCTTTGAGCTGTGCAGCGATGGTTCCCTCAATCACTGTCTGAACCTAGCCTACCAGTCCGATCCGGCGGTGCTGGTCGGCGATATCGCGGTTCAAGAGGGCACGTTTGCCCCCATCACCATGAATGGCCGCGAAGTGTACAAATTTGCCGTCAGCCGCGTTCCAGAGGTGATTGAAAAAGCCCTCTTTCGGGCGAGCTTGACTACCGCCGATATCAGCTGGATGGTCTTGCACCAGGCTAATCAGCGCATTCTCGATGCCGTGGCCGATCGCCTTGGCGTACCGTTAGATCGAGTTGTTAGTAACATGGCCCGTCATGGCAATACCTCTGCGGCCTCTATTCCTATCGCTCTTGACGAAGCCGTGCGGGCTAACAAAATTCAGCCTGGCGATGTGATTGCTACAGCTGGATTTGGGGCTGGTCTGACCTGGGGTGCCGCAATTTTGGAGTGGCAGTAAGGATTGCCCTGGAACGCAGTTAAAGCCACAGCCGGTCTGCTAGACCTATCGGCTGTAGCCATCCCTTATATCTCGCTGCAAGATAGAAATTCATTCCCTAACCGTCCCCGCATGCAGAGACGTTGGTAAAGCCCTCACAGCGGACAAAACAATAACCAGACTGCCGTCATTAGCGTCGATGCACCATGGATCGGTTAAATTATGTCCCAGGAAATACAGCATTACGTCTTTCTACTAAGTCAGCTCGCTGACCGCATTGGCACAACAATTTTGGGGCAATATCAATACAGATCTGATATAAGCAGCCATGGATTCTTCAAGCGTAGACTTCCTACAGACCCCAATACTCGACATCTTACCCAATCCAGTTCTCGTAAAAGATGCTGAGCTTCGGTACGTTTTAGTGAATCAAGCTTTTGAAAGTCTTTTTGGTGTTTCTCAAGCAGACTTAGCTGGCAAACTCGACAAGGATGTCTTTAAGGAGCGCCAAGCCGTCCAGTGTAATGCAGGGGATTTGAGAGTACTGGCATCGGGTGAGATTGACGAAGCCGTAGAAACAGTCTTTCGAGCTGATTCTACGCCGCGAGAAATGATCACCCGAAAAAGCCGACTCACACTACCTGGAGGCCAAGTATTTTTAGTTGGCATCATGCATGACATCACAGAGGTGAGCCTGATCAATCGCAAACTTCAGGAAAATCAGAAACTGCTTCAACAACAATCAGCAGAACTCAACCGAATGGTCTATACGGACTCGCTCACAAGCTGTGGTAATAGGCGATTCCTCTTTACCCACGCACCGGATATTTATGCAAAACACGGTAATATTGGCAGCCTATTCATGCTAGATATTGACTACTTCAAAGGAATTAACGATGATTTTGGGCATGATGCTGGGGACGATGTGCTCATCCACTTTGTCAAGACTGTAGCGCAAGTTATTCGCGCTGAGGATGAGCTTGTGCGTATCGGTGGGGAAGAATTTGTCGTTATGCTACCCGGTGTCGGCGGAGAAGCAGCACGTCTGATGGCTGAGCGCATACGCCAGCAGGTGGAATCTAGCCCGCTATCTTATGGAAGCAGCTCACTCGCAATTACGGTTAGCATTGGCGTTGTCGATGTAGTTGGCTCTGTCGATGTAGGTAGCCTACTCATAGCGGGCGATCGCTGTCTTTATCAAGCTAAAAAGGCGGGGCGAAACTGTATCGTTACGGCTAAGAGAGCTGTTGGCAGAGTCAATTAAGTCAGGTGTTTGCAAGCCGATCTGGCCATCATCCGATTGTGAAAGCATCCATCATGACGTCGTTAATGCCATTCTCTATCGCTTGATGACAGGCTGTGCCTGGTGCCCGAGTCCTCCGCAGCACTCATCTACATCGCTATGATTCAGGTCAGGCTACGTAGGTTAGGGTGACGTCCTTGATACCTGTCTCCGTGTTTTCAAATATCCTCTTAAGAGGTTTCTAATGAACGTTTTATGAGACAGTGGTTTCTGTGGTTCTGCCAGCATCGATAGCGCTGACCGGGTATCTCTGGCTATAGCGCTTAAGAATATCGGTTATATAGCCTAGGCAAACCCATCCAGCACAGTCGGGTAGGACAGGGATATGGCAAAGGTGGCGTGGGTGTTTCCTGGGCAGGGTTCTCAGGCGATTGGCATGGGTGTAGATTTGGCTGTCTTGCCCTTGGGCCAAGAACGCTTGGCGGCGGCCGAGGAAATCCTAGGTTGGTCTGTGCTTGACATCGTTCAGTCTGCTGACGACAAAGTCTCTAACACGCTCTATACCCAGCCCTGTTTATACGTTGTAGAAAGTATTCTGGTTGATTTGCTCAAGGCCCAGGGCCACCAGCCTGATGTCGTTGCCGGTCACAGCCTGGGGGAATACGTAGCGCTTTACGCCGCTGGAGTGTTTGACTTTGCCACCGGGCTTGCCCTGGTACAACGGCGGGCTGAATTGATGGCTCAGGCGTCTGACGGCATGATGGCCGCCCTACTGGGGTTCGATGCGGAGGCGCTGGCCGCCAAAATTGAGGCTACTCCTGGCGTGGTGTTAGCCAATGATAATAATCCTGGCCAGGTGGTGATCTCAGGTACGCCTGAAGCGGTCACAGCTGTGATGGACGGTGTTAAGGCTAAGCGGGCAGTGAAGCTTAACGTTAGCGGAGCTTTTCACTCGCCGCTCATGGCTGATGCGGCCGCTCAGTTTGCCCAAGCGCTAGAGCCGGTGCATTTCTCAGTGGCTCAGGTGCCGGTATTGTCAAACGTTGACCCGACACCGACCACCGATGGAGCCGTCCTCAAGCAACGTCTGGTGCAGCAGATGACGGGCTCGGTGCGCTGGCGCGAAATCACCCTGGCGCTGCCAGAGCTCGGCATTGACAGAGTAATCGAAGTAGGGCCGGGCAATGTGCTTACGGGGCTGACTAAGCGCACCTGTCGCGACCTGGCACTGGTGAATGTGGGCAATCTAGATCAGGTGAATGGACTGGCCGTCTAACGCTGGCCTTGTTCCCTAGTGCCAGTCCAATCGATAGGGAGACTTTGAATTGTGCTTGGACATAGGTGAGATGAGCCGCGATCGCGAACCCCCCGTTAACCTGCTGTGGTATCACTTGTTCAAATGGTCGATAGTTAGCCCGATGTTGGGCCTATATTTTCGTGGTCGGGTCTATGGCACCGAGCAAGTGCCTAAAAGTGGTGGTTTGGTCGTTGTGGCTAACCACGCTAGTGATTTTGACCCACCCTTGCTTTCTGCGGCTGTGCGTCGCCCGGTTTCTTACATGGCCAAAGAAGAATTGTTTAAGGTGCCGGTGTTGAGCCAGGCTATTCGGCTCTACGGAGCCTACCCCGTCAAGCGCGGCAGTGCCGATCGCAGCGCTATTCGAGAAGCCCTCAAACAGCTTGATCAAGGTTGGGCTGTCGGTATTTTTCTTCAGGGCACTCGCACCGCCGACGGGCGCATCCCTGACCCCAAAATTGGGGCGGCCCTGATTGCGGCTAAGGCTCAGGTTCCACTGTTGCCGGTCAGCCTCTGGGGCACCCAATATATTTTCAAAAAGGGCTCCTCGCTACCGCGCTCTACTCCCCTGACTATTCGCATTGGGGCTCCGATTGCGCCGCCGCCATCTACTGGGCGAGCAGGCTTAGAGGCCATTACTGCCCAGTGTGCCGATGTCATCCATCGTCTCCACGACCAGGGTAGATAACAGCCTACTTGGGCTACTTGCCAAACAGTCGGGCTGTCTCCGCCCTGCCCCATCTGGTAGCCTGGTACAAGCTGGCGATCGCACTCCCAAGTCATGACCCAAGATCTTAAAACCGAACTTTCAGAGATGGTGGCCCCGGCTGACTGGGCCTGGATTAGCCCCCACGCCAATCGCGGCGCAGTGGTTGTAGTCGACCAAAGGCTCGATCTGGTTGACGTGGGGGTGGCGATCGCTACCGACAACACCACCGCCGTCAATCATTGGATTGCCGAAGCCCTAATTACCAAACCTTCCCCCTTTCAGCTAGAAATCTGGGATCAAACTGCCAAAAAGCAGTTTCAATCGTTGATTGTGCAACCCTTTGTGCTGGTGCAAGACGCCGCCGATGAAAACTGAAGATTTTCAAGAAGAGGCTATTCGGGGAGAGCCCCACCATAGCCGAGACCCGGTCTGGACTGTTCTCGGCACCAGTAGCCTGGTGCGGTTTTTGCTCATGTTTACCAGCGGCTGGGCAGCGATTCAGCTGCTAGCCTATTTTGAGGTAGTGGTGGTGGTGTTTGTTAGCGCCACAATTCTGGCATTCTTGCTTAACCATCCGGCTACTTGGCTCAGCCGCTGGTTGCCCCGTGGCGTCGCCGTCACGACGGTCTTTTTAAGCTGCTTGACGCTTGTCGTAGGCCTTTCGATGACGCTGGGTATGGCCGTGTTATCCCAGGGGCAGCAGTTAGCAGCCAGCATGCAAGACTTTTCTACGTCAGTTCTCCCTTGGCTCAGCAGTTTTGAAGGCCTTCTAAAGACCTGGAACCTGCCCATTAACTTGCAGGGGTTAGAACCACAGCTGCAAAACCAGGCCGTGACTATTCTGACCACTGGGTTAGGGCTGTTACAGTCGACCCTAGCAAACTTAGTGCTAGCCATCCTGATCGCTGTGATCACCCTCTTTATGTTGCTAGACGGGGCCAATATTTGGTGGTGGCTACTCAACCACCTCCCTTTGCGCAACAAAGAGCGCTTTAACACCGTACTACAGCGCAATCTGCTGGGCTTTTTCTGGGGTCGATTGCTGCTGTCGATATTTTTTGGTCTGTCTACCTTCATTGTATTTTTAATATTGGGGGTTCCTTTTCCCCTATTGCTGGCTCTCATTGCCGGTGTATTTGACCTCATTCCAGGCATTGGCGCGACGATCGGGGTTGGCTTGGTGGGGCTGCTACTTTTGTCCCAGAGCGTATGGCTCTCTATTCAAGCGTTAGTAGTTTGTATCGCTCTGCAGCAGGTTGAAGAAAATCTGCTGCTGCCCTATGTCATGAAAGACTCTCTAGACATCAACCCAGTGGTCATGTTCTTTGCGTTGCTAGTGGGTGCCACCGTGGCTGGGGTGCTGGGGTTATTTCTGGCAGTACCAGTGGCAGGGGTGATGATTACCTGGCTCGATCTTGAAGTCATGCGGGGCAGACCTGCTAGCGACTGAAACTTTAGCTGAGTTTAAGACTATAGCTATTAAGAACTGCGCCAACAGCCGATAAGCTAAGAAGCTAGGCCTCTGGCAACCCTCGTGACACTTATGCCCCACACTGCTCCACCAAACTCCTCAATACCCCAGGGAAATCGGCTGTGTTTTACCCAGGCTCCCTTCTCTTGGCTCTATGCCCTCTGGAAATTTTGGCGGCCTCACACCGTCATTGGCACTAGTCTCAGCGTGGTTGGCATTGCCGCCATTGTGCTAGCCGGTTTGAATCCAGACTACTATCTTCCCGCCGGTCTACTGGTCAGGCTAATCGGTATGGCGTGGGCGGCTTGCCTGCTTGGGAATCTCTATATAGTGGGTCTCAACCAACTAGAAGACATTGCCATTGATCGCATCAATAAACCTCACCTGCCCCTGGCGGCTGGAGAATTTTCGATTGTAGATGGCCGCTGGATCGTAGCGACGGCCGGACTGGGGGCCATCGCAATCGCTGCGGTGGGTGGCCCCTGGCTTCTGGCTACGGTAGGTCTGAGTTTAGTCATTGGTACGGCCTACTCTTTACCGCCTCTGCGCCTCAAGCGATTTCCGTTTTGGGCATCGGTCTGCATCTTGGCGGTACGGGGAGCCATTGTCAATTTAGGGCTGTTTTTGCACGTTAGCGATCGCATGGCTCTTTCCCTCACTATTCCAGGTCGGGTGTGGGCTCTGACAGTCTTTATTTTGCTATTTAGCATCGCGATCGCCTTCTTTAAAGATATTCCCGACATTGAGGGCGATCGCCGCTACGGCATTAGTACCTTATCGGTGCAACTGGGGCAACGCACCGTATTCAACCTAGCATTGGGCATTCTCACCACCTGTTATCTAGGTATGGCCCTCGTGGCCCCCTGGCTAGCTGATATTAATCGGCTTTTCTTAGCCGGGTCACACCTGCTAGTTCTAGCTCTCCTGTGGTGGATGAGTCGGCGAGTGCCCCACACGGGCCAGGTGATTGCCACGCCAAATAACCAGGTCTATCCAATGTTTTATCAGTTCATCTGGAAGCTGTTTTTCCTGCAATACCTAATCTTTCCCCTGGCCTGCTGGCTGGCCTAACTCCGAAAAGACAAGCCCCAAGCAACCCAATATACGACATGCATCACTCCTTAGTAGATACCTTACTCATCAAGGTCACCAAACCAAACCGTCTTCTACCAGTCCTAGAACGCCAGTACAGAAACCCGGTTTCTACCCTGTGAACGACCAAATCTCGTAGACAAACCAACGCAGAAACCGGGTTTCTAGCCATACTGAACCGATGCTCTAGGCTGGCTGAGCCCAACAACCAGAGTAAGTCCATTGACAACTACAGCCATCGCCACAATAGTTAGGACGTTGCATCGGTCACCAGCCCGCCACCTTGACCCCGGCGATCGGCATTTAGCCACGTCCTAAGTGAATTGGCCAACTCTATACTTGGGTCATCATCTGCCCCTAAGCTCAGTTCTCAAGTGCTCCATCGCTATTAGACTGTGCTAGGGAGTATGGCCTCCCCAGCTCGAATGGTCGCAGATCTGAAGCAGTGACCTCAAAAGTGCGACCCTGAAGCCACAGGAGTCAAGCTATACCCGGCAATCCACTTTACCCAATTGCATCCATAATCTTGAACATGGGTAAATACATCGATATTAAAATCGATCCAACCATACCGCCCAACACAATAATCATCAGCGGTTCCATCACACTGGTGAGTGCCTTTACTGCCTGCTCGACCTCGTCCTCGTAGAAGTCGGCAACCTTCATCAACATGGCGTCAAGTTCCCCGGTTTCCTCCCCAATGCTGATCATTTGAACAGCCATAGAAGGAAATACGGCGTGCTTTTGCAAGGCAATGCTGATCATGCCACCACCCTGAACATCCTGCTTGGCGTCATCTACAGCTTCAGCAATAATCTGGTTACCAGCTGTATCACGCACAATTTCTAGTGCCGTTAGGATAGGCACCCCAGACTTTGACAGTGAGCCAAAGGTGCGGCAAAAACGAGCTGTAGCAGTTTTTTGAATCAAGTCGCCAAATAGCGGCATTTTGAGAGAAAGTCGATCAATCACTCGCCGCCCGTTCAGGGTGGCATAGTAACGCCTGTAGGCAAAGCCCGATGCCGATATAGCGGCAACCATAAACACCCAGTTCAGTGGCTGACGTAAGAACCTGCTGATCATCATCATGACTTGAGTGAATACTGGCAAGTCAGCGCCTAAATCCTCAAACATATCGGCAAAGATCGGTAATAGAAACACGGTCATACCGACAAAGATAATCACGGCCAAAAAACCTACTGTTACCGGATAGGCCATGGCAGATTTAATTTGATTTTGTAATCGAGCTAAGTCTTCTAAGAGCTTAGCCAGACGGTTGAGCACTTCATCGAGTACGCCACCAACCTCACCTGCTTGAATTAGAGCCACATAGAGGTTGTCAAAGCAGCTTGGGTGCTTGCGCATAGCGTCAGAAAGGTTAGTACCCTGCTGCACGTCAGCATTAATAGCCATCAGAGCCTGCTTGAGTTTGGGGTTAGAGCAGTCTTCTGACAAGACACCAAGCCCCCTAACCAGAGCCACGCCTGCGTTGACTAGGGCTGCGAACTGACGAGAGAAAATGGCCTTATCTTTTACGGTTACCTTGGTCATGGAGGTCTTGATACTCTCCAGATCAAAGTTGAAACCTGCATCTTCTTTCAGGTCCATCACGTAGAGGCCCTGATTTTTCAGGAGATTACGAGCTTCATTAGGTGTTTCGGCAGAAACTCGTTCTTTGCGCTGGGCTCCGCTGGTATCGCGACCAATGGCAACGTAGGTAGGCATGGCTCAAAGGCTCAGTGGTTTGAAGGTACTGCAATTATAACGATGGGTTTAAGTTGTCGAACCCGCTAGATTTACCTGATGGTTATTAATGCGTGGACTGTTCCATTCTAGATAGTCGATCTGGGTTAGGCCCATGTCGATACCAAAAAATATGACCTGTGGATCTCATCTCTGGCATCGACTGAGTCATCCTTTGATAGGCTAGCTTCCTATCGGCGAGCCGCAGTAGTACCCTGACGGGCAGCGGCATTGGGTGTGGCTGCTGGGCCAATTAAGCGCTGCAATTCATCGGGGCGAGAGGTTTTAGACATGGCTGCCTCAAAGGAAATGGTACCCGCCTTGTAAAGATCGGCCAATACTTTCTCTAGGGTTTGCATAGCCAGCTTACCCCCCGTCTGAATGGCGCCGTAAATCTGGGGTGTTTTGCCTTCTCGAATCATGTTGGCAATAGCTGGGGTAATCACCATAATTTCCTGGGCCATAACCCGACCAAATTCACCAGGTTTAGGGTTTGCCTTGGGTACCAGAGTTTGGCTTAGCACAGCAACCAAGGAGCCTGAAAGCTGCACTCGAATTTGCTGTTGCTGTTCGGGAGGGAATACGTCAATCATGCGGTCAACGGTTTGGGCCGCTGAGCTGGTGTGCAGGGTGCCAAATACAAGGTGGCCAGTTTCTGCCGCTGAAATGGCCAGCGAGATGGTTTCCAGGTCGCGCATTTCACCCACCAGAATCACGTCGGGGTCTTCCCGCAGGGCGGCGCGGAGGGCATTGGCAAAGCTCTTGGTATCTTCCCCAATCTGGCGTTGGTGAATTAAGCTCTTGATCGGTTCGTAAACGAATTCAATTGGGTCTTCAACGGTGAGAATGTGCTCTGGCCGAGTGAGGTTGATGTTGTTGATCATCGAAGCCAGGGTAGTTGATTTCCCCGAACCAGTAGGGCCAGTAACGAGAATCAGCCCCCTGGGCTTTTCCGATAGCTCCCGAACAATATTGGGGAGACCGAGCGTGTCCATAGAGGGGATTTTTGAGCTGAGTGCCCGCAAACAGGCCGCGTAGGTGCCTCGATCTTTGTAGACATTTACTCGAAATCGAGCCAGCCCTTTGACGCCATAGGAACAGTCGAGCTCCCAGGTTTGTTCGAGTTGTTTACGCTGAGTGTTGTTCAGCATACTGAAAATGAGCCGCTGACATGACTCGGGGGTCATGGGTTCATGTTCAGTGGGCGTGAGCTTACCGCTGATGCGGATGTAAGGTGGCAGCCCTGCTGAGAGGTGTAGGTCAGAGCCGCCACGCTCAATTACCTCTTCCATCAAGTCTTCGATCATCAATTCCATAGAACTACCTCATGGGGATGGAGAAACGAGAAAAATGTCGGGTTTTAAGAGCCTAAAATCAGCCCGGAATGTCGTTGGTGCCGTGATACCTAATGATTTAGTAACAATTATTGGTAACAAGATGCCCAATTTAAAGCTGCATCATGTCGCCGCAATGAGCAAAGCTCTAACTAATCGTGGAATCGAGGGGTCAGACAGTACGGACAGTCAAGCCACTCCTGCTGAAGTTCGGCGGCGCAGCAGGAGCAAGTAAGCGAGGCCTTGCGCTTAGCCTTCAACTCAGCCTCTAGCCCTGTATCTGTAAACGTTACTCGCTCTACTTCTTCAAGGGTAGTGTAACCCTGGCGCACTAGGTCGAGACTATAGGAAAGCAGAGTCTGCATGCCTTCTTCGACGGCAGCCTCTTTGATATGCTCAGTTGGCGCACCTTCAGAAATCAGCTGTTGGAGCCGCTCGGTAACCCGCAAAACCTCGTAGACGCCAACTCGACCTTTGTAGCCTCCCCCTTGGCAGGTAGAGCATAGGCGGTTGCCCTCTTTGGCAGCCGTTATTTCTTCAACAGAAAGGGTGTTGGCTTTATAGAACGTGATATCGGCATCGGCTGCGGCAGTGAGGCCAAAGTGAGCTAGCTCCTCGATACTCGGGTTGTAGGCAACACGACATTCTGAACAGACTTTGCGCACAAGCCGCTGAGCAAGCACCCCGATCAAAGCGCTAGATACCATGAATGACTCTACCCCCATCTCATCAAGGCGGGCGATCGCGCCAGCGGCATCATTGGTGTGTAGGGTAGTCAATACAAGGTGCCCGGTGAGGGCTGCCTCGATCGCCGTCTTAGCCGTTTCACGGTCGCGGGTTTCACCCACCAGAATGACATCGGGGTCTTGTCGCAAAAATGCCCGCAAAATCGATGCGAAGTCCATGCCCTTCTCACGGATTACTTGCACCTGGGTTAGACCAGGCAACGTGTATTCAATCGGGTCTTCGGCCGTACTGATATTGATGCCAGGGTCGTTACGCTCTGAGAGCACGGAGTAAAGCGTTGTGGTTTTACCCGAGCCCGTTGGCCCGGTCACCAGCAGCAGACCAAATGGGCGAGAGGCCATTTCCTGAACGATGCGCAGTGACGTAGGGTCGGTAATGAGTTTGTCAAGACCCAGCTGAGTCGTGGAATTGTCGAGAATTCTCAGTACCACCTTCTCGCCGCAACGGCTGGGTAGAGTATTGACCCGAAAGTCAACCTTACGGCCTTGAAATACTCGCCGAATGCGACCATCCTGAGGCGCTCGACGTTCCGCAATATCTAGCTCAGCAATGATTTTGAATCGGGCAGTAACGGCAGGGATGATTTTCTTCGGCATCTTAGGCAGAGCTTCTTTGAGCACCCCGTCTTTGCGAAAGCGCACTCGTAAAAACTCCTCTTGGGGTTCAATGTGAATGTCAGACACCCCTTCCTGCAATGCCTTGGCTAGAATCTTGTTGACTAGGGCAATGACAGGAGCAGCGCCAGCATCTTTGAGTGCGGCTCCTAAGTCAGCCTCCTCATCAATGACTTCTTCTAGGCCACCTTCACCAAAATCTAGCTCCTCTAGGCTGGTGTTAACATCTACAGCGGCGTCTAGATCCTCTTTTTTCTGTCTAGCAACAGCATCATCCAAATAGGTTGACATTAAGCGCTGATAGTCTTCAACCGTAATCACCATACGCTTAAGCGCCAACTCTTGTGGCCGCAAGATACGGGTGAGGTCGTCCTGGGCCTCTAAGTTCTCAGGATCGACCATGGCAACCAGCACAGAAGGTGACTCATCGTCATGCTTGGATAATGGTACGAGACGATGTCGGCGGCAGATATCGACGGGGATCAGGGTGTCGATCAGGTGACCAATCTGGGCCGGGGAAATATCATTGAGCTCAGGGTCTAGAGACTCAACGCCATAGAGAATTTTGAGCTCAAAGAGCTGTTGTTTTTTGTACTGACGTAGCAGCTCGGGGGATAACTGTTGCCCCGTCAAAGACTCCAGCACGTCAGTAAGCGATTGGCCGTTCTTACGGCTCTCCGCCAGAGCCTTCTGCATCTGCTCAGAGTCTACATAGCCAGATTGAATGAGCTTGTTGCCGAAGGGTGAAAAGCTCCGTTGCAGTACCAGAGCTCGCCGGGAGGAGGAATTAGTCATAGCGCTGATGCCAAAGTACCGATGAAAAAAGGCCTGAACCTAACCGTATGCAGGCAGTATGCCCTAAGTGAGGGACTGCGTCGGCTAGTATGCCCGATCGCTCATCCCTTCGTGTGACCCCGTAGTCTCGATAATACCCTCATCCAATTTATCTGCACCAGGGCGAACCGCAGGCCATTTCCCAGGCTGGATGTACGAGTTGCCTCAGCGAGTAGCCGTGAAATTTACAATCCACGATAGAATTGTGGCCAATACCAGGGGCGAGCCTCAACGGTTGAGGCTCGCCCCTGGCTAACCTAAAGCTATTGAACTGTTGCATTCACCCGTCGGGTTACGTATCAAAATGGTTGACGATATCCACCAAGCCGAACACGATCCTTCCTCTGAGCCTGAGGCGATTGAAGAAATTCTGGAAGAAGGCGACATCAATGACCTAGATTTTGATGATGTGGTCGAAGCGGCGGCAGCTACAGTAGAATCCGCTGAGGGCGAGACTCACCCCTCAAACGAGGGTGTCGAAGCAGCTGTGGTCAGCGATTTAGAGCGCCAGGTAGTCGGTCTCAAAGCTCAACTTGAAGACCGTGCTAACCAGTCGATGCGCATTGCTGCTGACTTTGAGAACTATCGCAAGCGCACTAGTAAAGAAAAAGAGGACTTGACTACCCAGATCAAGGGCGACACGGTAATTGAGCTGTTGCCGGTGGTCGATAACTTTGAGCGGGCGCGATCGCAAATTAAACCCCAGACCGAGGCCGAGATGACTATTCACAAAAGTTATCAGAGCGTCTATAAGCAATTGGTTGAAACCTTAAAGCGCCTCGGGGTTGCCGCTATGCGCGCCGAAGGTCAAGAATTTGACCCGCTACTGCACGAAGCGGTGATGCGTGAGCCTACTGCCGATCACCCAGAAGGGGTAGTCATTGAAGAATTCGTGCGTGGTTATCAATTAGGTGAACGAGTCTTGCGCCATGCCATGGTCAAGGTCGCGGCCCCTCCTGAAGATGCTGATGTCGATAATGAGGTGACTGAGTAGGTTACGGTGATGGGGAGCTGACAGAGACTATTAAGTATCTTGTGTGTGCAGCGGTATTTAGCTCAGCCCAGGCGTTGCCATAAATCATTGAGGTGCAGGGTAACTTTTTGGTGGTAAGCGGGCAAACTAACCACAATTAGCCCGCGTCAACTATGACCCAGGCTAACCTCGCAAGAGTTATGGCGAACGATTAAATTGAGCACCGCAGGCTATGGGTAAAGTAATCGGCATTGACCTAGGGACAACTAACAGCTGTGTTGCCGTGCTAGAAGGCGGTAAACCCTCTGTAATTGCCAGCACTGAAGGAGGGCGCACCGTGCCCAGCATTGTCGGGTTTGGCAAAAACGGCGAACGCTTGGTAGGGCAATTGGCTAAGCGGCAGGCGGTCACCAACGCTGAAAATACCGTCTACAGCATTAAGCGTTTCATTGGTCGACGGTGGGAAGATACGGAGGCTGAGCGCAGTCGAGTGCCTTACGTTTGCGTCAACGGGCGTGACGATACTGTGGATGTCCAGATTCGTGGTAAAGCGTTTACGCCCCAGGAAGTCTCCGCCATGATTCTGCAAAAACTTAAGCAGGATGCGGAGTCCTATCTGGGTGCTGAGGTTACTCAGGCCGTTATCACGGTGCCAGCTTACTTTACCGATGCTCAGCGACAGGCTACAAAAGATGCCGGTACTATTGCTGGCTTAGAGGTGCTGCGTATTATCAATGAGCCGACAGCCGCAGCTCTCTCCTATGGCCTAGACAAGCAAGACCAAGACCAAATGGTGCTGGTGTTTGACCTCGGCGGCGGTACCTTCGATGTTTCTATCTTGCAGTTGGGAGACGGTGTCTTCGAGGTAAAAGCCACTGCTGGTAACAATCACCTCGGTGGAGATGACTTCGATAATTGCGTTGTTGAGTGGATGACAGCGGCCTTCCGGGAACAGGAAGGGATTGACTTATCTGCCGATCGCATGGCTCTGCAGCGCATTCGCGAAGCGGCTGAAAAAGCAAAAATCGAGTTGTCGAGTATGCCCTCGACTTCAATTAATTTGCCGTTTATTACGGCTGATGAATCAGGCCCAAAACACTTGGAAATGGCGCTGACTCGGTCCCAATTTGAACAGTTTGCATCAGAACTTGTTCAAGCGACCCTAGAACCGGTTAAACAGGCTTTAAAGGATGCGGACTTGGGCCCTGAGGCAATCGATCGCATTTTACTGGTAGGTGGCTCTACCCGTATTCCAGCCGTGCAACAGGCGATCAGCAGTTACTTCAATGGTAAATCTCCCGATCGCTCGGTGAATCCTGACGAAGCAGTCGCTCTAGGGGCATCCATTCAAGCCGGGGTGTTAGGAGGCGAAGTTAAAGACTTACTGCTGCTCGACGTGACGCCGCTCTCCCTCGGTATTGAGACCCTTGGAGAAGTCTTTACGAAAGTGATTGAGCGCAATACCACTATTCCCACTAGTAAATCCCAGGTATTTTCCACAGCCACCGATGGGCAAACCTCAGTCGAGATTCATGCCCTGCAAGGTGAGCGGGCCATGGCCAGAGATAATAAGAGCCTGGGTAAGTTCGAGCTGACGGGTATTCCCCCCGCTCCCCGTGGAGTGCCGCAGATTGAGGTATCTTTTGAAATCGATGCCGATGGGATTCTCAAAGTATCTGCTCTCGATAAGGGAACGGGACGGGCTCAGAGTATCTGTATTACCAACACGGGCGGCCTCACCAATGATGAGGTTGATCGCATGCGGGTTGAGGCTGAAGCCTACGCTGATGAAGATGAACGGCGGCGCCAGCTAGCAGAACTTACCAACCGAGCCGATAATCTGTTTTATAGCTACGAAGCCACCCTACGCGATCACGGTAGTTTGCTCGATGATGAAGCTCGCGCTGCGCTGGAAGCAAAAGCCAGTGAGTTGCGTGCAGCCACTCATGATTCGAGCATTGACATCTTCACCTTCCAGGGCTGTATCGATGCTTTACAGGCCTCTATTTTTGCCGTAGGCGCTAATCTCTATCGTGAAGCAGATATTGGTGCCGATGTGGATATGGACATTCCGGCATCGGCTTACGCTGGCGTAGAGGATGACGATGCCGCAACCTACGATAGTGAGTATGACGATGGCTACGACAGTGAGGGAGAGCTAGATGCCACTGTGACAGCTGATTACGAAGCGATTGACTAGCGCGTAGGGGAAATAATAGGGCGGGTATCCCACCTAGCCAAGGTGTGCACTCCTTTTAAAATGGTTTAATGTTTGATTGTTGCTGGAGTTGTCTAGGTAGCCCCCTATGGCCCGTGATTTCTATGACATTCTTGGTATTTCGCGCAACGCCGATCAAGATGAAATTAAGCGATCCTATCGCCGCTTAGCTCGTAAGTACCACCCAGATGTCAACAAAGATCCTGGGGCTGAGGATACATTTAAAGAGATCAATCGTGCCTATGAGGTGCTTTCTGAGCCTGAGATCCGCGCCCGCTACGATCGCTTCGGTGAAGCTGGAGTCGGCGCTGCAGGGGCTGGAGGGTATCAAGATTTTGGCGACATGGGTGGTTTCGCCGACATCTTTGAAAGCTTCTTTAGCGGTTTTTCGGGGGGGCAGGGCCAAGGCGGGCGAAGACGAGGACCAACTCGGGGAGATGACCTCCGCCTCGACCTGCGACTTGACTTTAAAGAGGCCGTGTTTGGTGGCGAAAAAGAAATCAAGATTAGCCATCTAGAAACCTGCGGTACCTGCACAGGCAGCGGGGCTAAGCCCGGCACTCGCCCCACCACCTGTGGTACCTGTAGCGGTACCGGGCAGGTACGTCGGGCTACGCGCACGCCCTTTGGCAGTTTTACTCAGGTATCGGCCTGTCCTACTTGTAGCGGTACTGGTGAGGTCATTGAGAATCGCTGCGACGTCTGCGGGGGTAGCGGTCAGAACCAAGAGACGAAGAAGCTTAAAATTACAGTGCCTGCTGGGGTCGACAATGGCACTCGGCTGCGGGTGTCGAGTGAGGGGGATGCTGGGCTACGGGGGGGGCCGGCAGGAGATCTCTATGTCTACTTGTTTGTGGCCGAAGATGCTGCCTTTAAGCGCGATGGTATCAACATCCTCTCTGACTTAAAAATTAGCTACCTGCAAGCAATTTTGGGCTGCACATTGACTATTGATACGGTAGATGGCCCGGAGGAACTAGAGATACCTGCAGGAACTCAGCCAGGTACTGTGCTCACCCTAGAGAATCGTGGTGTGCCCAAGCTGGGTAACCCTGTTAGCCGCGGCGACCATTTGATCATGGTGCAGGTAGATATTCCTACCCGCATGAAGCCCGAAGAGCGAGAGCTAATCGAGAAACTAGCGGAAATTCGGGGTGAGAAGGTAAATCGAGGCGGTATTGAAGGTTTCTTAGGAGGTCTATTTCGCGGATGAGTAGCGTGATGTCTACCCGGCCCGATGATTGTCTAGACCTGCGGGGTACTCCCTGTCCGATTAACTTTGTGCGCACTAAGCTACAGCTCGAAAAGATGGCTCCTGGTGCTTTGCTTGAGGTTTGGCTGGACAGTGGAGAGCCGGTGGAGCAGGTTCCAGATAGCCTGACGATGGAGGGGTATCTGGTGGAGCAGTTGGAAGACTGTGCGGATTACTTTGCCCTACGCGTACGTCGCCCGGCTTAGGTGATGGTACCCGATGAGGCGAGTGAAGGCATTGCTTTAGAGACGGGTGCTGAGTCGTGGGGGCGCGTTGTCGCGATTCAGGCTAACTATTATCGGGTACGGCTAGAATCACCAGGTGATCTAGGGATCGTAGGGCAGGTGCTGTTGTGCACTCGTCGGGCGCGGTTAAAGAAGACCGGGCAACGGGTGATGGTAGGAGATTGGGTGCATTTGGAGGCCGTAGACTGGGCTGCGGGGCGGGGTGCGATCGCGGCAATACACCCGCGCCAAACGATGCTCGATCGCCCACCCATGGCCAATGCTGACCAGATTCTGCTGGTATTCGCCCTGACTGAACCCGATCTTGATCCCCAGCAGTTGGGGCGGTTTTTGGTGAAGGCTGAGTCAACCGGGGTGCCGGTAAGCCTTTGCCTCAATAAACAAGACTTGGCAACCCCTGCCAGCGTGCAATATTGGCAAACCCAGTTACCGCGATGGGGTTATACGCCACAGGTGATGAGTGTTCGAGATAGCGCCTCTCTAGATGGGTTGCGATCGCGGCTGAGGGGCCGCACAACGGTTGTTTCGGGGCCATCTGGGGTAGGTAAGTCAAGCCTGATCAATCAGCTCATTCCCTGGGTTAGTCTGCGAACTGGAACCGTGTCGGGCAAGCTCGCCCGAGGCCGCCACACGACCCGCCATGTGGAGCTATTTGAGCTGCCGGCTGGCGGATTCTTGGCGGACACTCCCGGCTTTAATCAGCCTGATCTGGCCCTAACACCGCTGGCCTTAGGCCAGTGCTTTCCTGAGATTCGTCAGCGATTAGCCTTAGGCCGCTGCCAGTTCAACGACTGTCTGCACCAGGGCACTCCTGGCTGTGCTGTAGACCCCGATTGGCCTCGCTACGAACTTTATCTCACGCTGCTAGAGGAGGCCATTGCATACGAAGCGTTACAGCTTCAGCAGCGAGATCCCGAAGCTGTGCTCAAAGTCAGGGTAGGACAAAAAGGGCAGCACCACCATGAGCCTCGGCTGCAATCTAAACGATACCGTCGCTCCTCACGGCGTAGTCAAAGGCAAGCTCTCGACGAGCTATGTCACGACGCCTCGCTAGATGCCCTGGAGCGGTTACCTGAGGAAGAATCGCCTCCGGGTTGATCTGTAAGCTGAGTGACAACCCTGCTCGATCGCCATCAGTGGGTTACCTACAACATTAAAAACTTTAAAACTAGCGAAATTTATATTTTCTTTCTTTTTTATATGAGTTTTCCCCAAGGTTTTCCCCAGAATTAGACTTTATTTCCCCAGAATCAAACGGAGAATGGGGTTTGCAGCTAAGGCTGTGGATTGGCATTGTCCACAGGTACACAAGATCTCCTGTGTAGCGACTGCTACTGATGAAAGCAATGGGGATCGCTGAAACCCTTAGCGCTTCGTTTGCGACTGATAGGGGCTAGCGGATAGGGGCAGGCTTGGCAAGATTGACATCCCCCAGCACTCTGGTGACAATGGTGCGACCAACGTATACAGCGCTTCTGTCTTGACCTAGTTAACGCATCTGAAGTTCCTTTACGGCAAGGGATCCAGGTTGTGGTTTGGGTTGATAGTGGGTGGTGTTCTGGTGTGAACTTTCAGCTTGGGGAAGTGGAGATGAGTGAGCAATCAATGGCGGCAATGGCACCCAGAATTAGCCTTAATGTAGAGGTGCCGGAGGAGCTGTTTGAGGCCATGCGCGACTATGTAGAAACCCATCCTTCCTGGAGTCAGCATCGGGTGTTTTGTGCGGCCTTGTCGCTGTTTCTGATGCAAAACGGTATCAGCGATCGCCGGATTAATCGTCTATACCTAGATGCCGTGTTTGACTATGCTGCCTAACGCTGGCTTCAGCTATTGAACCGCAGGGTCTAGGCGCACAAGACGGCCATTCGGGTCGTCGGTAAGCACGTAGAGAAAGCCGTCGGGCCCCTGGCGCACGTCCCGAACTCGCTGACCAATGGGAATGGCCGTTTCATTGATGACATTGCCGTTGACGTCTACCTCAATGCGCTTGACATCCTGGGAGACTAGACCGCCAGCAAAGATTTGCCCTTGCCACTGAGGGTAGCGATCGCCCCGGTATATGGCTAGCCCAGAGGGCGCGATCGCGGGCGTCCAGTGGGTGATCGGATCGACCATCCCAGGGCGTGACTGCTCGGTTGAGATCGGGCCACCAGAATATTCTTCGCTGAAGGTGACGACCGGCCATCCATAGTTCTCGCTGGCGGCCAGCTGATTTAACTCATCGCCGCCGCGGGAGCCGTGTTCGGTCGCCCACACCTGATCAGTGGCGGGGTCGAGGGCTAGCCCCTGAATGTTGCGATGGCCGTAGCTCCAAATCAGGGGATTGGCCTCAGGGGTATCGACAAAGGGGTTATCGCTGGGTGCCTCCCCAGTGTCCGTGAGGCGGACGATGGATCCTAGCAGGGTCTGGCGGTTTTGGGCCTGATTGCGAATCAGGTTGCCTTCCAGCTCTAAGGGTGGGTTGCCACCGTCGCCGATGGCGACCAACAGAGTGTTGTCGGGCAGCCATAGCAGGCGTGAACCAAAATGTTGCCCCCCCGATTTATCGCGATTGTTGGCAAAAATGACCGTCCAATCGGTGAGGGTATCGCCTTGCAGACGGGCCCGGGCTACCTGGGTACGGTTGGCCTGCCGAGTGCCTGCGGCATAGGCCAGGTAAATCAGGCCGTTGGTTTCAAACTGTGGATGGAGGGCGATATCCAGCAGGCCTCCCTGTCCCAGGGCCAGGACGTTGGGCAATCCCGAGAGGGGGGTCGGCTCTAAAACACCATTGCTAACTCGGCGTAGACGGCCAGGGCGCTCGGTGATGAGCATGTCACCATTGGGTAACCAAGCCATGCTCCAGGGGTGTTCTAGACCTGTCACTACGGTGACGGG
Source organism: Nodosilinea sp. LEGE 07088 (assembly GCF_015207395.1). GTDB lineage: Bacteria > Cyanobacteriota > Cyanobacteriia > Phormidesmidales > Phormidesmidaceae > Nodosilinea. Next base: position 41,771 of record NZ_JADEWX010000017.1, read on the forward strand.
GTTGACCTGATTGACGGTGGCAATTGGGTTCTCTAAATCGGTGACAGCCTCTGTATCGGTGACAGACCCTGTATCGGTGACAGCCTCTGGGGCGGCTGCCGAAGGCTGAGCAGGAGGGCTGCTGGGCGCGGTAGATAGGGTGCAACTGCCCAAGAGGCCGAGCCATACCAGGGGTCGTAAAACTAGTGTAAACCGAGTCAACATAGGGGCTAACGGGTGAGTTGTGGTTGACGAGAAATCGAGACCGGTGCAGCGCGATCGCGCCCATCTTTGATCGCAGTGAATTGTATAGCCGCTGCCATCTGCCCTGGGATAGAGCTGCTAGGTTGATCTGCTCAGCTATCAGAGCCGTTACCGGCCCAGGGGCGACGCAGATGCAGGGGGAGGTGAGAGCAGTTGTTGAGTTGGCGCACAAAGGGGCCATAGTCCATTTGCTCGACTAGAGAAACAGCAGTGACGGGCATGGCGAGGCGATCGCGATATCGCCCGACATCAATGCCGAGCAGGGTGCAGAGCACGATGCGCAGGGTGGCCTTGTGGGAAACCACCAGCACATTGCCATCGGGATAGGTGTCTTCGATCTCAGCCAGTACGTTAGAGCTGCGGCGGGCCACCTGCATAGCCTTTTCACCCTGGGTCGGGGTGTTCCAGGCGGGGTCGGCCAGCCAGCGAATGTAGTCGTCGTGAAAGGTCTTATTAACGGTGGCGGGGGCCATGCCTTCCCACTGGCCAAAGGATAGCTCTCGCAAGCCATAGCGCTGCTGCACGCCGAGCCCCGTAATCTGACAGAGGGGCTGCACCGTAGCGGCAGCGTGGTTGAGGGGACTGCAAAAAATCGCCTTCCAGTCGAGGTGGTGATAGGCCTTAGCAAAATAGTCAGCCATCTGCTGGCCACGATCTGTCAGCGCTACCCCATCCTGGCTACAGTAGCGACCCGTGCGGCAGTATTCGGTTTCGGCATTGCGGAGCAGGTATAGCCTCAGGGGCATAGGGGGCTGGCCTCAGGTGCAGGGAAGCGATCGCAGCTGGTCGCTCAGATGGGAGCGATCGGCAATGGTGTGAAATAGGGGACCCCGCTGGCCCAGTTCGACGACACTGACGGCTGCGACAGGCATATCCATGCGATCGCGGTAACGACCGACATCAATGCCCAGCAGAGTGCACAGCATAATGCGAATGGTGGCCTTATGAGAAACCAGCAAAATATGGCCATTGGCGTGGGTACGTTCGATTTCATCGAGCACCTGAGCCGACCGCCGGGCAATATCTACCGCGCGCTCGCCCCCGACTGGTGCGTACCAGGCAGGGTCGGTGAGCCAGGCCACATACTCATCGTGGTGCTCCCGATCGACCGCCGAGGGATGCATGCCCTCCCAGCGACCGTACATTACCTCTCGCAGGCCATCGCGCAGATGCATGTCTAGCCCCCGTGCTTCACACAGGGGCCGAGCGGTTTCCACCGCCCGCCGTAGGGGGCTAATATAGGCGGCCGTCCAGGGCAGATGGGCATAGGTACTGGCAAATTCTTCGGCCATGGCTACCCCCTCTGGGGTAAGGCCGGGATCGTTTTCAGGCATACCGCAGTAGCCACCTGTGAGACTGTAGGCGGTTTGGCCATGGCGCAAAAAGTAGAGAAAAACTCCCATGGATGCCTAGGGGTAAAAACGGGGCAGTGGCCCCCTTAGATCAATCTGTGACAACGATCTCTATAGCAACAGCCATAGGATTGGATAGACCATAAGCCTATGGGGCATGCACCCTTAATCTAACCTACGGACTGGGCAACCCAAAACAGATTCAGAATTGTATAAGACTTAGCTAAATCCGGACTTAATCTAGATCGCGACGGCCCTCGAGGGCGCGGGCCAGGGTGACTTCATCGGCATATTCTAGATCGCCGCCCATGGGCAGACCAAAGGCAATGCGCGTGACTCGGGTGAAAGGCTTGAGCAACTGCCCCACGTAGAGGGTCGTGGTGTCGCCCTCAATGCTGGGGCTAATGGCCAGAATCACTTCTTGAGTGCCCTCCTGGTTGACCCGGTGCACTAACGGACCAATAGTGAGTTGCTCAGGGCCAATGCCATCCATGGGTGAGATCAGGCCACCCAGCACGTGGTAGCGGCCCCGGTATTCGCGGGTTTTTTCGATCGCAATCACGTCACGCGAGTCGGCTACCACACAGAGCGTTTGGCCATCGCGACTGGTGGCCCGGCAAATATCGCAAACGGGGTCAGCCGAGAGATGGAAGCACACCGAGCACTGGCCTACCTGGGTCTTGGCGTCTAGCAGGGCCTGGGCTAAGGCCTGCACTTCACTCTGGGGACGCTTGAGAATATGTAGCGCCAACCGCTGGGCCGACTTGGGGCCAACCCCTGGCAGCCGCTGAAACTCTTCGATTAATCGCGCCAGGGGACGGGTATAAATGGGGCCAGACTCCTTGCCTTGCTCAATGTATAGATTGTACGTGTAAGGTAAAACCTATGGCAGATTTGAGCGGCACCTGGCTAGGTACCTATTGGCAGCAAGACCATCCCACCCGCTTTGAGGTCACCCTGGTACAGGGGGGCAATACCCTCAGCGGTAGCATTTTGGACGATGGCTATTTGGGCGAAGCCCAGCTCGTGGGCCGCGTCGCTGGACGACAGGTTAGCTTTGTGAAACGCTACTTAACCCAGCAGCTGCCCTCTATTGATTATGTCGGTACTGTCTCAGAAGATGGCAATCATCTGGCTGGGCAATGGAATATTGCTGGATTTGATGCTGGTCCTTGGGAAGCTTACCGGAGCGAGGATGACCTCACCGCTAGCTGGAATAGGGTTGTCGATCGTCAGTTAGTGTTGTCTGCTGACTAAAGCTGCTAGGTGATGCCTATAAAGCCAGGGTGGAGCGATGCTTCGAAAACCGAGCTTATGTACCCTGGCTGGCATTTTTTCAGTCTAGAAAGCCCTATATTAAGTAGCGTTGTCCTATGACAACGCCTACTCCCGTGGGGTTGAGGGGTCGATGTATGCGTTAGGGTTGCAGCTATTAAAGCCTGGGATGGTGGTTGGCATGCTGCTGGCCAGTGTGGTGTTGCCTGCGCTACCGGTGTGGGCTCCAGAACTACAGCGTCAATTAGTGCCACTGTCTAAGACAGACACCCTGGCGGATCTATATCACCGCCGCGATCGCCTGCGGGCTGAACTCCGCCAGCGCCCGGCTGTAACGATGGCCAACCGGTCTGGCCTGGGGGTCGTGTCAGACGACGCCCTCGATCAGCTCTGGTCGATTGATCACCGCCTACGCCAAGAAGAGCAGGCCCAGAAATGGCGGCACCAGGCTCAGATGCATGCAGCAGCAGCTCGTGGTTTGGGAGATCCAGCCTTTCTACCGACCTCGATGCTAGATCTAGTGGTAACCCATTGGGAAGCGGCGCTGTTGGCCCTTGACCAAATTCCTGGCGATACTTTCGGCGCCATGCAGGTAGTGGTTCAGCAACGGCAGTATGAAGGAGAGCGGGCGATCGCCGCCTACCACCATGACACTGCTCGCTCTGATTTTTTGCGGGCGATCGCCGATCAAAAGGGCCTAGCTGGGCGGCTCCGGCTGACGATTTGCAACCTCCAGCGCGAATGCCGCCGCTGGCAGGGGAATCAGCCCCCCGCCAGCCCGGCCAGCCTAATCAAGGTGCCCGTTGCGATCGCGCTGATGGCTAAACTGCACCAGGAAGGCACCGCCCCCGCCACCCCGCTGTGGGTCAGCCCCAGCAACTGGACCGAAGATGCGGGCTCGACCTGGGTTAGAACCGAGTATCCTCTAGAGCAAGTCATGGCCGATATGGTGAGCGCCAGCGGCAACATCGCCACCAATCAGCTGATCGACTACCTGGGATGGGAAGGGGTTAACCAAATTCTGCGGAGCCGGGGATACACCACTACCCGAGTGACTAGCAAGCTAGTGGGCGAATCGACTTACCCGGCCAATGCTGGCAACGCCCCCAATGTGATCACCACCGACGAACTCACTGACATGATGGTGGCGATCTATAACCACGAATATCCCGGTGCTGAGTTAATCGAAACGGCCCTCGCTAACCAGCGCGATCGCGCTTTGGGCCATGCTGCCGTCCAGGCTCCCATTACCTGGCTGGGCGAAAAAACCGGCAGAAACTCTAAGGTGCTGGGCACAACGACAGCGATCAGCGTTGGCGGTCAGCGCTATATTATCACCGCGACCCTAGACCACAGCGGTAGTGAAAGCGCCCTCAGGTCGGTGGTCGCAGACGTGGTGCAATATTTGCTGACCCACAACGGCTTTGAGCATACTGTGGCCTCATCTGAGGCGATCGCGGCTCGGCCTCAGGCGTTCTTGCCCTAGCGCCGGCATCTTATGCCGAAGCTAACCAATCGGTCAGAGCCTGGCGCATGGTAGCCACTGGCACGGGCTGTTGAAGCCAAATTTCTAACGCGGCAGCCCCCTGCTGCACCAGCATTTCTAAGCCGTCGAGGGTGGCTAACCCTCGACGGGTCGCCAGGTCAAGTAATTTGGTGGGGCGGGGGGTGTAGATCAGGTCGTAGATGACCGCAGTCGCTGGAACCAGCGCTAAATCAGCGGCGGCCAGCGGCGTTTGTTCGGCGGCATGGTGCATGCCAATCGGCGTTGTATTAACAATCAGATCGGCCATGGGCAGGAGGGTTGGCAACGCATCCCAGCCGTGGGTAGTCAGGGGGCCACCCAGAGGCGACGCCCGCCAGCTAGCGGCAAAGGTCGCCAGCTTATTGGGGTTGCGCCCCACCACCTGCACCGCTGCAAAGCCGAGCTGGGCGCAGCCTGCCACCACGGCGCGGGCGGCCCCGCCGTTGCCCAACACCAGAGCTGTGCGACCTGTCCAGGTGGGTTTTGCCTTAAGGGGAGCGATAAAGCCCGCAACGTCGGTATTGGTGCCTACCCAGCCCGCTGCGGTGCGCCATACGGTGTTGACGGCACCCACAGCCTGGGCCTCGGCAGTGACCTCGGCTAGCAGGGGCAGAATCGCCTGCTTATGGGGAATAGTGATATTAAACCCCTGCACCCCGATGGCGGCAAAGCCTGCGATCGCGGCTGCTAGCCCTGCCGCTGCCACCGGGAAGGCTACGTACAGATAGTCGGCCCCCAGCTCAGCGAGGGCTGCATTGTGCATCACAGGCGATAGGGAGTGGGTGACTGGGTCACCAATAACGCCGAGAAGTTGGGTTGTGCCGGTAATCGCCATACAGCTAGCTGAATGAGGAGCAGAATTGGTGGACAGGATCCTGAACTCATTCTCCCATTGCTGTGCCCTGCACTCTTTCCTCGTAGAGAGCCACAATTTTTTCAACCACATCGGCAATGGTCAGACTGTCGGTAATCAGCTCAACGGCATCGTCGGCTTTGCGGAGGGGGGAGACACGGCGGTTGCTGTCGTTGCGATCGCGCTCGTCAATGGCCTGCTCAAGGGCCTGGATGTCGGCAACCGGCTGCTGCTGGGCGGCCAGGTCACGCTGCCGACGGCGGGCGCGCTCCCCCACTGAGGCGGTGAGAAATATCTTCAGCTCCGCCTGGGGAAAGACCACGGTGCCAATATCGCGCCCCTCCATCACCACGCCGCCGGTCGCGCCGTACTGCTGCTGCTGGTGGAGCAACAGCTGGCGCACGGTGGGCTGAGCCGATACCAGCGAGACCTGCTCGGTCACCGCTGGGCTACGAATGAGCTGGGTCACCTCCTGATCGTTGAGCCAGATCCGGCTGGGGTAGGCGGCAAAGGCTGGGTCATCGCCTGAGGCTGCTAGGTGGAGACGACAACCTGGCAACAGTTCTGCGATCGCAACCTCGTCGTGTAGGTCAACGTTTTGGTCTAGGGCCAGCCAGGTCACCGCCCGGTACATGGCACCGCTGTCGAGGTACAGCAGGTTAAGCCGTTGGGCCACTCGACGGGCCACGGTCGATTTACCCGCCCCCGCTGGGCCATCGATAGCCACAATGGGCTGGCGATCGCGCAGCAGTACATTGTCGATCAGGCGAGTATTGCCCAGGTGGGCTGCCACCGCTACCATCCCTAGGGTGTCAATGTGTTGGAGAGGGTGCAGCGTCTCAGGATGCACTACTTCTATATATTGAGGGCGCAGGTCAGGGGCCTGGGCGAGCGTCTGGTAAACGGCCTCAATCAAGGCTGGGCTCTGGCGCTCACCGGCCTTAAACAGGGTTTGGGCAGCCACCAACCCTCGGTAGAGGGCCGTAGCCTGCTGGCGTTCATCTGCGCTCAGATAGGCGTTGCGCGAGCTCAAGGCTAGGCCGTTGCGATCGCGCACAATGGGGCAGCCTACAATTTTGCCCGGCAGGTTCAGATCGCGGGCAGTGCGCCGAAGAATAGCCAACTGCTGGGCATCTTTGTAGCCAAAATAGGCGCGATCGGGAGCAACCAGATTAAGCAGCTTAGTCACCACCGTAGCGACGCCTTCAAAGTGGCCAGGGCGATAGGGGCCGCATAACACCGCCATCATTTCTTTGGGTGGCATTACCTGAGTAAGGTCTGCAGCTGAGGGAGCTAAGCTGCCATAGAGGGTTGTCGGGGTAGGCATAAATACGGCATCGACTGCGCATTGCTCGCAGAGGCGCAAGTCGTGGTCAGGAGTCTGGGGGTAGCGGGCCAGATCTTCCTGGGGGCCAAACTGCAGTGGGTTGACAAAAATGCTGACTACCACCACTGCATTTTCTCGTCGGGCCCGGTCGATCAAGCTCAGGTGCCCCTGGTGGAGATTACCCATAGTGGTTACCAGGCCTACCGTGGCGGCCTCCTCCCCCGGCGAGTGAGCTCGCACCTGGGCCAAGTAGCGCGCTAATCCTTCAACTGTCTTGAGTGCTCGCACAATGTTTATACCTCATGCCGCGTGAGTGTGTGACAGCTGAACTTCTGGCCACCTGATTCCAAAGGTAATACCCTACCAGATTTAAGGTATTGAATATATCTGGCTAAGTCTGTTTGCCAATGTCATTGCCCCTTGTCCTCGACCAACCTTCTGATCAAAAGCCCTCTCCAACCAGAGGGTTAGAGAGGGCTGTCATGGAGGCATCCATGGGTCGCGAAGCCAGACTAGTGGGCCGTTGCCAAATCCCGACGCCGGTCTTGCCGGGCTTAGTCTATGGCGACGACAGTACCTCAAGCTGGACCCGAGCAACACCGCTGGCCCTTAAGCCAATATTGGATGCCGCCGCCGCCGATAAATCGATGATCCGACCATGGCCGAAGGGGCCGCGATCATTGATGCGCACAACTACTGACTGCCCATTAGCAAGGTTAGTCACTCGAACTTGGGTACCAAACGGCAGTGTGCGATGAGCTGCTGTCAAGGCATTCTGGTTGAATACCTCGCCACTGGCGCTGCGCCGCCCATGGAACCCTGGCCCATACCAAGAGGCCATACCACTCACGGTCGATGCCACAACACTTACCTGTGACGCCGAGACCGACGGCTCGGGTAGCCCTTCAACCCGAGCTAGGGGAGGGGCATCGCCCAAAAGTCGGCGTAGGCGATTGGCAATTTGCAAAACGTCTTCTGCGGGGTTTTGAGTGGTGTCGGGCAGCATCACCTTGTCGTTGACGATCAGCATGTCCTCACTCCCCCAAGACACCACAAAGGAGTCGTTGTCGCTATCCCAGCGGGCCTTGATATCCGCAGCATCGTGGGTGGTCGCGAGGGTCTGGAGCGCCGTCAAAATTTCATTGGCTTGGCTAACAGGGGCATGGTAGTCAGGCGCTGCCGCCGCCGGGTTAGTGCCAGCGCTGAGGGTCTCTAGCTCATCCCCTACGAGAGTAATGACGGGAATAGAGCGAATGTAGACCGTTGCAGCCTGCTTGTCGTCTAGGGCGTGGGGATATACCGTGGCGAGATCGGTCACGGCCAGGAAACCATCAGAAGCAGCTGATTCGGCAAAGGTCAGGGTAGGGGAGCCGTTAGCAGGAACTACCTCAGACGTGGTGGCCTCTGGGGCTGAAGCAACGGTATCGACGAATGAATCGGTGTCAGGTTCTAAGGTAAGGGATGAAAAATTAGCTGGCTGGCTATCGACTGTGCCCTCGAGCAAGTCGTTATGGCTAATCTCCTGGGCTGTACTGGGCAAGGGTGCTCCAAAAACGGACATAGTGACGGCAACCGTCAGTCCGCCCAATAGGGAATGTTTCATTTACACCAAAAGAAATCAACACGAAGAGCAGGAGATAAATTTTGACCTTAGGAAAGGCATCAAAACAGGCAATCACTGGATTGCCTTAAATCCCATACCCGTTACAAATTGGTTTTCTATTTTTATCGAAATGTAACTTAGCACGTTCGACTGGTATTGCGAATCCGGGGATACCTAGGGGTTTAAAGTCGTCGTTACAAAATAAACGATAGAGGAGTCCTTAATAATTGCCTAAGATAGTCTGTCTATAAGGCTTGCAAAGACTGATGCGGGTGAATCTAAATTTTGAATTAGTTATAGGTCAAGGCAACTAAATTATGAAAGAATAATCAATCTGCTATGCCATTGTCGGCAGGGTAAGCCAAAAAACGGTAATCTCAGAGTGAAAAAATGTAACTTTTGATGCAAAATCTGACGGCAATAACCATGCTCGAAGCTGCGATCGCATTCTCTGCATTCTCCTCCAAAACCATTGACGAAGACTCTGTCCCTGCCTAAGGTTAGAGACTGGCCCCCAAGCTAAGGATGAACCCGTTATGGACTATCGGGATGCCGGCGTAGATGTAGAAGCTGGACGCAACTTTGTCCAACGTATTCGCACCCTCGTAGACAGCACTCGGCGCCCTGAGGTATTGGGCGGGTTGGGCGGCTTTAGCGGTCTGTGTGAACTCCCTAGGGGCTACCGTGAACCGGTACTGGTTTCGGGCACCGATGGCGTTGGCACTAAACTCAAAATTGCCCAGGTTACCCAGCGTCACCATACCGTCGGCATCGACCTGGTCGCCATGTGCGTCAACGATATTCTCACCAGTGGGGCCGAGCCCCTCTTTTTCCTCGATTATCTCGCTACCGGTAAATTAGAGCCGGTCGATTTAGCCGCAGTTGTAGAGGGCATTGCTCGGGGCTGTCGCCAAGCTGGCTGTACCCTCCTGGGGGGCGAAACCGCAGAAATGCCTGGTTTCTATGGCCCTGGCGAATACGACCTGGCTGGTTTTTGCGTGGGCGTAGTCGAAAAATCTCACATATTAGACGGTAGCCAGGTGCAGCTGGGCGATCGAGTGATTGGGCTGGCCAGCAGCGGTCTACACAGCAATGGGTTTAGTCTGGTGCGCAAGGTCGTTGCCGAAGGTCAGCGCTCCAACGGTGGGGCTGGCTACTGCTGGGATGAGACGATAGCGGCACTGGGTTCCCAACCCCTAGGAGAACTCCTGCTGACGCCCACGCAAATCTACGTCGATCCGGTGCTCAAGGCCCGCCGCGAGGGCGTTCCGATCCACGCGATGGCCCATATTACAGGCGGTGGCCTACCCGAGAACTTGCCCCGTTGCCTGGGGCCGGCCCAGAATATCCACCTGTATCGCGGCAGTTGGTCGGTACCGCCGGTCTTTACCTGGCTGGCCGAGGCGGGGCAGGTGCCCGAGGTCGACCTCTACCACACGTTTAATATGGGCATTGGCTTTGCCCTAGTGGTGCCATCGGCTGAGGTTGACCAGACGCTTAGCTGGCTTACTCAGCACCAATTGACGGCTTACCTGGTGGGCGAGGTCACGGCTGGCAGTGGCGTGGTGACAGGGCTACCCGAATAACCTGTGACTGGATAGCCCTGATCCGAAGCCTTGCTGAAGAACGACCCAGCTTTACCCAATAGCCGATACCGTAGAGAAGCAGTGTGATTAGGACTTTCTGTTGAAATCTTCAACTCTCAATTGGCCGCCAGTGGTACTCAGCTTTTTGGCGATTGTAGCCCTGGCCCTGGTGACCAGCAGTTTTGTAATTATCAATCCCGGCCAGGCTGGGGTGCTTAGCATTTTGGGTAAATCCCAGGATGGTGCTTTGCTAGAGGGCATTCACCTGAAGCCGCCCCTGGTTTCTAATGTCGATGTATACGACGTAACCGTACAAAAGTTTGAGGTGCCAGCCCAGAGCTCTACCAAAGACCTTCAGGATCTGTCTGGTCGGTTTGCCATTAACTTTCGCCTTGACCCCACTGAGGTGGTCAACATTCGCCGCACCCAAGGCACCCTCGAAAATCTAGTCTCTAAGATTGTGGCACCTCAAACCCAGGAGTCTTTTAAGATTGCTGCGGCCCGCCGTACTGTTGAAGAGGCGATTACTCAACGGGCTGAGCTCAAACAAGACTTTGACGATGCCCTCACCACGCGATTGGCAAAGTACGGCATTTTGGTACTGGATACGAGCGTGGTAGACCTAAACTTCTCGACGGATTTTGCTAAGGCCGTAGAAGATAAGCAAATTGCCGAACAGCGGGCTCGTCGTGCCGTCTATATTGCTCAGGAGGCTGAGCAAGAGGCCCAGGCTGAGATTAACCGCGCCAAGGGCCGGGCTGAGGCTCAGCGCCTGATTGCCGAAACTCTAAAAGCCCAAGGCGGTCAGCTAGTGCTGCAAAAAGAAGCGATCGAAGCTTGGAAAGACGGCGGGGCTCAGGTGCCGCGGGTATTGGTCATGGGGGAAGGCAGTAGCGTGCCCTTTATCTTTGATCTGCAACAGATGGAAGACTCGAACGGCCTATTACCCGGCTCACGTTAAAGAAAGCAGCCGTGGTCGTGAAGCCTAATTAACGCCTCCTACAGACAAGGCAGCCCTCAGATTAAGGGCTGCCTTGTCTGTAGGGCTTTGAGGAAGCCCCGATTGTTGTGCAGAACGCTTTGTCTACCAGGCTAGGCTGACGGTCGATTGAGAAGAATAGGTGACCTCACGCACCATACCCGGTTGACCCAGGGCTTCAGCCTGATTGTCGTTGTAGCTCACCATGACTGCACCAGCGTTGCCTGCCCGGATGGTAAGCGCCTGATCGGCCAACCACAGGCGGGTATCGCCGGGCTGCAAAATACCTTCAAATTCGGTCGTGCCATCTGAAGTAATGCGCAACCAGGATTGGCTGGTGAGGGTCATTTTGACTTTGATCGGGGCCTGGGGCTCAGCGGGCTCGGAGGCTGGCGGCGGGGCATTAGTGCTGGTGGCTGGGTTGGGTTCTACTTCGCCCAGGGGAGCTAACGGAGGCAGCATGGTGACCTCTGGGGCTGTTTGGCGAAGCACGTAGGATAGCCCACTGATAGCGGTTAGCATCAGCATAAAGTAGGCCCCATAGAGATGCAGGGGGCGCAGCTGAGCGGCAGGTGACTCTTGCCACGAACGGCGTTCGATACGGCGTGGGGTGAAAAATTGACTGGCCAGGGTTTCGCCGTCGAGATGCAGGGCATCGCCGTAGCGACGAATTAAGCCACGAATATAGACAGGCTCGGGTAGCCCATCGAGGTCGCCCTGTTCAATAGCCGCCAGTAAACTGGGACGAATCAATGTCTTGGTGGCCATCGCCTCAAGAGTTTGACCTTGCTGCTGGCGGGCGGCCAGCAGCAAGGTGCCGAGTTCTAGGAGTTGCTCTCGGTAGAGAACATTGGGATCAACCAACTCTTTAGTCTTCATACAGGGAGGATGTTAGTTCAAGACGGTGAATGGCTAGCTGATGATCGAGATAGACCAGCCGAGGGGGTGGATGAAACCGAGGACTGATCTAATAATGCCTTGATTTCGTCCGTTGATAAAGCTCTGTAAGCCCCTGCCCTAAGATTGCTGAGACCAACAGACCCAACCGCAACCCGGTGTAAGTCTAGCACCCGATACCCCAGGATTTGGGCCACCCGGCGGATTTGTCGGTTGCGTCCTTCCTGTAGAATGACCTCGATTTGGGTATCCGTGGGGCCACTGGCAAGCACCCGAACCTGGGCTGGGCGGGTGAGTTGTTGATCGAGCTGGATGCCTTGACGCCACGCCGCCAGAGCGGCAGACGAAACGTTACCCTCTAACCGCAGCCAATAAGTTTTGGGTACGTCATGGCGGGGATGGGTCAGGCGAAAGGTAAAATCACCATCGTTGGTGAGTAGGAGTGCTCCGGTGCTGTAGGCATCGAGCCGACCGACGGGATGGATGCCGACATGGTGCAGGTCTGCGGGGAGAGCGCTAAATACTGTCTGTCTGCCTTCGGGGTCGGCACAGGTAGACACCATGCCCAACGGCTTGTGCAGCAGCAGGTAGTGCTGGGTAGGTCGATGGTGAGCTTGAATAAGTTGGTGATTGACTTCAATGCGATCGCGCTGCGGGTCAGCCCGCTGGCCCAGGTGAGCGATCTCGCCATTGACCTGCACCTGACCGGCTGCGATCAGTTGCTCGGCCTGTCGCCGGGAGGCAACCCCGTATTGAGAAAGAATTTTCTGGAGCCGATCTACCATATCCCTGTCAACGTGCTGTCAGCCGTCTCATTGATTTAGGCGGCATCAACCTATATAACGATTATGCCAGCAATTGCGGGTGGCTGAGTATAAGTTCTTACCGTCTTTATCTAGAGTCTGGAAGTATGGCCGCCCCTTTAAACGGTTCTACCAGCACTGCCATGGGCAGATAGAGTCGTAGCCAGGCCCCGCCCAGGTCAGGGTGGTTGGCAGCGGTGATGGTGCCGCTGTGGGCTTCGACAATTTGGCTGACAATCGCTAGCCCCAGGCCCGATCCACGACTCCCTGGCAAGCCTTCCCGAGAGCCCGGGGGAATATGCTCTGTTTCGGAGCCGCTGCGGGTGCGCGACGGGTCGGCCCGATAGAAGCGATCAAAAATATAGGGCAAGTCTCTAGGGTTAAACCCCGGCCCGATATCAATCACTTCTAGGGTAATTTTGTCGGCATTGTCGTCATTAGCCCTGGATGCGGTCGTGCCTGCCTCAGCCAGGGTGAGACGGGCATAAACGGTAGCACCACTAGGGCTGTGCTTAATGGCATTGTCGATCAAATTGAGCAATACCCGATGAAATAGGGTTTCATCCAGATTGACCAGGCATTGTTGGGGGCCCTCGTAAGTTAAGCTCAGGCATTTAGTCTGGGCCAGGGGTTCGAGACTAATCCAGGCCCGCTGAATCAGCTGGGGCAGATCTACCGGTTTAAGGTAAAGCCCCTGAAACTGCTCGCCTTGGAGACGGCTGAGATTGAGCAGATCTTCGACCAGATTGCTCAGGCGAATTGTTTCGTTGACTAACCGATCCAGCCAGCGCCGCTGGGCCTCATCGACTCGAGGCTGTAACGTCTCGGCCACTAGCCGAATGGAAGTGAGCGGAGTCTTGAGCTCGTGGGCCACATCGGAAGTCCAGCGATCGCGCTGTTGTACTAGCAGTGCTGCCTCCTGACGATTTTCTAAAAATACGCCGACGTCACCATTGTTTAAAGGCAGGGCATATCCCCGCAGCGGATAGGTGGGCTCCTCCTTAGGATGCAGTGGGTCGGGGGAAATTTGATAGAGCATCCATTCTTGCTGACAACAGGTTTGGCGCTCCCGAGCTTCTTCGATCAACGCATCGAGCTCGTAGGAACGAGCTACCTCCAGCAGCAGCCGTCGCCGCTGTACTGAACCGTTGAGAGGCTGGTTCATCTTCAACAGCCGATTGGCCTGGGCATTGCACCAGACCAGCTGATTTTCTTCATCGACTTGAAGGTAGCCAATGGGAGCCGTCTTGAGAATATGCTCTAGGGTGTCGCGGTCGGTGCCCAGCGATCGCAGCTTGAGCTGCTGCTGAGGCTGGGTCTCTACCAATTGCTCAACTTGGCCTAACGCCGTTGACCAATCGGTCGCCTTGAGCGTGGTGATGAGTCGATACTCGCGATGCCGCTGTTGGCGCTGTTGATAGATCATCATCAGCGCGCCTGTGACTACTCCCAACAGGAAGAACCCAATAACCAACCTTTGCCCTGCCCCTAATTATTTATTGCACTTTTGTATGCTCCTAGCCTATCGCACAAAAAAGCACCCCCGTAGGAGTGCCCTCAAAATGACGATGCGAAATAATGATTCAGGTAACTCCTGCCGACAATCTACGCCCAGTAAAATATTTAGAACGATAGCCCCAGCCGTTATTACTCTAGTAGCTGGAGCCATCGCCTAGCCTAACCGGGCAAGATCAACATCTATCGAACCACAGCACCCCGGTACTTGAGACCCTGGGGATGCTGGGCTTTGGCCTGTTTGGCGACGTGACGAGTAGCCACAGCGCCGCGATAGCGACCAATAACTTCTTCAGATACAGCTACCTGAGGGGTAGCCAATTCGTAATCGATACCACGATACTTCAAGGACATCTTTCGCCTCTCCTTAATGAGTGAAGGTGTATAAACAGAGGCGCGTTCCTTCGAGCTAAGCTCTACTTCCGTCTCTCATAGAGAGATGAACGATTTGTTTCTGTATTCATTGTTACTGTTTGCCCTTTAAATGTCAAGTCTCCTCTGTGAGGAATTCTTGGCATTTAGACTTGGGTGATTGCCCTGCTCCTTTACCGATGATTCTCTATGCATAGCCCTATCCCAGCCCATCGCTATTTCCCTTACCTGACCTGGACCGATATTGAGGCTATGGACGATCGCGATCAGGTGGTGATTGTGCAGCCCATGGGAGCGATCGAGCAGCATGGCCCACACCTGCCGCTGGTGGTAGATAGCGCCATTTGTACAGCGGTGCTCGGTCAGGCGTTAGCGCAATTAGATGCATCGGTGCCGGTATACAGCCTGCCCCCCCTTTACTACGGCAAATCTAACGAGCATTGGCACTTCCCCGGCACCATCACCCTCTCAGCTGAGACGCTGCTGCGGGTGATTCATGATGTAGCCGAAAGCCTCTACCGGGCCGGTTTTCGCAAACTGGTGCTGCTTAACGCCCACGGCGGCCAGCCCCAGGTGCTGGAGATTGCCGCCCGCGACCTACATCAGGCCCACAACGATTTAATGGTGTTTCCGCTGTTTCTCTGGGCGGTACCCAACTGCGCTGGTGAAGTACTAACACCTAAAGAATTAGAGTTGGGCATTCACGCCGGCGATGCTGAAACCAGCTTGATGCTCTCAATTCTGCCCGACCAGGTGCGGATGGATCGTGCGGCGACGGAGTTCCCCCAGGGGCTGCCGACCGAGAGCTGGCTGACGATGGAGGGGGCGCTACCCTTTGCCTGGGTAACGCGCGATCTCAGCGCCAGCGGCGTGTTGGGTGACCCCACCCTGGCGACCCTCGAAAAGGGCGATGCGTTATTGGCGTCTCTGGTCAGCGGATGGGTCACCACGCTGGAAGATATTTATCGGTTTCGTCAGCCTGGGGCTAATACCGAAAGGCAGAAGTAAGAAGGCAGAAGGCAGAACGGGAATTCCAGGTCTCATAAGGGTTTCCGCGTGAGTAAATAGCTGGGTCATTTCCGCCTCAGAGTACTAGCCCCGCTTAACTTGTCTGTGGGCTGTGTCGCGCCCCTGAGTTTGCTATACTCATAAGCTAAAAAGATGGCGACATAGCCAAGTGGTAAGGCAGAGGTCTGCAAAACCTCCATTCGGCGGTTCGAATCCGCCTGTCGCCTTTACGGTAAACCGCTAGATTCAGCCCCCAGAAGCCCTGACCGACGGCGAGTGCAGCACTTCGGTGTTTCCCTCGCCGTCTCTGTTTTGGGCATGTTTGGCCATGTTTAGACAGGCTATTGGGGTAAAATTGGGGTAAAAATCGTGGTACCTGGTGGCACTAATTCGACAAAAGTAGTACTTTTTGAGTGCATGTATTACCTTATGAGGTCACAACATGTACGCCAAAGGCAGAAGCAAGTCCAACAAAGGCGTGGAACGTCAACCACTATCAATTCGCAAGTTTGCCGAGGTCTGTGGGGTTTCCCATACCGAAATAGGCCGCAAGATGACCGCCATGGGTATCTCAGGAACTCCTCAGGGCAAGGGATTGCCCACGCTGCTGAGCCCAGCTGAACAAGCGGTTGAGCGGCAAGTCAACAGATTTGGTGGCGCGCCAGGGACGAACCAATGCAGAATGGTTTAAGGTTTGTGGGGAGCGGGTTTTGGGATGGTGGGAGATCATTGTGGGCAGTGCCCACCCTACAGACTGGAGTTGGCCGATGGGAGCGCCTGGGCTGATGCAAAGGAGACTAGGTACACTTTCTGAAGATGTACTAGATCAGTTTTGTCGGCAGTGGCAGGTGATAGAACTGTCGCTGTTTGGTTCTGTGTTGCGGGATGATTTTCGGGCTGATAGCGATCTGGACGTGCTGGTGACGTTTGCACCTAATGCACCATGGACGATTCTCGACCTGGTGACGATGGAGCAGGAATTGGCAAGCTTAGCAGGTCGGGAGGTAGATCTGGTGGAGCGGCGGGTGATTGAAAAAAGCCAAAACCCTATTCGCCGTGCAGAGATTTTAAGCTCTGCCCAAGTGCTTTACCCCAGGGTCAAGGCTTATGAATTAGCGTGATCAGGCCTCGCTTTTAGACATTGCACAAGCGGCTCAACGTGCTCAGTCATTTGCCGAAAATATGTCTTGGGAGACGTTTGTAGTTGACTTTAAAACCCAGTCAGCGGTGTTGTATCAGATCGCAATTTTGGGAGAAGCCGTTAAGCGCCTTTCGTCGGAGCTACGAAGCCAGCATCCAAATATCCCCTGGGCAGCTATGGCCGGAATGCGCGATAAGCTGATCCATGATTATGAAGGGGTCGATGTAGAGCGGGTGTGGCTAACGCTGCAATCTAGCATTCCAGATTTACTACAAGCAATTAACTCTCTGTTAGCCGAAGACTGAGACGGATAGACACCCATGGCCCCGAAGCAAAAACTAGAACTCGCCTGGATTGGCAAGGAGCATCGGCCCCAGCTAGAACCGCGCATTTTGCTGGAAGACCCAGAGAAGTCTTACCATGCCACACACCGGGTCACAGAGAATGACCTGTTTGACAACCGCCTGATTTTTGGCGATAACCTGCTGGCGCTAAAGGCATTGGAAGCTGAGTTTGCAGGCAAGGTGAAGTGCGTGTTTATTGACCCACCCTATAACTGACTCAACGCATTGGCCGGTTGGAAGTAGCCTGCTCAATCTGCCAAGTGTGACTAGCTCAAGCCCACTACACCAACATTGTGGGAGCAGCAATCGAATTTAACGAACAAAATGTGTTTTACGCGTTTTCAAGCTGGAGCTTACGCGTTTTTTACGCGATTGTGTAATAGGCACCTCTACCTTGACCATGTAGCTAGGGATATTGGCTTCGGTGCAGCTCAGAACAACCTTAACGGTTGAGGTGTCGCTGCCGGTGTAATCGGGGGCGGGGCGTCCATAGCGAAGCAGCCCCTGAAAGATCAGATCTACCCCTCGTCCCGTCCGCTCGGCAAGGCCAATGCGTTTGATAGCATCTGCGAGGGCCGGGTTGCGAGGCTTTGGCTGCACGACTAACAGATTGTCGATAGTGACGCCTTCTACAAAGCCGCCAGGGTTTCTGATCGAGAGACCATCTACCTCCATGCGGATAAAAACTGTGCCCAGTTTGGTGTAGTCGCGGTGAATTAAAGTATTGACGGCAGCTTCACGGAAAGTACGGGGATCGTAGTTAGGAATGGGGACTCGAAAAAGCCCCCGTTGAATTTCGTCTTCTTCTAAACGAGCCTCAAACAAGGTGGAGAGGCGTTCAAAGGTTTTCAGCAGGGGAAAACGATAAAAGTCGTTGACGCGAATTTGTTGGTTCGCTTCCCGTACCTGAAAAGCAACTTCGTGGGTAGGTAGATGCTCTCGCAAGGCACTTTCTCGGCCCAGCACCAGTAAGCCAGTAACGGTTAGTACCTTTCTACCTTCATAAGTGCGAGTCATGCCCAGAGCGCCTTCCAGCTCCTCATCGGTTAGGGCTAACAGCGATGTATCACCTCGATAGCGCTCGACCATTTGCCGCAAACGTTCTTACTCCAAAGGATCAAAGGCATCCAGGCTAGCTTCTGGGATGGGCAAAGCCGAACAGTACACCCCCCTCGGTATTGGCTAAACAGACCACCGTGGCAACCAGATCGCGATCAGGCAAAGGCTTCTGATCGCTCTTAAACTCTATAGTTAGGGCTTCCTGGTGGGGAACAGTACGCACGGTTGGGTTCCTGAAGTCGTGCGAGTAGTTTACTCCAAAGGAAAAGGACTCTGAACTAGAAGTCAGTGTGACCTTACCTCCTTTCCTTACCTCCTTTAGAGATGTCCCCGCCAGCTCAACCCAACATACAGCGGAGAATGCGATCGCTCTTGGATGATAAGAGGCACGCTGGATGCACGTCCGCTGCGTTCCATTGTTAGGTGGCGCGTCAGTCTATCTCTACCGTTGCCCAGTCGGCTCGCTTCAAAAGGGCTCTGGCAGGGACGCCCGGCTTCACCCAGACCACTTCGTGGCAGCTTCCCTCCGGGTCAACAAATCCGAAACTTAGTAACGAGCCCATATCAGTCACCACACCATTGCCTGCACCCTCTGTGACGACCAGGGCTATTTCATTCTAAAAATGGCCTTGAGGGTATCTAGGCCAAATTTGCAGAGTCGTTCAGCCTGAGCCATGTTGGAGAACTCATTGGAGCGATAGAGGTTGAGCGCGAAGTTCCGAGCGACGGCGAAGATTTGCGGCAACTGGTGCATGCGGATACGCGAAGCATCTTCGCCCTGGGTCACATCGCGAACATGGTGTACCTTGTTTTCGACGCCCCAATAGCCTCGAATGCGCCGAGCAAAAGAGTCCGCTGATTCTAAAAACGAGGCGACATAGTAGCGGGTCTCGGTTTCTCGGCGCAGTTGTCCGCCATACTTGAATTGGCGCTCACTCTCTACGCGCACCAGGGTTTTCAGCCCCGGCCAGGGCTTGATGTTGTCGAGGGTTGTGCAAAGGCTGACGACCCGTTTTTCCAGTCGCCCATGCCCTTTACTGATCTCGGTGTAGCTGGTCTCAGCGGTAAAGTTGGCCTGAACGCTTTTGTGCAAGTTGCCCTGATTGCCTTTGAGGGCACCCAAGTAATGATTGTCGGTGTCAATGATGAGCTGACAGGTTTTTTTGGGTGCTAATCGCATCAAAGGCAATCACCACCCCCTTGAGCGCCAGTTGCTCGATAAACGCTGGCAACGCTTTGATTTCGTTGGTTTTGCGGTCTACCGGATAGGGCTCCAGAATTAGACCCCGCTCCACCAGATAGGCACTGACCAACAGAATGGCGGGATGAGGGGGAGAGTCAGGATTGTCGGTCTCAAGTTGATACGACCCGCGTAAGACTTTGCCATCGACCGCTAGGGTCTCGCCGGGTAAGGGCTCAATGCCAAAGAAGCGGGCTAAGGCCGCTGAATAGTCCGAATAATCCAGTTTGAGGAGCACACGGCGAATGGTGCTGTAGGACGGGAGGCGCTGTTTGGGCGGGTTAAAGAGGGCAATCAGTTCGCTACGATAGCTTTTAAGCCAGTCGCCAATGGCTATAAACCCCCGATTACCGGCGGTCACCGCCAGGGTAAAGAGCGCTAGGCATAGGGCCATTTGATGGCGCTTGCCAGCGGCCCGGCGGACATCGGGCAGGTCAACGAAGGCTTCGAGAATCTCGATCCGTTCTACAGCAGACTCAGGCCGTGAGTCAAGAACAGCAGGGGGGGCGGGAGGGGGCAGACGCATAAACGCTAGAACCATTGGAACTAGCCTGAAACTCTAGCATCTTTAGGCTCCCTTGAGAATGAAATGGCCCTGGGAGTTTTGGGGATAGTTTTGTTTAAGGAAAACCAACCTCTCTCCTCGATTGGCTTACAACCTCTGCGTTGGCAGTCGATGGTATGGGGCTTAGCATTTGCTGGCATCTTAATCTTTATCTACTCGCCGGGTTTGATGTGGGCGATACGTCAACTTAATTTTACAGACTTTGAAGGTGGCTTATCGAAACTAACCCAGCTGCCTATTTGGTACCTTATTTTAGCTGTCATAATAGGTGGAATCACCGAAGAAATTCTATACCGAGGTTACGCCACTGAGCGGCTATCAGAATTTGCCGGAAGTTACTGGACGGGTAGTATACTGGCACTCGCTGCCTTCGGCTTAGCCCACATACCGCTGTGGGGCTGGCAACCTGCTGTTACAACTGTGATTTCAGGCGGCCTACTCACTTTGTTTTATTTATGGACAGGGGATCTAATTCCCTGCATTATTGCCCACATCATCACGGATAGTGTGGGCATTGTGATACCTGCCTTAGGGCAAAGAAATCTAGATGCATAGAGTATCTCAGATCCAAGGCTGATAGGGGTGATTGCCTTTACTAATCATCTCGGTATTTTTCTTTTGGGAAATGTTTATCTTGATAGATAAAATCTAAACTATCAAGATTTAGATAAACGGGTTTCAAGTCCGTCTGGGATGTGTTTATCTTCTGAGCGCTAGAAAATTTACTGTTGTGAATAGCCTGTCCTATTTATTACGATGCGCTTAACCGCCAGATTGCCATTATTGACCCGCTGAACCAAGCCACCCAGTATGGCTACGACGCGGTGGATAATCTGCTCTCGGTGACGGACCCGCTGAACAACCAGACGACCTACGCCTACGACGGGCTAAACCGGCTGACCCAGGATACCAACGCCCTGGGCTTTAGCCGCACCTACGGCTACGACGCGATGGATAACCTGACTCGGACGAGCGATCGCAACGGGCGATCGCGGCAGTTTACCTACGACAATCTCGACCGCTGCAGTAGCGAGCAGTGGCTGGGCGCAGCCGATGCAGTGCAGCGCACCTTGTCCTACGGCTTTGATGCCCTGGGGCGGCTGAGTCAGGTGCAGGATACCGACGCCAGCAGCACGGTGTTGAGCAGCAACACCTACAGCTTCGACGCGCTAGACCGGCTAACCTCAGAGACCGTCGTCACCGCGCCAGTGGTGCCCCAGGTGGTGTTTGACCACGCCTACGATGCCGTCGATAATCGGATCCAGACCACCGATACGATTGCCGGTACCCTCAGCGGCACGACGGACTATACCTACGATGCGCTAGACCGGATGACGCAGATCCAGCAGGGGGGCACAGCGGTGCAGCCCAAGCGGGTGGAGATGGGCTACAACGTGGCCAGTGAGCTGACTTCGCTATCGCGGTTTGTCGGGGCCGACGGCACCACGCCCGTCGCCAGCACCAGCTACAGCTACGACAGCAGCGGGCGGCTGACGCAGATCACCCACGCTACGGCAGCCGCGCCGATTGCCGACTACCAGCTCAGCTACGATGCCGCCAATCGCCTCACCAGCCTCGTCTCGCCCGACGGCACGGCGACTTACACCTACGACGCCCGCGACCAGCTGACGGGGGCCGACTATACGGCCCAGAGCAACGAGGCCTACACCTACGATGCCAACGGCAACCGCACCAATGCGGGCTATCAGACCACCGCCAACAACCAGCTCACCTCGGATGGAGTGTTTACCTACGAGTATGACAACGAGGGCAACCGCACGCGGCGGACGCGCATCAGTGATAGCGCCGTGACCACCTATGAGTGGGATCATCGCCAGCGGCTAGTCGCCGTCAATGAGGGCGATGGCACGACCGTGACTCAGCGCGTCACCTATACCTACGACGCCTTCGACCGCCGCCTCAGCCAGTCCGTTGACCCCGATGGCGATGGCCCAATCGCCGCGACGGCTGAGTACTTTGTTTACGACGGCGACCACATCGCCCTGGTGTTTGATGAGGCGGGTAACCAAACCCATCGCTACCTGCACGGCCTCGGCATCGACCAGATTCTGGCGGAAGAAACAGCAAACGGGGATGTCCACTGGGCACTCACTGACCATCAGGGCAGCGTGCGCGACATCATCGACAACAGCGGCGCGACTCTTAACCGCCTTGTCTACGACAGCTTTGGGCGGGTCACGAGCGAGACCAATCCTGCCTTCGATTTCCGCTTTGGCTACACGGGGCGGGAGCGGGATGAAGCGACGGGGTTGATGTACTACCGGGCGCGGTACTACGACCCGGCGGTGGGACGGTTCCTCTCAGAAGACCCGCTAGGGTTTGGAGCGGGGGATGCTAACCTCTATCGCTACGTCTTCAATAGCCCGACTAACTATGCAGATCCCAGTGGTGAACTTGTGATAACTGCCACTGCCGCAGGGGTTATAGGGATTGCCGCATTCGGGGTAGGGGTTCTCGCAGCCTACTACGCGCTGCAACCGGAGGAGACCCGTTTAACGCCCGATGATTATCGAGCTCTTGCTGATGACGCTGAGAACTTCTTTCAGCAGTGTCTTGCGACGGTCACAGGTGGCTACAGTCCAGATCTAGATCCCAACCGCCCCATCTGGAACAACCCGCCACTGCCCCCCATCAGCGGGGACGACATCTTGCAGCCCCCTCCTATGGATGTCGGTGATTTGTCTCCCGGTGGGTTTGGAGAGGGACCACGGCCTGATGTTGATGACGTTGTCCCGGTACCGGGTGACGTTCCCGACTGGCTGTTTCAGCCATTTTTTGAAACGCAGGGCCACGGTACAGGTGCAGGATTGCCAGACATGAATGGGCTTCCTGGGCAGCAGGTAAGAGACATTCTTAATGACACTGGCTTCCAACCTAGTAGCCCGGTACCTTCAGCAGGGGGATGGCAGAAATTTAGACATCCGGATGGTTCACAGGTTGATATAAATTGGGACACTGGAAGAATTGTTCGTACAGAAGCTCCTGTTTATGGTTCGGATGGTTCAAAAATAAACAAAGGGCAGCGAGTAACCGTCCCTCAGCGAGCGTTTTAAGCTAGGCAAAGCGGTTCAGGGTGATCTACCAGCGGGGCGTCCTGCTCGGGTTCAGCCTGAGGAAGTAAGGAGGGCGTAGGCCGGTTCAACCGGGCAGCGG
>NZ_JADEWX010000375.1 GCF_015207395.1 Nodosilinea sp. LEGE 07088
GGTGGGGGGTGGCTAGGCCAGGCACCACTTGGAGGCGTAGTTAATCAGGTTAACGAGTTTGCCAAGGATTGGGTTATAGCGCTCGGATAAAGCCTTGCCATCCTCACCTGATAGGTAATTGCATTTGACTGCAAAGGCTATCCAGGTCTGGGTTTCAGCCGCTTCTGCCTGGCAGTCTGTGAGCTTGGCCACAAAAGCAGCTTCATACCGACGCTTCCGCCATGCCTCAGCCAGATTTGCGCAGACAGACCTCGAAGAACGGCGGATTTGATCGGTCAGGGAATAACGCTCCTCCACCGGAAACTGCTTCGAGAGTTCAAAGATCCGCATGGCCGCATCAAACGCCAGCTGATAAACCTCCAAATCCTGATGCTGCCGCACCAACCCTCTCCCCATTCCCACACACCCAAAAACTTACCCCTAATTATTCCCCGACTCCCCATCTCCCTACATCCCCATCCCCCCACATGTTTTATCTAATCACCTACGACATCGTCAAAGACAATCGCCGCAACAAAGCCGCCCACCTTTTAGAGGGCTATGGCATGCGGGTGCAGAAATCGGTCTTTGAATGCGTGCTCACTGACAAGCAGCTCGAAATGCTGCGGAAGAAGCTGGCCCGCTACATCAAGGCCGACGAAGACCAAGTGCGCTTTTACCCCATGTCGGCCCACACCCGCCGCAGGGTGCTGATTCTGGGCAATCAACCCGCCCGACAAATAGACGATACCGCTTTCATTGTTTGACAGGAGAAGTCATCATGCAACGTCCTACTCATCATGTGCAACCTCTTCAGGTTTACCAAATGGCCTTTCAGGGTTCGGTGGCAGTCGCCCGCTGGGCACAGCCACTTCTAGAAACGTCAGAGGTCTATTTAATCCAACAGTTCTTAGCCACGTCGCAAGCCGTTTGTGCTCACCTAGCTGACGCTTGGGGCCAACGACAACATCGAGAGAGTTTTATCGCAGCCCTCAGCACCGCTCAGCTGCAAGCCGCCGAAATGCAGACCTGGATTGAGGCTGCGATCGCAGCAGGCTATCTCGCCCCAAATGCCGGACAAGACCTATATGACCACTATCGCAATCTCTACACCGCCCTCGATCAGCTGATGGCAACCGCTTCCACTACGCCCAGCCTTCTGAAAGAAAACGCTGAAACACCTCTACCGGTCACCGCTTAACGCCAATTGTCCTCTCATCCAATTGCTCGCCAGGGCAGACACACGGGTCTGCCCCTACGTATCACACTCGTTACCCCTATCCTCCGGGAAACCGCTCCGCGTCTACACCCTATCTCCCCACCTCCTCATCTCCCCACCTC
>NZ_JADEWX010000191.1 GCF_015207395.1 Nodosilinea sp. LEGE 07088
GCCCCCGACTCCGCAAATTTTACGTAGTACCAGCTGAAGCCCCCCTCCCCTTCGGCCAGCCGCAGCAGGGTAATCTGGTCGCCCCCCACGCCATAGCCCAGAGCCGTTGACTGGGTCGTCGGCTGCGATCGCAAATTAATCTGTGCTCCCTCCGCCTGGGTAGCGAGGCGGGCATTGCGGGTGGGATTGATTGGCGTCGAGCGAAAGTCACCTTCATCGGCGGTTTCATCGGCAGTTTCATCGGTGGCTTGATCGGCAACCTCGCCAACGTCTGTGGTCGGAGTACTGGCGTCAGGGCCGATCGCGTCAGGGGTGCTAACCTCTCGCCTGCAACCCCCTAGGGCCACGACGGCTAGCACCAGCACCCAGGGGGCCACAACTCTCACAAATACTCCCATGGTTTTGGCTCTCCGCCCGGTTGGCTCAGTATCGCCGCCCATGGTAGCGCTTAACCATCCCACTTCACCTTAAAAAGGCGAAACAATTCATAGTCACGGGTTGAGACAACTCGGGCTCCTTCGGCCTTGACCAGGGCCGGCCAGCGATCGAGGTCTTCGAGATACACCTCAGCCCCTAGATAGGTTTCCAGAATGGCCCAGCTCTCAGCCAGTTCGGCCTCGGGGTTGAGGGCATCAAACAGCAGCCAGCCGCCGGGCTTGAGCACTTTTTTGATCTGCTGGAGCACCGTCGCCCAGTAGTCGATCGGGTAGTAGCAGCTGACCCCGGTGGCCATCACCAGATCAAAACTCTGGGGCTCATACTCCAGACGATGGGCTGGGCCTTGGGTCACCCCCTTAAACAGCTTCGAGTTGAGCTGTGGGCCACGGGAGGTCAGGGCGCTACAGGCTACGGCGCTAATCTCATGGCCCTGGAAGAGGGCATCCCACTCCCGCCAGGGATAGATTAAAAAGCTGATGCCGCAGCCAATGTCGAGGCAGCGATCGCGCTTGCGCGGCTTCACTGACTCCCAAAAGGGCGTCGAGATCCGGGGCGTTAGGGTGCCGGCGATCCAGTCTTGGAAGACCGGCATCTCTTCGACCTCGGGGGGCAAATCAAACGCCTTGCCGCTAAACTCATGGTCGTAACGCTGGGCTACCGCCTGGATTAGCCCCCCCCAGGGCGACGCATCGTGGGGTAGGCGGCTCATCCCTTCAGCGCTCGGCTAAAGTTTTCGCGGTACGACTTGTTGAGCGCCAAAAACAGCGGCCAGAGCACCGTAAACTTCACTTTGCCCTCGGTAAAGTTGGTGCGATTAAACCCAGTCCAAAACTTAAAAGCCCCGCCACCGTAGATTCCCGCCAGCAAAAGCACGATCAATGTACCCATAGTCACTGCTCCTTTCCACATCGATCACCTATGCTTCTACAATACCAACGTCATTGATTTTCGCGGTGGCCTACCGGGAAAGTTAGTCAGTCAGCGGCCCAGGGCAGCCTATCCCAACGTCCCCGTTGGCAGCTAGCGCAGACCTCACCTGGGATAGAGAGGTGAGTAAGTATATTTGCTCTACTCTATCTTGGGCTAGATCGAGGCCGGGGTAAAGTTGTAGATAGTTCTGTAGACAGTCCAATAGCGTTTGGTTTAAGCCCTCTGCCATCGGTAGAGGATCCCCTTGGGGGACATATTCAATAGCAGGAAGGAGAATGTATGCGTGCAGTGCTTATGGCTGGTGGTTCAGGAACTCGTCTGCGGCCTCTCACATGTGATTTGCCCAAGCCAATGGTGCCAATTCTCAACCGCCCCATTGCTGAACACATCGTCAATCTACTCAAGCGCAACGGCATTAACGAGGTGATCGCCACTCTCTTTTACCTGCCCGACGTGATGCGCAACTACTTCAACGACGGCCGCGATTTTGGCGTTCAGATGACCTACGCTGTCGAAGAAGACCAGCCCCTGGGTACAGCAGGCTGCGTGAAGAATATTGCCGACATGCTGACCGAGACGTTTTTGGTGATCAGTGGCGATAGCGTGACCGACTTTGACCTCCAGCAGGCCATTGAGTTTCACAAGCAAAAAGGGTCTAAGGCTACCCTGGTGCTAACTCGAGTCCCCAACCCGATTGAGTTTGGGGTAGTGATTACCGACAACGAGGGGCGAATCAAGCGGTTTTTAGAAAAGCCCTCCACCAGCGAAATTTTCTCTGACACCGTCAATACAGGCACTTATATTCTCGAACCCGAGGTGCTCGACTACCTACCCGACAATCAGGAATCCGACTTTTCGAAGGATCTGTTCCCGCTGCTGCTGGAGAAGGATGAGCCCATGTATGGCTATGTGGCCGACGGCTACTGGTGCGATGTGGGCCACCTGGAAGCCTACCGGGAAGCCCAGTACGATGCGCTGCACCGTAAGGTTGTAGTCGATTATGCTTACCCAGAGACATCTCCCGGCGTGTGGATCGGCGACAATACTCACATAGACCCAACGGCTACGATCAATCCGCCAGTGTTGATCGGCAACAACTGCCGCATTGGCCCCCGCACCGTGCTCGCACCGGGTACTGTCATTGGCGACAACGTCACCATTGGCAGCGATGCCGACCTCAAGCGCCCCATCGTTTGGAATGGCGCAATCATAGGGGACGAAGTGCATCTGCGGGCCTGTAGCATTGCCCGGGGAGCACGGGTTGACCGCCGCTCCCACGTGCTCGAAGGCGCGGTGATTGGCCCCCTGTCAACAGTGGGCGAAGAGGCGCAGATTAGCCCTGGCGTGCGGGTCTGGCCCAGCAAGCAAATTGAGTCAGGTGCAACGTTGAACATCAACCTTATTTGGGGCAATACGGCCCAGCGCAATCTGTTTGGCCAGCGGGGGGTCGCTGGGTTAGCCAATATCGATATCACCCCTGAGTTTGCCGTCAAGTTGGGGGCGGCCTTTGGGTCTACCCTCAAGCCGGGTTCCCATGTTACGGTGTCGCGCGACCAGCGCAGCATTTCGCGCATGGTGTCGCGATCGCTGATTGCTGGCCTGATGTCCGTGGGCGTCAACATCCAAAACCTGGAGGCGACCGCCATTCCGGTGGCCCGCAGCGTGCTGGCCCAGATGGGCGTCGCCGGGGGCATTCACGTGCGTCTGCACCCCGATCGCCCCGACTATCTGCTGATCGAGTTCTTCGACGAGTACGGCATCGATATTCCCAAGGGCAAAGAGAAGAAAATCGAGGGAGCCTACTTCAAAGAAGACCTGAGGCGATCGCCCATCCATGAGATTGGCACCGTTACCTACCCCACCAACGTGGTCTCTGCCTACACCACTGCCTTTGAGAAGCATCTCAATGTCAAGGCTGTCATCAACAGCCAGGCCAAAGTCGTGATCGATTACCTCTACGCCGTTTCTGGGGCTGTGCTGCCTCAGATTCTCGGTAAGTTTGACTGTGATGCCGTAGTTCTCAACGCCAGCCTGCGCCAGATGGCCCTCTCCAACGACGAGCGCGAGGTCATGCTCAACCAACTGGGCCAGGTCGTACAGTCGCTGCGGGCCACCTTTGGTGCCCAGGTGTCGGCCAATGGCGAGCAGCTGATTTTGGTCGATGAGATGGGTACCTGCATTCGCGGTGAAGTGCTCACTGCCCTGATGACCCATATGATGCTCACGACCCATCCCCGTGGCACCATTGTGGTGCCGGTGCACACCTCTGGTGCCATTGAGCAGATTGCCCGCCGCCACGACGGCCAGGTGATTCGCACCAAAGCCAACCCCACGGCCCTGATGGAAGCCTGCCAGACCAATCCGAACGTGGTCCTCGGCGGCAGCGGCGACATGGGCTTTATTTTCCCTGAGCTGCACCCCGGCTTTGACGCTATGTTCTGCATCGCCAAGTTGATTGAGATTCTCAGTCTGCAGCAGCGATCGCTGGGGCAAATTTGGTCAGACCTGCCCCGCATGGCCTACCGCATGCAGACTCTGCGCTGTCCCTGGACTGTGAAGGGGGCGCTGATGCGCTACCTGGTCGAAGAAACCCCCCAAGAGCGTCTCGAACTCATCGATGGGGTTAAAATCTTGGGCGACAACCCCGATGACTGGGTGCTGGTGCTGCCCGATGCCGGTGAGCCCCTGGTGCATATCTACGGCAACAGCGAGAGCCGGGAGTGGCTGGATGAGACCCTGTCTAAGTACCAGCAGCAAGTCCAAGACTTCATCGAGAAAGAACAGGGCATGAAGGAGCCTATGCCGCTATGAACAACTGTCTGCTAATGGCCGAAATCGTGCAGTCGCCCCAGCTGCGCTACACCTCCGACAACCAGACCCCTGTGGCCGAGTTTGTCGTGCAGTTCCCAGGGCTACGGGAGGGCGACCCCTCATCGCAAATGAAAGTGGTGGGCTGGGGTAACCTGGCCCAGGATATTCAGGCCCAGTACCAGGCGGGTCAGCGGGTGATGCTCGAAGGTCGTTTGGCTATGAATGTGGTCGATCGCCCCGAGGGTTTCAAAGAAAAGCAGGTGGAGATGACGGTGCAGCGCATCTACAGCGTTGGCGATCTCAACACCATGCCCATGGCACCGCCAGCGGCGGCACCGACGCCAACGGCTACGCCTAGTCCGGCAGCTTCGCGGCCAGCAGCACCTCCGGCGGCTCCGGCAGCGTCGGCGGACAGTGCCGATGCCCCCAGCTACGACGATATTCCGTTTTAGTTCGAATCAAACGCTCCATTCATTAGCTTAGTCACCTAAGACCATCCATTCCAGCTTCAGTCTGGCTCAAGTGGGTAGCCTTGCTGGCTACACCCCATCCTTGACTCGGTAGCCGATGTCGCGGCGGTAGTACATATTTTCAAAACAAATTTTGTCGATCGCCGCATAGGCATTGGCGATCGCGGCCTCAACGGTATCCCCTAACCCTGTCACCCCCAGCACTCGCCCGCCGTCGGCGACAACGCTGTCTCCCTTCAACCGGGTTCCCGCCTGAAACACCAGCGCCCCGGTCTCAGCCGCTGCGTCAAGGCCCACAATCTCCATCCCCTTAGGGTAGCGATCGGGGTAGCCCTCAGCCGCCACCACCACACAGGCCGCTGCCCCCGGCTTCCACTGGAGTTCCAGCGCGTCGAGCTGCCCCCCAATGCAGGCCAGCATGACGGTATCCAGCGGCGTCTCTAGCAGGGGCAGCACGGCCTGGGTCTCGGGGTCACCAAAGCGGCAGTTAAACTCCACTACCTTGGGCTCACCCGCTGGCGTAATCATCAGCCCGGCGTAGAGCACGCCGCGATAGTCAATGCCTCGACTGCGCAGGGTGGCGATCGCCGGTTCGAGCACCTCACTCTGTACCCGCGCCATCATGTCAGGGGTCATTACCGGGGTCGGGGCGTAGGCTCCCATGCCGCCGGTATTGGGGCCGGTGTCGCCCTCGCCAATAGCCTTGTGGTCCTGGGCGGGCATCAGGGGCACAATCGTTTGCCCGTCGGTCACCGCCAGCACCGAGGCCTCCTGGCCGGTCATAAAGTCTTCGATCACGACCTGGCTGTCGGCCTCGCCAAACTTGCCGCTAAAGACCTCGGTCACCGCCTCCACGGCCTCTGCTAAGGTGTGGGCTACGGTGACCCCCTTGCCCGCTGCCAGCCCGTTAGCCTTGACCACGATGGGAACCCCCTGCTGCTCAAGGTAGGCCAGAGCGGCAGATTCTGTGTCAAAAACTTCAGCCTGGGCGGTGGGGATCCTCGCCTCGGTCATCAGTGCCTTAGCCCAGGCCTTGCTGGCTTCAATCTGGGCTCCGGCCTGGCAGGGGCCAAACACCTTAAGGCCCTGATCTTGCAGGTAGTCGGCAATGCCCTCGGCCAGGGGTTGCTCCGGGCCCACCACCACCAGCTCCAAATTATTCACTAGGGCAAAGCGAGCAATGCCCTCAAAATCGTTGGGGGCCATAGCCAGATTGCGACAGTGAGGCAACCTGGCGGTGCCTCCATTGCCGGGCACACAAAACACCTCGGTAATGCGGGGCGATTGGAGTAACGACCAGGCCAGGGTATGTTCGCGGCCACCACTGCCAATCACAAGAGCTTTCACAGGCGATTTCTACTCAATTTTGCGGTTCCTATTGTCGCACGTTAGCTCCCTCAGCAGGTCTCTAAACGGCTCAGATTTAATCTGGCTTGATTTAACCCCAGGTCATGAAGGCCTCCGATGGCGATGAAATGCTGACGGCTAAGCAGTCGGAGGTAAGGCCAACTGCCGAGGCAGGGTGACGACGATGGTCGTGCCCTGCCCCACCTGGCTATCAATGACAATGGTGCCGCCCATAATGGTCACCAGAGACTGCACAATCGCCAGCCCCAGCCCGGTGCCAGAGCGCTGGCGGCGAATGGTTTGGTCGGCCTGGCGAAAGGCTTCAAAAATATGGGGCAGCTGTTCTGCGGCAATACCAATGCCGGTATCGGCTACGGTCAGCACAATCTGATCGGAGGCGGCTTCGGTGAGGGTGACATGGACCCGACCGCGATCGGTAAATTTAACGGCATTGGAGACCAAATTGGTCAACACCTGCCGCAGGCGGTGCTCATCGCTAACCACCACCGGGTGCTTGAGTTCTAGGTCGCTCTCTAGGGACAGGGCTTTGCCGTCGGCTAGCGATCGCAGATCCGACAGGGTTGCTCCCACCAGGCGATGCAGGTCTACCGGGGCTGGCGATAGGGTGAGCCGCTGGGCCTCTAGCTTAGATAAATCGAGAATATCGTTGACCAGGTTGAGCAGGTTTTTGCCGTTGGTAAAAATGCGCTTGACCATTTCGGCCTGGTGGGTAGTTAGAGGCCCCTTAGACTGGCTATCTAAAATTTGCGAAAACCCCAAAATAACGTTAAGCGGCGTGCGCAACTCGTGAGACATGGTCGCCAAGAACTCTGACTTGACCCGATAGGCTTCCAGGAGCTTGAGGTTTTGATCTTCGATGTAGCGACGCTGACCCTCTAGTTCTTCATTTTGCTGAGTGAGCAGGGCATTGGTCTGCTGTAGCTGGGTGAGAGCCTTGGCTTCCCGCTGTTCGGCCTCATACACCCGCAGGGCATTGTGCAGCAGCAGCGCCAATCGGTCGGGCGAAACCCGAGTTTTAATCAGGTAGTCACTGGCTCCGGCCTTCATCAGGTCTACAGCCGTCTGCTCATCGCCCTGCCCCGTCAATACAACCAGAGGAATACTCACGCCATCAGCACGCAGCTGACGAATCAACGACAATCCATCCCGCTCAGGGAGCCGATAGTCTAAAAAGACGCAGTCGTAGCGATGGCTATTCAGGTGAGCGATGGCCTGCTCGGCACTGGTTACCTCGGTCACCTGTACCGCTAAATTGGTGCGCGCTAGGGCACGACAAATGGCCATGCGATCGACTGCATCGTCATCTATGAGCAGTAACTCTATCGTTTGCCCCATGTGCTCAACCCCTGCCTCCAACGTACTACCTTTGCCGATGCCTAGGGAATTTCACACAGTGCCCAGTATTGATTTAGGGAGGCCATGACCTCGGCAAAGGTAGCAAAGGTAGCTGGTTTAAGAATATAGCCTGCCACGTTCAGTCGATAGGCCTCGAGGCGATCTTGATCGGCATCGGAGGTCGTCAACACAACGACTGGAGTGGACCTGAGGTCCTCATCTTGGCGCAATTCCTGAAGAAATTCCAGACCATTCATCTTCGGCATGTTGATGTCTAAGAGCACTAGCCGCCGGTTACTGGGCACCGCAGAAGAGTCCACACCACGGCCACGCAGCATGGTTAATGCGTCTATGCCATTGCTGGCAACGTAGAGAGGGTGATCAATGTGTTTGCGCTTGAATGCCCGCTGCACATTCATTACATCTACTTCGTCATCTTCGACTAGTAGAACATTAACCTGACGCTTTTCCATCACTCGCTCCTGGGACAACAGCGGAGGCCAAGGCAAATGGCTTAACTCAGCGGCATACCAGGTCAACAGCAATTAAGGACCATAACGCCCCATCGACATTGGCAAACTCTGGTGCATCGCAACTGGCCTATGGCTTTGTGCGGCAATTCTGGGCTTGACCATCATTGCTAAAAGCACTGCCTAGAGCATCGGTACAGTATGGCTAAAAACCCGGTTTCTTGGTCACTGCCCCAACGGCGTGACTGGCATTCTGGCCGAGAAACCGGGTTTCTGTACCGGCGTTCTAGTAATCAGTCGCTCAACCGGCCTCCTCAAGCATCAATCGTAGAGAGTTTGATGTCGAATTCTATCTGCCCCAAGACAGAATCTCAGGGGTAGACCCCAATGCCTTGAGGTGGGGCATCTGGGCTGTCAGAGCCTGGGGATGAATGCCTGCCCGGTGCGCCGCCAGCAGCCCGATCGCCTCTAGATAGGAGGTCACCCGCACCGCTGGCACCCCCAATGATTCTGGGCTTACCGCTAGGGCGGTGCTGTTGGCCTCTACGGCGATCGCCAAGGCCCGCTGGCTTAAACTCAGCACTGCGCTGCCCCCACAGGCAGTGGCGGGTACCACAATGGCATCCACCTGATCGGCCCAGAGGGCAGGGCTAGCGCCACCCAGGGTCGGCGCTAGCACAAACTGGGGGGCCCGACTCAACCCTGCCAACACACAGGGCAAAAACGTATAGCCAATCTCTTCGGCGGCCGATTTGGGCGATATGGACGCATCCAGCGGTAACGGGTTCAGGGCCGGGGCATGGGCACAGGGGACTTGCAACGTGCGCACAACCAGGTGGCTAATCACCGCTTCGGCCCCAGCCAGGGGGTCGATTCCCTGGCCCTGGCGGTAGTCTTGCAGGGCCTCGGCATCGGTATCTTCAGGGAAACGGGCTACGACGGCGATCGCGTTCGCCCCGGCTGCGATCGCCCGTTCGGCAGCGCGCAATAAACTATCGGGCCGCTGAATGGTTCCCCAGGTAGCTCCCGAAGCCGCCGTTCGGAGCTCGACTCCGAGGGGCGCGTCGGTGACGGCGTAATCCGTTAACGCTAGGCCCAGGGTTGCTCTGGCGGCATCCGCTGCCTGTAGGTGTCGCCAGCGGAGGTCGTCTTCAATGGCGGCATCGAGCACCAGACCAATGCGATTGCGGTGCACCGGGCGCAGCCCCCAGCGCCCCGCCGCAAACTGATCGAGACTATAGCCTTCGACGTAGTAGGCGTTTGGCAGTGGCCAGTAGAGCTGGGCCCCGTTCATCACGTTGGGGTGGGTAATCAGCGTATCGACCACCGCCGCCATTGCCCGCGCCACCGGCAGCGCATCGCCTGCGTAGCCCCCCACCGCTGCGCCAATGCCCGTGGGCACCACCAGCACCGCCGTATAGGGCCGACCAGAAACAGAATGGAGCATGGCTGTTAGATGCTAGAGCGAGTCGTCACGACCGCCTCTACCGTGGCGGTTTGGGTAGCCTGGTTCACCTGAGTAATGGCCCAGCGCAGCGGCTCGCCCTGTTCGGCGAGGGCCGCCTCGATCGCCCCAACCAGATCCTCTCCGGTGGTCGTCAGGTCTATATCTAAGGTGATGAAGTGCGTGGCGAGGGCCATAGGTCTGAAACACTTAGGTCCTTGAAGAATATGCCGGGAAAGTGCCCACCCTTAGCGATACCTGGGTGGTGGGTAGTGCCCACCCTACGAGAGGTTGACTGGATAAACCTGAGAATTTGGTCTGGCACTAACTTTGGAAGCAGGAACCCGAGCCGTCTCACCCCTGGCCAAACTGCTTTTGATAGACAATGTCTTCTTTCTCAGTCTCTAGCTTGATATTTGAGCGGGGGTAGGCCACGCACAGCAGGGCATAGCCCTCTGCCTGGAGTTCGGTGCTGACCCCCATGCCCTCGCTCTGATCTACCTCACCCTCCAGCACCAGGGCGGCACAGGTGGTGCAAACCCCGGCCCCACAGGAGGTCGGTAAATCTAGCCCCACCACCTGAGCCGCACCTAGAATGGTTTGATCCTCTGGGACGGTGATGGTCTGGGTCGTGCCCTGGTGATGGATTTCGACGGTGTAGCTGGTGGCCATAGCGAGTTGAGCAAGAAAGGTTAGCGGGTGGGTGCAAGGATGATCTAATTCAAATCTCAACCTATCATCCCACCGGAAAGGTACGGTCAAATTCTTCCAGCAGATCGTCCATTTCTTCGATCGCCTGGTTGACATCGATGCGCAGGGTGCCCAGGTCAGGCTGCTCGAGTAAACGAATCAACGACTCCCGCTTAGATTGAATGGTGGCGATGCGATCGCGAATGGCTTGCAGTTCCATAGCGTCCCCTTTCTAGAGATTCCTTAGCGTTTCCTTCGACAGCATAAACAACTTTGCTGACCAGCGCACTGGGGGAGTGGGGGAGCGGGAGAGCGGGAGAGTGGGGG
>NZ_JADEWX010000376.1 GCF_015207395.1 Nodosilinea sp. LEGE 07088
CTGACTGCCTGACACAAGTAGGCAAAAGGCTTGAAACCTCGTTAGGCGAGGGGGAAAGGGTGAGCTGACATGAGACGCTGAAATTGCATCATCTCAGGGTCTTTACCATGTCAGCCACCACCTGCCTCTATGATCAAGTGCTGCCGTTGCTGCGTCAATACAGCCATCCTCGCGACCTACGACACCTCAAAGCACTGGCCTGGATGGTGACGGCACTGGTGTGCAGTGGTCGGTTAAGCCTGCCGGAGTGGGAAGTCTATGTGCCCAGTCGTGCCCGTCAGGCGCAAAGCACCGAGCGTCGGTGGCAGCGCTTTCTGGGCAATCGCCGGGTGCGGATCAAAAGCTTGTACGTGCCCTTGGTGCTCGCGGCCATCCACCAGTGGAAAGGGCGTCGGCTCTATCTGGCGCTCGATACTACGGTCTTGTGGAATCGCTACTGCATGATTCACCTGTCGGTAACCTGTTGCGGACGAGCCGTGCCCCTGCTATGGCGGGTCTTAGAGCATCCCAGTGCTACCGTTAGTACTGACCGATATATTCCTATGCTGCGGTTGGCCCATCGACTGTTGCACTCGTATCCCGATGTGATGTTGCTAGCCGACCGAGGGTTTGCTAACCATGACCTGCTGGCGTGGTTAAGCCAAAGTCGTTGGCACTATTGCTTACGCTTACCCAGTGACGTGGTGGTGCATGGCCCCCGCCGTCATCCCATTGAGGTGGGCTATCTGTGGCCCCCAAAGGGCGAAGCTCGGTTCTATGAAGGGGTTGGCCTATGGACGGATGGTCGCTGGCGCTGCAACCTCGTTCTGGCTAACGTCAAAGGCGTTAAGGAACCCTGGGCCGTCATCACCGATGAGCCGCCCTCCCTCAATACCCTGTGGCAATATGCCCTTCGGTTCCGAGTTGAGGAGCTATTCCTCGATTCAAAATCCGGGGTCTTTGAGCTAGAAGACTCGGGTATCCGTTCGGCTCAAGCCCTCGAACGCCTCTATCTCGTTGCCGCCATTGCCATCCTCTATGGCACCACCCAGGGCATGGCCGTTCAACTCGACGGTCTGCGCACTCAGGTTGACCCCCATTGGACACGGGGCATCAGCTATCTCAAAATCGGCCTCCGCTGGCTCAGGGGAGCCGTCAACAAAGGGCGTCCGTTGCTCAAACCCATTGCCCTTTTCACCGTTGACCCAGAGCCCTGTTTTGCCTCTAAAAGAGCTGAAGCCCGGTATTATGACCGCATCTGGTTCTCTAGGATCCAATCCCTGTGCTGTCAATTACCACCCTGGGAGGCTGCCTAAAGATGTGTCAGGCAGTCAG
>NZ_JADEWX010000377.1 GCF_015207395.1 Nodosilinea sp. LEGE 07088
TCGCGATCACCCAAAGCTTTTCAAAAGTTACTGCCATATCTTCAGCCTGCTAAGATCCTCAGAACTTTGAACTCAAACAGATAATTCTCAAATGCACGCCACCATAAACAAGTTGAGTCGGCATAACGTTCCGGCTGAGCGGCTGCAAGTAATCTTTGCATCTCCACCGATATCTCCCTTCAGTCCGCTCCAGCCGGGTTGTTATGCCGTGCGGATTCAAGGAGCTTTAAACGGATTAATAATTCCTAAGCCGTCAATACTTGAGTATCCAAGATCCTCTGTATACAGCGTTTGAACGTTTACTTCTAAACAAGCAGCAATGATCATTGAATCCCAATGAGATAGACTAAAACGGCTCATGAGATTCTCTGCACGATCAATAACACTCCATGTTGGAAGTGCAGTATACCAAACCTGCTGTAAGTCACGAATATACTGATAGGCTTGCGCTCTATCATACCCCAGTGATTCCAATTTGCGACTAGCTGCCAAATACTCGCAGGCAACTTGCCACAACAAAACACCTTCCATTAAATTGGATATAAGAGAGATTGCTGCTCCTTGCTTGACTGGATCACGAGGATCATTAACATAGATCAAGATGTTCGTGTCAACGGCGTTCATGCAGCGTTTCCCGTGTGAACTGAGGAGCATTAAGTGGAATTGGGTTGCGCTGCATTCGCTCAGTCAACGATTTCAAAAACTGTCGTTTGGTTTCCAAATCAGAAATCGGTGGTGACACAATCTGAGGAGACTGAACTAACAGCTCAACCTCAGTCCCTTCAGGCAACTCAAAAGCCGTTTGAAGGATAAACGCGCCATTACGGTAAATTGCCTTTAAAGCTTGAGGCATAGGGAAGACTCCATGCTGATCGATTAGCCATACCTTTAAGCATAGCCGATCTTCACTCCATCGACCTGAATGAACTGCTTGATTGAGAACCAAACACTAATTCAATCCTGAATATCAGTTAAATTAAGCTTCAATCATTTACTCAGTGAGAATTGATAGTGCAACTATCTAGTTCTCACAATCGAAGCAACCATTGAATCAGTAATGTTAACCCCAACATTAATCCATAAAAGGCTACGAGTATTTCTGATGTAAATAGTATGTGAGTAAGGACTTTTAGCTTCTGACGTGTGTTGAAGCGGGCTTCGCTAGTGAGAAAGAGATAATCTTTGAGGTTCTTCCGGCAGCATGGTGATAAGTTTTTCTAATCAGAAAAGCAAGCTAGCAAGCGCTTACGGAAATTCTCAAAGTTTACAAACCCATAAGCTTGGCGCTTAATCAACTTAATTCGATTGTTGAT
>NZ_JADEWX010000192.1 GCF_015207395.1 Nodosilinea sp. LEGE 07088
GGGTTGTTAAGAATCGGAGACACTGAATCTCAAGACGTTGCTTGAGCCGTGTACGGTGAAAGTCGTATGCACGGTTCTGAGGGGAGGGAGGGGGATATATATCTAAAACCTCCTCCTTTACCCGACGCCCAAAGCACATTAGATTAGGAGAAGTTTCGTATGCCGCGTTTCTCTACATCTAGATTAGAAGGAGTTTCGTATGCCGCGTTTCTCTACATTTGATCGACGCAATTACCGAACTGTGGCGGCGCGTGAAGGCTACGCTCAATGGGCAGCGACCTACGAGGACACCGTAAAGCGTGACATGGATCTGTGGTTGCTCAACCAAATCCAAAGCGTCAGGTGGAGTGCCGTCGAGCGTTGCGCGGATCTCGGCTGTGGCACAGGACGCACTGCTGCATGGTTAGCGAGCAAGGGCATACGGGAGATCGATGGTGTCGATGCCACGTCCGAGATGCTGGATCAATCTCGCAAACGGGATGTGTTCGCATCCCTGCGCGTGGCGGATGTTTGCACGACTGGATTGCCAACAGCTAGTTACGATTTGATCATGACGTGCCTCGTTGACGAACATCTTGCTGAGCTTGCACCGTTGTACGCGGAAGCAGCGCGGATTGCTCGGCGTGATGCAGCCTATGTACTTGTTGGCTTTCATCCATTCTTCATCATGGCGACAGGGATGCCGACGCACTTTCAAGGAGCTAATGGAGAGCCAGTCGCAATCGAGACGCACATCCATCTGTTGTCCGACCATGTGCAGGCAGCGATCGCGGCGGGCTGGCAACTGGTCGAATTGCGCGAACAGATCATTGATGATCGTTGGATAGAGACGAAACCGAGTTGGTCAGTCTACCGGGATGTGCCAATCAGTTTTGCGTGGGTGTGGCGGCGGTATGAGATTTGAGTCGATATTCGATGCGGCTAACAACGCCCATGCACACCGACCGCCGAGAGTTGATCGGTTATGATGCAAAGGTTATCTGCTGCGGGTGATGGGCAATGTTATGCCGCTGGATAATTGGTGTGGGCATAACGAGAGATTATCTGTTAGCGTTTAGAACTAACAGATCGTTTGTGTTTAGTGATCGCGAACGTTAATATCGTTTGGTCGATTAGATATGAACATTACACTCAAGGAAATTACATCGGAAACAGTTCTTGACGTTATCAATCTGTCAGTTTTACCTGAGCAGCAAGCTTTCGTAGCACCAAACGCCACCTCGCTCGCAGAAGCACTCTTCAGCGAAGAGGCTTGGTATCGCGCCGTTTATTCTGGTGAGACTCTGGTTGGGTTTGTGATGGTTTATGATGAATCGCAACGCAAAGATCCTCCTGAGAAACCAAACATTGGTCTGTGGCGACTGATGATTGATCATCGGTTTCAACGCAGGGGGATAGGAAGGGAAGTTGTACGCCAGATCATTGAATATGCCAAGTCCAGAAATAAATTTACGGCGCTATTTACATCCTACGTACCTGATCCGCTAGGTCCAGAAGCTTTTTATCTTTCACTTGGCTTCATTCCCAACGGAGAGGTTGAGGACGGCGAAACTATCGTACTGTTTCACTTCGATGAAAAAGCAGATTGACTTTGTATTAAATTGAGTAGAGATCGCCGCATAACAACCCGGCTGGAGCGGACTGTTGGGAGATATTGGTAGTGTTGTAAAGGTTACTTGCAGCCGCTCAGCCGGAACGTTAGGCTGCCTGGGTTGTCGGTGAAGTCAACATTTTAGAAAGTGTTGGTTGGAACACAATTCCAAGTTAGTCAGGTTCTCTTGCTACCCTTGAAAAGAAGATCATGAGTGCTGTCATGGAATGGGTTGATTTGAAACAGCTAGATAAATTGATTCAGCAAACAAAAGCTTTAGGAGCTGATGTTGAGGAGATTGGTGTATCGGGCGAGGGACGATCAATCTATGCAGTAAGCGTTGGAGATAGACAAGCAACTCGTACAGTTGTAACCGTGGCTGGATTTCATGCTGCTGAAGTGATCGCTCCACTCACTGCAATATCTATTCTTCAAACGCTGATAGAGAATCCGCCCCCACCTGTGCGGTTTTGTATTGTGCCTGTGGCAGATCCAGATTTTGTATCTCGAAACGCTAATGATTTACCGAAAAACGTGACCTTGCAAGCTCTACTCAATCTCAATCATCAGCGAGATTTGGAGGGTCATTTCACAATAGATACTTATCCTGAGTGTATAGCTATTCGCCAGTGGCTTGAGCATTTTGATCGAATTGACGCTTATTTCTCTCTCCACTCTGCCCACTGTATTAGCCCAGGATTATTTTTCTATGTGGGTAGTAAGTCTAATTTAGGCTGGGTGAACCAAGTTGCGAGTCAGATTACTGCTGCAACACCGAATTGGATTTCGCTTTTATCTCAAGACCCAACAGGACTTTCCCAAAAGGCTCTGTCTCCAGGTTTTTTTGAGCTAGAGATCCCTGAGTGTGAAAATTTGAATGGTGCTACTCCTGGTAGCTCACTTGCTTTTGTAACACACCGATTTCAGCCTCAGTACGTTGGAGCTTCAGAGATGCCTCTGGCAGTTTGCCCCGCTTTGACCGAGGCTTCACTAGCGGAAATTGACCAGTGCAACCAAGATGTAAAGCAGGCAGGACAAACAAGTTACTCGTTTCAAGAAATCGATTTGGATACTCAACTCTACATCATGAAAAGCTGGATTTTGTCCGTTATTGATATTGCGGCGGTAGCATAACAACCCTAGTGCAGCGGATTGACCCAAGCCGCTTGTGATGTTGCAAAAATATCGGCAACCGCTGACCAGGAACGTTAGCTGGCTTCGGTTACAGGTGGTGGCAGTGGTGTAAAGCTTAAGTGGACAGTCCAGTATCTCTAAGCCTGCGATATTATCGTGATTAGTTTTCCGAGAGTCATTGCAATGTCAGACACCCCGTCCTTAACCGTTGACTTCACTCAATCAGAAGAAGTTTTGCAGATTTTGCCCCGTTCACCGCTGCGATCAAGCGAGGACTCAGGATGGAATGGAATTTATATGCAACAGCATCTTCAGCCATCTTGGGAAACGCCTGACTATGCTCATATTCGGCATTTGATTCTGGTTCATGGGATGCAGCATCAGGTTCAAGCAGAACGAGCGTTTGAAGGGCGCAGGCGGCAGGAGCAGATTGGAAGAGGCAGCAATGTCGTGATTGTTCCAGCGACTGTCCAACATCAGAGCAATTGGAGTGAAGAAAGCCCATTTTCGCTGCTGTTTCTTGAACCTGATTTCTTAACCCAGGTCGCCTATGAATCGGTTACGGCGGAACGCATCCGACTGATTCCTCAGTATGCAATGGATGATCCACTCATTGATCAAATCGGACGATCACTGAGCGCAGAATTAGACTCTGATGCTTGGGGAGGTCGTCTATTTGCAGACTCGCTGATGATCGCACTTTCGATTCATCTCATTAGACATTACTCAGACTGGCAGCAGCCCTTACGTGAGTATGCCGGAGGATTACCACAACGTAAATTGCAGAAAGCGATCACATATATCAATGAACATTTGTCAGAAGAAATATCCATTACTGCAATTGCGGATGAAGTGGAGATGAGTCAATATTATTTTTCTCGGT
Source organism: Nodosilinea sp. LEGE 07088 (assembly GCF_015207395.1). Classification (GTDB taxonomy): domain Bacteria; phylum Cyanobacteriota; class Cyanobacteriia; order Phormidesmidales; family Phormidesmidaceae; genus Nodosilinea. Next base: position 3,609 of record NZ_JADEWX010000192.1, read on the forward strand.
TGTTTAAGCAATCGACGGGTATATCGCCGTATCAGTATGTGACACGACTACGAATCGAGCGGACAAAATATTTGTTGAAAATGACTTCACTGCCGATTTCTGCGATCACGCTGCAAGTTGGCTTCTCCAATCAAAATCAACTGACGATTCAATTTCGCAAATCCACAGGCACAACGCCCAGTAACTATCGCAAGCAGCTTTGACTCTACGCGGAATCGCAAGATTCTAATAAATTTCGCAAGGATCAATGATTAATCTTGAGTCTTTCTTTCAGGTTTTCAGATTTGGCTAAAGCGTTGCTAGGCTACATCAATGCTTTTAGGAGATGTCTTATGAAAGTTTGTGAATCTATCGAGCAATCCAGCATATCAGCGCGCCCCAACTTTCCTATCACTCTCAGCAAGCTTTATATCAATGGAGAGTGGCGCGACTCCCATAGCGGCAAAACGTTTCCTGCCATTGATCCAACGACTGAAGCCGAAATTGCCCAAGTTGCCGAAGGAACGGTTGAAGATGTTGAACTCGCTGTGAAATGTGCCGGAACTGCTTTTGCAGAGGCTTGGGGGCAGATGAGCGGACATGAGCGCGGCGAAATTCTCTGGCGAGTGGGCGATTTGTTCCTTAAGTACGGGGAAGAACTTGCTTTTCTACAAGCTAAAGAAATGGGGCGGCTGTTCACGGATTCTATGACCGTAGACATTCCCCATCTTGCCAATATGTTTCACTACTACGCAGGGTGGGCAAGTAAGATTGAAGGCTCAGTGAAGCAAACGACGAAGGGACTGCATACCTACACGCTACGTGAACCGCTCGGCGTGGTGGCGGCAATCACCCCCTTTAACTTTCCGCTGATTCTGTCGATTAGCAAATTTGCTCCAGCGTTAGCGGCTGGAAATACCATCATCCACAAGCCAGCTTCAGCAACTCCGCTCTCGGCATTGAAAGTGGCGCAGATCATGGAAGAAGTAGGCTTGCCACCTGGGGTTTTTAATGTGGTAATGGGTCCGGGTGGCACCGTGGGCAATGCTTTATCAACGCATCCTGGAATTGAAAAAGTTGCTATCACTGGATCAACTGCCAGCGGCATTCGGGTGATCAAAGATTCAGCCGATACCTTGAAGCACTTGACTATGGAACTTGGTGGCAAGAGTGCCAATATTATTTTTGCTGATGCCGATTTAGATGTAGCCACACAGACTGCATATGATGGGATGTTCTACAACAAAGGCGAAATTTGCTACGCAGGTTCGCGGATGTTGGTAGAGCGATCGGTTTATGACGAAGTAGTAGAGCGAGTTCGGCAACGGGCTTTGGATACAAAACCGGGTGATCCGCTCGATCCGAATAGTCAAATGGGACCGATCGCCAATAAAAGCGAGTATGACAAAGTACTCAGCTACATGCAGGTCGGGCAAAAAGACGGAGCGCGTCTCGTTGCAGGCGGAAAAGCCGCCGACATCGGTACAGGCAAAGGCTATTTTGTGGAGCCAACGGTTTTCGCTGATGTGGATAGCGAGATGACGATTGCTCGTGAGGAGTCTTTTGGTCCGATTCTCTCTATCATTCCATTTGAGACTTTTGAGGATGCCATTCGGATTGCTAACGGGAATCAGTACGGACTTGCCTCTGGGGTTCATACCCGCGACATCAAAAAAGCCCACAAAGCGGCGGCTCGGTTGAAAGCTGGAACCGTTTGGGTAAACACCTACGGTCATTTTGATCCTTCTGCACCATTCGGAGGCTACAAAATGAGTGGCTATGGACGGGAACAAGGCTGGGAGGCGTTAGAGTTTTATTTGCAAACTAAAACAGTCTGGGTTGACTTATCCTGAAAGCGTTGTCTTGCTTGATTCATAAAATCTTGGAAGGACCTCTAACGATCAACGCTTTGGCAGGTCGAAAGCCGACTTAACCCCACAGTTCCAAATGAGTTCAGTCAATTCAGCCACATTAACCATTAATTATTAAGGAATCGGCAATGAGCCAGAAAGTTTGTGTGATCGTGGGATTTGGAACTGGAGTCAGTGCCGGAGTTGCGAAAGTATTTGGTAAAGAAGGATACACCCTTGCGCTAGTCGCTCGAAATCCAGCAAAACTAGCTGACAACGCTCAAGTGCTAATAGCAGAAGGCTTCTCAGTTCAGACGTTTACTGCTGATGCGGGCGATGAAGCATCACTGATTCAGGCATTTACCCGAATTCGCGCTGAGTTAGGAGATCCAGAAGTTTTGATTTATAACGCAGCCGGATTTACACCCGGAAAACCTAGCTCGTTGACTTCACAAGGATTAGTTGCCGATTTCCAAGTCAATGTTGCGGGGGCACTGGCTGCAGTTCAGCAAGTGCTTATGGCGATGCAAGCCAACCGCAAAGGCACGATCCTACTGACTGGCGGAGGTTTAGCCCTATATCCTGCTGCCGAAGCCTCATCTTTGTCGATTGGTAAAGCGGGTATTCGCAGTCTAGCTTTTACTTTGGCTCAAGAGCTTCAAGAAAGCGGTATTCATGTTGGCACGGTAACAATTTGCGGCACTGTACAATCTGGCACGCACTTCGATCCTGATGCGATTGCCCAATCATATTTAGCATTGCACCACCAGCTACCAGCAGCGTTTGAAACTGAAGTGATCTACAAATAAGAACTGAGGGAAAGAAAATGAAAATTGGAATCATTGGTGCAGGTAACATGGGTAGCGGCTTAGGCAAAATCTGGGCAGAGAATGGGCATAAGCTCATGTTCAGCTATTCCCGCGACACCCCAAAGCTGGAGAAAATTGCTCAATCGGTTGGCAACAACGCCACCGTTGGCACACCTGCCGAAGCAGTCGAGTTTGCAGATGTGGTTGTATTGTCCGTGCCTTATGGTGCAGTAGAAGACGCACTCAAAGCAGCAGGTTCACTTGAAGGCAAGATCCTCTTCAGTATTGTTAATGCGCTACTACCCGATATGAGCGGAATGGCAGTTGGAACTACGACTTCAGCCGCTGAGGAGATTGCTAAACTGGCTCTAGGTGCGCGTGTGGTTGAAGCCCTGCCAGTGTTTGCAGAAGTACTCAATTCTCCATCGCGCCGTTTTGGAGATCAGCTTGCAACTGTATTTTATACAGGCGACGATGAAGAAGCAAAACAAGTTGTAGCGGACTTATTACGGGAAGTTGATGTTGAGCCAATCGATGCTGGATCGCTGAAGAGTTCAAGATATGTGGAACCTGCCATGATGCTACTAATTCAGTTGGCTTACACTCAACAACTCGGACAAGTCGGCTTTAAGCTGTTGCGTCGTTGAGAATCGCCAGCTAACAAGTCGATGAAGCGGACGGACGAGAGATCTTGGTGGTGATGCAAAGGTAATCTGCCGCCGCTTATCTTAGTCGTTAGCTAGCTTCGCACCGAGTCATTGCACTCGTCCTTGAAGGTTATCAGTCAGTGCAAAAAAACGTTTAGGAATAGATCCGTCCAGGGTGCTTGTAGAAGGGCGATCGCAGCGATGGGTTAAAATCAGTAAAGTGTTCGTCTAAGCTATTCATTCAGTCTAGGGAATACATCATTAATGACCTTTGCAGAATCTCGCAGTGATACCGTTCCAGTTCAGCTTCCCAATGGGGCTGTCGTTAAAGTTGAGGTGTCCAGTACGGGGCGGGAAGATGTGGGGTTTGATGTGAAGCAGTTCCAGCCCGTTGCCGATGCGATCGAGGGGGTGGTGCAGATGATTGCCGCTCCGATCCAGAAGGTGAAACCCAAGAAGGCGACGGTGAAATTTGGCATGGAACTGGCGCTTGAATCTGGGCAATTGACAGCAGTGATTGTAAAAGGTTCTGGCAAAGGAAATTTAGAGATTACACTGGAGTGGGAAGCACCGACAAAGGAGTAAGATTTGACCCCGTTAGAGGATCTGCTGCAACAGTGTACAGTTAAAATCACCGTCCCTGGTGCTTGGGAGAAGGAGAGGGGGACGGGCTTTTTTGTGGCTCCGGGGTTGATTTTGACTTGTGCCCATGTGGTGCGAAAATCGGCTGATTTGCAGGTCACTGTTTCCTATCTTGGATGCCAGCAGCCTCTGTCGGCGATTGTAAAGGCGAAAGCAGACGATGGTAAAACGCTCGACCTGGCTCTTGTTAAACTCTCTGAGTCGCCATTTGATCATCCCTGTGTCCTGCTGGATGAGGAGCCAGTCGCGATCGGTCAAACCCTATATAGCTACGGCTATTTAGAGTCCTATACCAATGCGACTCCCGTGCGCCCAGTTAATGAAGGGTTGACAGGAGACACGCCACCCTTACTCAAACTGCAAGGCGCACAAATTGAGAAAGGGATCAGCGGTGCCGCACTGTTGGATCTTAAGACGGGCAAGGTGTGTGGCATGGTCAAGGAAACCCGTGCCGCCGGGTTTGATTTGGGCGGTGGGGCGATTCCGACTCGTGTGATCCTGGAGCAGTTTCCTGAATTGCGAGCGTTACAGCGGAAATTTCATGAGGGCGATCGCCGTTGGGTCAATCTGACTACGACTTCGATGGCTGGCAAACCAGAAAGCGCTACTTCACTAATAACCATTCCCCAAGAACGCGCCGAACTTTACCAGTTCCTCCTTAATTTACCTGGCTCCCAGTTTGATGCCGTCTTATTTGCCCTTAATCCACCCAGGGGAAATATTCCTCCGTCCACGGCTCCCCAGGGGCAGCGAGTGCCAGAGCTGCTGAATTGGCTAGAAAGTGCCATCGGGCCGGGGTTAGAAGCACTGAGATTGTCTCTGAGTAAAACCCTAAACCCTCGCTAGCCCCTCCAGACCAGCCGCCCAGCCTGGAGGGGCAACTCAGGGAGTATGGCCTACCTGAAGTAAAGCCTGTTACTAACCGCACAGATCGTAACGAAAAAATCTTGATTGATGCGGTGTGGGGAGAGGTGGCAGACCGCTTGAAGCAATCTCTGCACAATGCCATTTTGATTCGGTTGGATATGACCGGGCAGCGCAGCCAGGTCAAACGACCCTGGGATGCCGATCTACGCACGGCTAGCCAAGCCCCTAAACCCCTTGCCCCTGGCACTCCCATTGTCGAAGTCTTTGATGGTCACGATATCGGCGGCAAACTGCTACTGCTGGGTAACCCAGGGGCAGGCAAAACCACTACGATGCTCGACCTGGCCGCAGCCTTAATACAGCGGGCTAACGCCGATCCTGAAGAGCCTATCCCCGTAATGCTGAACTTGTCGTCGTGGCAAAACCCTCAACAAAGCTGCACGGACTGGCTGCTGAAAGAACTCAAGTCTAAGTACGGCGTATCGCCCAAGCTAGGGCAAAACTGGCTAACCGAGAAAAAATTGCTGCCCCTGCTGGATGGATTGGACGAGCTCCCGTCCGCCCGACAGGAACCTGTAGTGCAATCCCTTAACATCTGGCTTCAGTCAGAAGAAGGTACACCTCGCCTACTGGTGTGTAGCCGCCTGGAGGAGTACGAACTCTACACCGCTAAGCTGGCATTGAACGGGGCTATTTGCTTAAACCCATTGACCGATGAACAAGTAAAAGGCTATTTGGCCTCGCTTCATATGGAGGCACTATGGGATACCCTGCAACAGGATGAGGACTTGCTTGGCCTTATGCGCACGCCACTGTTGCTGAGCGTGTCCATTTTGGTCAACGATGCGTTCAACCTGACCCAGTGGCAGCGGTTGGGCACCACCCAGGAGCGTATGGACTATTTACTAGATGCCTACATTGTGCGGCGACTGCACGAACCAGTGAACAGCCAGGAATACTCACCAGAGAGGCAGCCCACGGCGCAGCAGATTCAAAGATGGCTAATGTTACTAGCTCAAAAACTTAAAACACAATCAAAAGATGAGTTTCTGATTGAAGAAATCCAGCCCTTTTGGTTGAGTAACAGCAGACAAAAACTCATTTATCGACTAATTGTTGGGCTTCTTTTTGGGTTTGTCTTTGCACTAGGCGGGCTAGCCTTTAAGCCAATTTACGGGGTTTATGCTGGACTTCTAAGTTTACCCCTAAGAGAACTACTAGGATTTATTCGCGATGGACAGGAATTTGAATTCAAGGATGTAAAATTACCTGATAGTATCAACTTTTCGGATTTTTATTTGCTAGATCGCATGCTACTGGGAGGATTAGGAATTGGAGGAATTTTGGGAATAATTTTTAGTTGTGTGGGTCTATTTTCTGGTTTATTAAGCGTATTGATTGAAAGCTTAAGCAGAGGGGCAGAAATCAGGGCTATTTCATTCTAAAAATGGCCTTGAGGGTATCTAGGCCAAATTTGCAGAGTCGTTCAGCCTGAGCCATGTTGGAGAACTCATTGGAGCGATAGAGGTTGAGCGCGAAGTTCCGAGCGACGG
>NZ_JADEWX010000193.1 GCF_015207395.1 Nodosilinea sp. LEGE 07088
CCCCCTCTCCCCCTCATCCTCACCACCGCCACCGCCAACTCCATCGCCGCCACCATGCTACTGGCATCGGCAATTCCCCGACCGGCGATGTCAAAAGCCGTACCGTGGTCGGGCGATGTGCGCACAAACGGTAAGCCCACCGTGGTATTCACCGCTCGATCGAAAGCCATCAACTTGACCGGAATCAGCCCCTGATCGTGGTAAAGCGCCAGGTAGGCGTCGGGGGCTGTCTCTATCGCCCTGCCATCGGTGCCAAACCAGGCCTGACCGGGCCGCACCCACATCGTATCGGGGGGAATGGGGCCATCGATCTGCAGGTGGGGATAGCGCTGACGCTGGGTTTTCAGCCAGGGAATCAGCCAGTCTACCTCTTCACGGCCTAACTGTCCGCCTTCACCGCTATGGGGGTTGAGTCCCGCTATGGCGATGCGGGGAGCGACCAGGCCAAAGTCTTGATTCAGACTCTGGATGAGTAGATCCAGCTTTTGGGTCAGCAGCGCTGGGGTCAGCGCGGCGGGCACCTGGCTCAGGGGAATGTGAGTCGTCGCCAACAAAGCCCGCAATGACCAGCCTGTATGGGGGGACTTGGCCACAAAGGCCATGCCAAAGCGGTCAGTCTGGGCGCCCTCGGCCAACAGTTCGGTCTGGCCGGGGTAGTGGTGCCCAGCGGCTTTCCAGGCTGATTTGGCAATCGGCCCAGTGACGATGCCATCGTATCGCCCTGCCACAGTTCCCTCGATCGCCGTTTTGAGATAGACGAAACTGGCCGCCCCAGTAGCGGCACTGGGTTTCCCCAAGCTGACCGGCTCCAGGGGCAGCGGCAGCGGTATGTCCACCAGGGAAAGGGATTCTAGAGGCGGGAGCGGCCCGGCGTAGGCAGATTGCTGGAGCGCGATGAAGGTATGGGCCAACAGCGATCGCGTGCCCAAAATAGTGATATCTGCGATCGCCGCCCAATCCCTCATCCCTAGCGCCTTGAGCATGACCTCAGGCCCAATCCCCGCTGGGTCACCCAGGGTAACCGCCAGCCGAGGGCGCAAACAGACAGAATCAGCCATAGACAAATTAGCAGAAGACATAGGCACAGGGGGTGATACAAACTGGTCTAAAATGGGGGCGGCTAGGGGTTCAGCGGATTCCTGGCGAGCTGGGCAACCGGCCTCATTACTTATAGTGCTGTGAAAGGAGAACCTATGGGCGGCGAAATTTTTAATACGGCAATCACAATCTTCACGCTTACCCTCGTGGGCCTGGGCATTGGGTTTTTAATGCTACGGGTGCAGGGCGGCGAGGAGTAGATTTTGCCGTAGGGGTGTATCCGGTGGAGCCATCTGATATTCTTAGAGGAAGTTAAACTTTTGTATCATTTCCCTCATGAAAGTATTGGTTATTGGCGCTACTGGCACCCTTGGCAGGCAAATTGCCCGTCGTGCCTTGGATGAGGGACACGAGGTTCGTTGCCTGGTCAGAAGTGCTCAACGAGCCGCTTTTTTGCGAGAGTGGGGAGTAGAGCTGGTACGGGGCAGTCTTTCTAGGCCTGAGAGCTTACCCCCGGCCCTGGAAGGCATTGATGCCGTAATTGATTCCTCCACGGCTCGCCCTTCTGAGTCGGTCATGGAGGTCGATTGGTACGGGAAAGTCAACCTTATCAATGCTTTGCGCGAAGCTGGTATCCAGCGCTTCATCTTTTTCTCCATTCTTAATGCTGAAAAGTTTCCCCACGTGCCCTTGATGGATGTCAAGCGCTGCACTGAGAAGTTTTTGGCCGAGTCCGGCCTCGATTACACCATTCTTCAGCCCTGTGGCTTCTTGCAAGGACTCATTGGTCAGTACGCCATTCCCATTCTTGAGAAACAGCCCATCTGGGTGATGGGTGAAGCCGCCCCCATTGCCTATATGGATACCCAAGACATCGCCCGGTTTGCAGTGAAGGCGCTTGTATTGCCTGAAACTAAAAATCGTAGCTTTCCCTTGGCCGGCACTCGCGCCTGGGGCGCTTACGAAATTATGCGTCTCTGTGAACGAAAATGTGGTCAAGAAGCTAGGGTTTCTCGCATATCCCTTGAGCTGTTGCGGGCCATTCGCAAGGTAGCGCAATTCTTCCAGTGGGGCTGGAACTTTGCCGATCGCCTTGCGTTTGTGGAGGTCATTGCCGGTAGCCAGCCCCTTGATGCTCCCATGGATGAGGTCTACGAGGTGTTTGGCATCCCTAAGAACGAAATCACCACCCTCGAAGACTACATGCAAGAGTACTTCAGCCGCATTATGAAAAAGCTGAAGGAGCTCGACTTCGACAGCGACAAAGCCAATAAGAAAAAGCTGCCGTTCTAATACCGAGCTTAGATCCGTGAAAACTACCGCTACTTACCCCAGCGATCGCAGCTTTACCTAAACCAGACTATGCAACAGCGTCTCTGTATCTGTGACGGTGGCATACTCTCGATGCATATTGGCTAGAGCCAGCGCATGTACGTCTTCGGCTAAATGCACCTTTTGCTTTAGATCAACCTTGTCAAAAGTAGCTGTGGCGTCGTCAACAACATGGGTGTCAAACCCCAAGTTGCCCGCCACTCTCACTGTGGCCTCCACTGAGTTATTGGTAACCACGCCGGTCACGACCAATGTTTGGTAGCCCCGCTGCTTGAGCCATGATGCCAAATCGGTGCCGATAAAGGCGCACTGCACATGCTTATCGACAACCAATTCATTGGCAGCGGGGAGCACCATGTCCTTAAAATCACAGCCAACTTGCCCAGGGCGATAGGTAGAGTTTGGCTCAGTAGACAGGTGGCGCACATGAACCACTGGGCGCTGGGTCTCACGCCAGGCCTGCAGCAGTCGAACAATGTTGGCCTCTGCCTGTGGGTTGTTGCGCCGTCCCCAACTCGGGTGGTCGATAGCCTTCTGCACATCCACGATGACAAGAACTGCGTCGGCAGGTAAAGAGTTCACTGGCCCCTCCAGATATGCTGTCGGCAAACCGCTGTAGGACGTTGTTGGGTGCTGCTAGCACTCGAAGGCTGAAATATGTCCACCGTTCCGGATCGCTTGGCTCCCTAGCTCCCCTGCTCCCTAGCCCTAAGGAATAGTATCTAAACTTGCGCCGTGGAGTACTAGTGTAACAGTCCGGACAGTTTTAGCAACGACCTATAAGGCTTACAGGGCAATCACTCTAGCAATTGCCTATTTAAGTCAAGGTTAGTTTTTAGGCTGACATTGACTTAAATACTTTGGGCAACGTAGGCTCTGGCTTACAGGTAATATGGAGGGCAATTTTTTGTCCGGAGTATTGCTAGTGGTCAGTCAAATATTTATTGGCGGGTAAAGCAATGCCAGAACCTTTGGCTCATAGCATCTCTGTAAAGAATTTATCCGGTAGCATTTTTTTGACTAGGTACTAGCTACCTAAGCGATACGTTAGTAGGGAACTAAATTTTCCCAGGTCAGGTCTTAAAACCAGCACCGCGCGCTGCAAGGATAATAGGAGCATAAAAAATTATTTCTGGAAAGTTTATTGGTTTTGAGCAACTTTATCGATAGTCTAACTGTCTCAGAATCATTCGTATCTACCACTTTTTAGAAACGGCTGCTACTCCTACCCTAGGATGGGTGCTGATTACAGTGCTGACAGCACTAGTGGGAACTAGTCAAGTACACTGTTCAGTCTTTTCAATCTACCGCTGCAATTGCGTTCTGTATTAATGCCCTGAGGCTAGGGCTAGTTGAGACTCTATTTTATCTGGCGTTCAGCCAGCCCAATGTGGGCTGCCGAAGGTTCAGGTCGCTGCATCTACATGGAGGAGATGGACGAGGTTATCCAGCCTTGGTCGTTGTTTTGTACGTGTAGTATTACCTTTTTTATCTCTATGTTGTACAGTTCACTGTCTGCTTTGCAGGTTTTAGATCTAGACAATGATATAGCTGTACCCGATAACCTCTGGCGAGCAGCTATTCATCCGTCTGTAACGTCAAAATTTAAACGATGTCTCGATATTTTAGGGGCGCTAGTTGGGTTGAGCGTGACGCTGATTATGTTGATACCGATCGCGATCGCCATTCAACTCGACAACCCCGGGCCAGTGTTCTATAGCCAGATGCGCTGTGGCTATCGGGGGCGACCCTTTCGCATTTGGAAGTTTCGCTCGATGGTAGCCAACGCCGACGATCTCAAACCCCTAGTCGAAAACCAGGCCGAGGGGCTGATCTTCAAAAACGCCCAGGATCCGCGCATTACCCGAGTCGGCTCGGTTTTGCGGCGCACCAGCCTAGACGAGTTCCCGCAGTTTTGGAATGTGCTGAAGGGGGACATGAGCCTAGTAGGCACCCGACCGCCGACGATAGACGAGGTGCGCCGATACGAACGGCACCACTGGCAGCGGCTCAACGTCAAGCCGGGGCTAACGGGCCGATGGCAGGCCGAGGGGCGATCGACAATTAAAGACTTTGAAGCGATCGTCAAAATGGATGTGGACTACCAGGTGCAGTGGTCTTTGGGCTACGATTTAACGCTGATTTGGCGAACCGTTGAGGCCGTGGTGCTGAGCCGAGGGGCCTGTTAGTCTGAGAGGCAGCAAGAACTGAGCATCTGATCGGGCTCAAAGCTTAAGTAGACCGTGAATTTTCAAACCTGTACTTGCGTAAAGCTGTGGTGCTGATAAAAAACGACAAAGGGAGGTGTTTCAAACACCTCCCTTTGTCACATTCTCAGTTGGTAATTGGCGGCTAGTCTATCGTACCTAGGCTACTTCCTCATCAGCGTTCCGGCGTTTACGCAAGGCAGCAACGCCGAGACCCACTAGCCCTGGTAACAGGGCCGGGGTAGGGATTGGAGTGCCTTTACCAGTGCCACTGGTGCCTAAGCTGGTGCCAGTGATGCTTTGGTAGCGGACACCGAAGTTGCTGAGGGTGACTTCAGAAATAGGACCATTAAAATTAAGGGTTGCTATGAAATTGATGGGATTATTAGCCGTGGCACCAACGTGATGGACTTGGCTGCGTCATCAACAGTGATGTGACAGAGTCGCTGGCCTTTGCCATGCCGATGCTCGACATGGCAAGGCTATTGATCTAGCGCCTGGTTGGGTGATGGGTTAAAAACAGCCATGGCCCCGTAGTAGTAGGCCGTAAACATGATCCCGGCAAAGATTTGACCACCCCAGGCCCCATGCCAAAAGTTAAACGCGTCTTCGCCCCAGTACACGGCGGCAAAGGTCATCAGCAGAATGCGGGGAATGTTGAGAATGAGGGCGATCGCCACCCCCATCGTGCTCACTAGCGCGATGCGCGACCAGTGCTGTTGATCAAATAGCCCCCACACCAGGCTGACGCCAGCCAGTACAAAGGCCATATCGTAGCCGCTGCAGCCCGGGGCCACTTCGACACTCCCCGCCGGTAAGTTTAGAAAGCGGGCCTGGGCCTCGACGGTTTGCCCCATCGCCGTCAGCAGGTGGCTGCTAACCCAGGCCATGGCATTTTCGAGCTGGTACGGCCCCATGATAGCCTGAAACATCTCGCTGGAAAGCCAGATCCAGTCGGGATAAAAGCCCGCCAAAATCAGCAGGCAGGCGAGGGGAAAGCGACCAAATATCGCTGGGGTAAATGTACTCCAGGCGATGCCAATTAAAATCAGCATCCACAGTAAGGCCTGGAGCGAAATTGAGCTGCGGCTAAAGGGCAGCCAGAGCGCTGCGGCCAAAATTAAGGTGTGGCCAATCATGCGATCGTCTCCCAGCACGGTGATGCTGGACAGGTCTTTGCGGTGGGCCCAGAGCATCTGACAGCCTAGATACAAGAACCCCATATTCAGCACAACCTGCGACTGCCCCTTCCAAATATCAGCGATAAAAAAACTGAGGTAGGTATGCCAGTAAACCAGGCCCGAAATCAGACCTACGGCGACAACGCGCCCGTGGTGGCTGGTCAAACTCCACTGTAGAGCGGGCTGAAGCTGATGCCAGCGAATAAATTTGACCATGGTGAAATGTCGCAGCGAAGATACGGCAGGAGACAAAAGGCAAAAGCTAGAGCGGGTGATTTGTCATGCTTAACTTTGTCGGCTGGGTGGAGCGCTAGCAGAACCCAATCAAGCCCATGGCTGGGCAACAGGCGCTACATACGGGCGCGGGTTCCAAACCGACCCACGGCAATCAGAGCTAGGCCTGTGACCAGGAGATTGCCAAAGCTACCGACTCCGATCTTGAGCGCGTTGGCTTTAGCGCTGCGCTTGGCTGTGTCAACCTGATCGGTGAGAATCTGGGAGGCCTGTTGCAAAATCTCGGGCGTGAGGTCGGGCGATACCTGCTGGGGGTCAGCCTGGGCAGTGGCAATCTGATCGCGCACCTGGGCTTCCTGGGCGGCAATGCGGGTGACGGCTAGGTCTTGTAGTTTGAGGCTATCGCGCACCATAAACAAGCCTGACAGGCTAAACATTACCCCCAGAGCCACGCAGAGCAGGGCAACCTGCTTGCGCAGGCGGCGGTTGGCTAACACGCCATAGAGGGTTAATGACAGACCCAGCAGCAGTACAACACTGCGATCGCCCACCTGTTGGAGCAGACTCACCCGCCACTGAATATCGAGGGGGTTAGGGGGCAAGGCCAAGATCAAAAAATCGACTGAGAATCCGAATAGGCAGGCTAACCCCACAATTAAGCAGAGGGACTGCCCAGAGGTAGCCTCAAAAGAGGGTGATGATGACGATCGGCGTAAAGAAGAGGGGGCCATGGGAAAAAGGGGATAAATAGTAACTCTATACGTGCCCATCGGTAAGACTGTTCAAGGTCTGGAACCGGAGTTTTGGGGCTTACCTGGGATTCTTTACAGGGGTTCTTGGGGATTACCAGGATAGCTATCGATCTTCTTAAAGCTTGGATATCAAGACAACATCAAAACTTTATAAATGAACCCTTAGAGCATCAGATTGGCTGGTGAAAGGTGCAGATTCTGACGGTTTAGCGCTTGGGTCAGCCCTTCGTAGAAAATTCGCCGAGCAGCTGCCGCAGAGCTTGGTGGGTTTGGTCGAGGGTAAAGTGGGTTAGGGCATGGTGATAGCCTGCCTGGGCGATCGCCTGGGTTTGCTCAGGATGGTGGTAACTGTGGTTAATCAAGTCACCCAGGGTTTGGGCCTGGTTGGGGGGGCACAGCCAGCCGGTTTCCCCATCGGTGACGAGTTCAACGGCCCCCCCGGCGGCGGCGGCAACTATGGGCCGCTGGCAGAGCATCGCTTCGACAATGACGCGGCCAAAGGGTTCGGGGGCAATCGAAGTGTGGGTAATCAAATCGCAGGCCTGCATTAGCGGCGGAATGTCAGAGCGAAACCCCATAAACTTGACTCGGTGGGTTAGTCCCAGCCGTTGCACCTGGCGATAGAGTCCCTTGACATAGTCGTCTTCGCCAAACAAAGCATCGCCGACCAGTAGAGCCACGACAGGGTCAGGGCATTGAGCCAGGGCTTCGAGTAAGATATGCTGTCCCTTCCAGGGGGCAAGACGGCTAAAGTGGCCCACGATAAACTTATCGTGCCAGCCCAGTTCCGCCCGCAGGTCTGCCCTGGCCTCCGGTGCGGTTTGATAGGCTGCGGGTGCAAAGCCGTTGTAGATTACGCTTATGGTTTGGGCCGCTCCTCCCGCCGCGATGAAGGCAGCCTGGGTGGCGACAGAGTTGGCGATAACGTGGGCCGCACACCAGTTGGCGGCGGTCACCAAAAGGGTGCGGTTAGCCCGGCTAAAATGCTCTGGCGAAACAATGTCGCGTAGATGGTGCACCAGGGGTTTGCCACACAGCCTGCTTGCTAAGGCACCCAAAATAAGGGCTTTTGAGGTGTTGGTATAGATCAGATCAAAGTCTTGCCCAAGGCGGGCGATGGTGGCCACCAGGGGAGCCAACTGACCGAGACTTTTGGCGCCGTCGGCCCAGGGGCTCTCTTTACTGACCGCAATGGACGACTGGGCTAGCACCTGGTAAGGAATATGCCGTGAGGCCAGCGCTTGCGGAAACGGTCCGTCTTGAAACACGCCAACCAGGCAGTGGGGGCTAAAGGCACTGGCCACATCCAGCAGCGACAGTTCGGCCCCGCCCAGCTTGCCACTTTGGTCGAGGAATAGGATTTTCATCGGTTAGCTATCCATTGCCAGTTGATAGACGGTTTTGATCCGCTCGGCAATCACGGGCCAGGTGTAGTTATTGTCTACATACTGCTGACAGGCAGCAGCATCGGGTAATTTGCGTTGCCCCGACAGGGCCTCGACAATACCCTGGGCCAACTGCTCGGAGCGCGTACCCTCAAACACCAGGTCGGGGCAGAACGGGGTTAAAATCTCGGGGATGCTGTCGACCGGAGTGCCCATCACTGGGGTGCCATTGGCCAACGATTCAATCACAATCAGGCCAAACCCCTCTAGGGCCACGGTGGGCACCACTGACAGCGTAGCGGCCCGATAGGCCAGGGCCAAATCGTCGTCAGATACGAATCCCAGCAGGCGCACATGGTCGGCTAGGTCTAACTCTTGAATTTGCTGCTCTAGCTCGGCTTTGAGTGCCCCTTTACCGGCAATCAGCAGCAGCACATCAGGGTGCTGCTGGCGCACCTGATGGATGGCGGCAATTAGGTTTTCTAGGCCCATGCGTCGCGCCAGCCGCCGCACCGCTAACAGAATGGGGCGATCGCTCGGCCAGCCCAAACGGGCCCGGGCATCAGCGGCGCTGACGCTGGTGTCAAAGCGAGTGGTATCGACGCCAGGGGGCACGATGTGAATGCGATCGCAGGGAATATGGTAGTGCTGGTGCAGCGCTTGCCGAAAGGCCTCAGACAGCACAATAAACTGGCGCACCTGGCGATAGGTCGTCCACTCCAACAGCCACTTGGCCCGAGTGCTCAAGGCCCCCCCTCCTTCAACGTGGCCCTCTAGAGCCCAGGGCCCTTGAAAGTGCATGGCCACCGGGTACTCGCGCAGTTGGTCGAGCAGCGGAAACGTATACAGCCCAAAATGAGAGACCACCAGGGAAAAATCTTCCTGGGCGGTGAGCTGCTTAAAGTTTCGTCGGGCCTGCTGCCAGCGGCTCACTAACGGGTCACCCAGGGGCGCAAAGGCCTGAATTTGCCCCTGGGTAGTTTGGTTAACCTGATCAGAACCGGCCACTAACCCGCGAATTTGAATATCGGCTTTGGGCAGGTAGCGCACACAGTCGTAGTAAACGCGGTTGAGTCCTCCGGCCTGCTCGGGGAACCAACCCATGCCAATTTGAAGTGTTTTCATCGAGTAAACCTGCTGACTACAAGAGCGGTGGGGGGCCAGATGCGCCCAGGTGCAACGCTGGGGGTTGGTCATTTACAGCCAAGGGCAGCACCAGCTGCTGTTTTTGGTGGGCGTAATAGCGCTGGGCGGCCAGGTTGACCCCCAAAAAACCCCATAAAATTAACCCGCCAATGCTGATGGCCGTATTGCCAAATAGCATTTGCACTAGACTGGCAGCGGTGATCGAGCGCGTCGCCGCGACAAAGACATCAAACCGACTTTCAAAGGTAAAAAACTGGCGCAAAAAAAGCATGATCAGCCCGGCCAAATAGGGCAGTGTGCCAACCCAACCCAGGGTAAAAAACAGATCTAAAATGCCGCTGTCGAGGGCGACTTTAACGGCCGAGCCGGTCTCGTTAACGGTCAGAGTGCCGCCCAGGCCTCGGCCCAAATAGGAGGATAGGGCAATGCTTAAATTTTCGTTGTAGGTGGCGGTACGCGCCTTGTAGCTAGAGTCGCTTTGTACATTGTTAAACAGGCTCGACACCCGATCGCCAATGGCATCGTCAAAGGGGGGCATGGTAGACAGAGGCACGAGCATTAAGACCAGTACCACCCCGACTAAAATCAGACGAATTTGAATATTTTGTTTGATTGACCCCATCAGCATAAATTGGGCTACGGCCCACCCCACCCAGGC
>NZ_JADEWX010000018.1 GCF_015207395.1 Nodosilinea sp. LEGE 07088
TGGTTTGGTAGGATGCAGGAAACATATTGGTTTAGGGGAGCTGCACTGAGGCTCCCTATTTTTTGTCCCCTTTATTGTCTCAAAGCCCTGTACCGCATGACGTTGAGTACCCTTGTCACCCGTTAAGCAAGATTTGACTATGCGCCACTATTGCTAACTTTAGTAAATTAGTCAGCATGAGATCAGCTATTGGCGATTGATTCGTCTTAAGATGTTCTCACCAAGGTGAGTGTGTCTATCAAATTCTTTGCTTGTTGACCGTTGGAAAGCCAAATGCGGGCGGCTTGGGACTATGTGCCCAAGCGGCTGAGAGCTTCGTGTGAATCGGTTCTGGAGATGCATAGACAATGGACACCCATGACCTCTTGGAAGCGTTATTTGAACGGCTTAACGCCCGCCTTGATTTAATTGAGGGCAATCTTCGAGATCTGAGGCAGCGTCTGAATAGCGAGGTGGATGTGCCTAAGCTGGTAAAGCTCAACAAGGCCTGGAAGATGCTGGGCTACCAGACTTACGACGCTTGCCTCTACAAAGTGCGGTCTGGCCACTACCGAGTGAATAAAGAGATAGTCGATCGCCGATCGCCCGATTCCCGCCGCCCAGACTGGTATGCCGATATTGAGAAGTGCCAGCTGCGCGATCGTACTATGGCCAGCAAGCGAGGTTGATCAGCCTTTAACCCGCCTGCTTTTTCTTCAGAGCAGCAAAATAGGTCTGGGCCGCTCGTTCTTTAGAGATGTGCTTTTGGTAAGTGCCCAGGTTGACGTTGGGGTTGTGACCCATAAACTGTGAGGCCACCGCCGTTGGCAGCTCTAGCCAGAGGGCAGCTCTCAAACTCCAGGCGTGGCGCAGGCTATAGGGCGGGAAGGGCATCTTAGCCCGCTGAAAAGCCGTGGACGTGCGATCGCCGTAGTCTTTATTCATGCGAGCTGTCACAGCAGGTCGGCGCACCTCCCAAAGTTGCCAACGGTCAACCCACTCTGGTGGCAGGGGAAAAGTCTCGCGCTTCCCGGTTTTCGTTCCATCAGGCACCAGGGCCACCAACCACCGCTGACCATCGTACTCACGCCAGTCCATTTCACAGAGAAAGGCCTCGTGATCCCTGAGGTTGTAGGTGGCCATCATCGCGGCAATCCACTGCCAGGACTTGTTTTTCATACCGTCGATGGCGGCAATAATCTCGTCGTCGTTGGGGATGATGCGCTCAACGTTGCTGAGCCGGTAGTCGCCCTGGCGATCGCGCACCTTTGACTCGATACCGGCAAAGTCGGCCAACCGCTGGAGCTTTTGGCAGGCGACCTGGCGACTGCGGCTATTGGGCTTCCACCGATCCACCACGTCATCCAAAAGATGGGGCGTAAGTTTCGCCGTTGGTGGTAACCATTTGAAGGCCGGGTACCAAAACTGCTCTCGCCAGCGCAGGGCAATAGCGTCTTCATCACCCTCTTGCTGCTTTTGCCAATCCTGCTGAAAGCGATCGATCCATGCCTGGCAGGTTTCGCTGTTCTCTTTGGTGTCGGGCTCAACTTCGCGCCAGTCAAAGCGTTTCTGGGCGAGCAGCGCCCCCAGGCGAAAGGCCTCTGCCTCGGCGTACTCAATGCCCGCAGGGTTGGCGTAGACCCCCAATGTGATGAACTGCTGCTTGGACCGAGTCTCCTTGCTGTCTGGTCGGGGTGGGAGGGTGCCTCGCAGTGACAGCTTCTCACCGCGCTGGTAGAGCCTCAATCCCATCTGAGCCGCGTCTAACCGTTGATTGGCTGCTTCTACCGTCAGCGCTTTTCGTCCCATGGCGAGCTAGCTCCTGATCTAAATTTGATCTAGAAATACCTCCGTTTATTCTAGTTCAGCCCCATTCAGTCAGTTCTGGCTGGGTCTGAAGTAACCACCTGAAAAGGCCTGAGGGCTTGGGTTTCCTGTATGGGCGATACTGGACTCGAACCAGTGACATCCTGCTTGTAAGGCAGGTCAGCATCGAGATTTCGTAGCTCCCTCCAATCCTGCATATAGGCTAGAATAGCTGTCATGACTAAGTTACAGCCGGGTGCTCTAATGTGAGACAGCAGAGAGAATTGCACACAACAGAAAAAAAGTAGTTCACGTTTAGTTCACGGCTAGGTCATGTGATGCCCCAAAAATCGCTGACGATTGAAGCTATAAATGAACGGTTGAAGGCTGCCAAGATTGGTGTTCGTGTTTACGCCCGAGGTGCCCGGCAGGAAAAGCTGAGCTTGCGAGCAGTGTTACCTCCTAAACCTGGTAGTAAGCGACAAAAGCCCTATCAGCAGTATCTCAGCCTGGACGTCTACGCTAACCCTACAGGCTTAAAGTTTGCAGAGTCTGAGGCAAAGCGCATCGGAGGGCTACTTGACCAGAAGCGGTTTGAATGGGATGTGGTTGCTCAGGAAGTTGATCGTAGCAAAGAGACTTGTGGCTATTGGATCGAGAAATTCCGCCAAGACTGGTTAAAGTCCCAGACGGGTGACAAGGATGCGATTGCCCTCAGTTGGAAGGAACAATTTTGGTATCCGGCATTTAAATGGCTTACTCCAGAACGCAAACTTACAGCAGACCTACTTGAGCAGACTACTCTGAGGTGGAAGCCCAACAGTCGGAGTTTGCAGATTGGTTGCCAGAAATTGCAACGGCTAGCTGACTTTGCTGGTATCGGGTGCAATCTGAGGTCGAAGCAGGGTAACTATAGCTTAAATAAAGTAGTTCGCAATATTCCACCTGACGATCAGATTATTGCGGCAATAGACAACATCAATAACCGGGGCTGGCAGTGGATTGCAGGAACTATGGCAACCTATGGGCTACGGGATCACGAAGCATTTTTGTGTGAAATTGTATATAAAGAGTACGAGGGCGAGTCATGGCCTATTGCACTCGTCCCAGACGCAACGAAGACAGGTAACCGAGAAGTTTTTCCACTCCCGCTCTCATGGGTTAAACGCTGGGATCTGATGAATATAGAAAAACCAGAGATTACTGCCCGTCTTAACAAAGACTATGGCGATCGCACGTCTACTCAATTCGGGCGATACAAAATTCCGTTTAGGCCTTATGACTTGCGCCATGCCTGGAACATTAGGGCTGCGCTTGATTTGGGGTTACCTACCGCTGTCGCTGCCCAAATGGCTGGACATTCAGCCACCCTTAATCTGGGCACCTATCAAAAGCATATTAGTAAAGTAAGAGCTGCACAGGCGTATTTTGAAGCTTTGAAAAATAATAATTCTGGAGAATAGCCCCTAGGATACTACTTTGCCAGGTTGCCTTTTATGTGGAGCAACTAAATCTCGTTTATTACAAGCATTGATATTCAAATACCAGCTTGCCTTTGTTGTACCAGGGGCACGTCTATCAATTGCTTCTATACCGCTGCGGTAATGGCCACACCGTATCATATACAGACATTGACTGTAATTTTTATAGCCGAGCACAGGCCAAGCATCTTTGAGAGATAGCACCTTATCAAATTGGGGTTTATCTCCCAATCTTTCATGCAGTTCTCGAATATCATCTCGTATGAGATGATTTGCTGACTGTAGGGCTCGAAGTTCAGCAGTTGCTTCTTCTAACTTCTGAACAAGTTGATTAAAGACCACATCTTGAATGTGCTGGGAGTAATCCATCTGAATGCCTCCACAATATCAGGGCATAACGATGCCAAAGTGAAGGTAGTGCACTGCGTGAGAGCCCCAAGATCGATTCCAAATAGCCAAAATCGCTGGCCTCACCAAACCTGATGAACCGATTCTACGGTGAGTCATCCAAGAAAAGCTGATTGCGTGCTGATTAATTTACGAAACTTTATGATAAAAGTATGTGGTACACCTGTCGGCAAGGCTTTAAGTCTTGACTGGAAGGCATTTTGATGGTCTGTAGATCCTGCGGATATTCAGTAATGCTGCTTCGCCTATATAGATGGCTGGCATAAAATCAGCATTGAAAGACTTGCCAGTGTAGAATACGAAAGAAAGACTGCTGTTAGTGGTCATTCACCTTGCGAGATGCTGACAAAGTTTGAGAAGCCTATATCGGCTTAGTTTTTACCCATGCCCCGAGGACGAAGCCCTTCCCCAAGCCCCGATCCTGCCAACCCTGACAAAAAGTCTCGGGTGCGCTTTATCTTTGAGCCCGATCGCACTTCTCCCAACGGCATCACCTACTCCTGGCTGATCCACGACACCTACAACGGCAAGGAGAAAGCGGCCACCGCCACCCGTGCTTTCTGGCTGCCCTTCGCCTACCGGCATTCGGGCAATTACTCTGAGGCGGAGCTACGCGACCTGGCGCAGCAGTCGATTTGGCAAATGGAAGCCCAGATTCAACACCTGCGCGAAGAGTTTGATCTAGGGCTGGCTCGGCCTGACACGACTGAACTGGTAGGAGGCCCCGAGGCGGAGAATTCACAGGCCGAGATGATTAGTGGATCCGCTTTGGTACAGCCGGTGACGGTAGCCGCTCCGGCTGACTTGCTCGATGAGTTCACCGATGCCCTATGAGCGAGCCACAGTTGCCTAAGGAGCCCGAGACTGAGAAAGGGCGGTTGATGCGCCAGCAGTACCTGGCTCTGGCTAAGGCCTCGCTCAAGGATGCAAGGGACTACGAGAGCCTCTACACCCGCTATAGCGACAATCCTACATCAGCCCAGGGGTTAGATCAGGAGGTGGCTAAGGCCGCGCTCCAAACCGGCAAGTCGCCACGGCAGGTCATTCAACTGCTGGCCCAGGGGCCGTTTACTCAGCAACAGATTTTGGGATTGTCTGAGGAGGAGAAGAAAGCGGCGTTACCCAAACTACTCCAGTACGCTCAGACGACTGTGGATAGCCTTCAGCAGCAGCGGTATCTAGAATATGCCTGCGCGGTGACGGGGAAGATTCAGAGTTATCCGGATCTCTATCGGGACTATGTGAGCAGCGATCTCACTGCAATTCAGCTTGATCAAAAGGTGACGGCGGCGGCGCTGGGAGCTGGGGAATCGGGGGAGTCTGTAGCAGCATTGCTACACCAAGGGCCGTATGCTCGGTTTCAGCAGGATTTGCAAGGGGTGGCACCGCAGACAATTGAGCAGTATGCCCGAGGGACGGTCGCCCAGGTGCAGGCGATTCAGGCACTTCAGATGGGACAACCCCAACGGAGCATAACGCGCTCTAGAGGGATAGACCGGTAGAGCTTTGAGCAACCGGAGCATTACCCGTCAAGTTCGCTGCTTATGTACTGATTAACGAAGTCTTCAGCGGCTTCTGGACTCATGGTTTTAAGGACACGGACGATTTCCAGAATGGTGTCGCCTGTGGGGTCAATTTTGCCGCTACACCAGCGGTAAACGCTGTTGCGCCCAACACCCATAGTTGCCGCGAAGCGGTATTGAGTGATGCCGTATTGCTCCAGCACCTGCTTGAGAACATAGCCTGCCTTGCCCATGTTCTTATCATTTCAGAGGAGGGCTGGACAAGCGAATCCATATATGTTGACGCACACATTTATGGATACTATTATGGCGATAGGACTATTTGAGGTTCATGTTGTGTTGACCCCTACAGCTTTTATTGGTTCAGAGATGCGTGCTGCCGACAATGACCTGATAGTCAGTGTCGAAATCAGGCAAAAGCTTAGCAATTACCCAAGACCTGATCGAGAACCTGTAAAGCTTTTGGCCATTGGGTCTCGGGAGGCAATTCAGGCCATGCTTCAGCAGATGCATCTGTGTGGCTTTGCTGAAATTTTTGAGTGGACTGACTTTCTACCTGCCCCTACTCCTGAAAGGCCGCTGCAATGCCAGCCCGGCGAATTGATGAGAATGCTGGTGAAGTATTTCTCGAAGCCTCACGCGATGTAGGCGAAGTATAGGATCAATCCTCCTCAAATTCTTGGGTTGAAAACTTCAGGGTGTTGGCGTTTTCAGTGACGGTGCGCATAACTGACTCGGAAAAACCCTGGTCGGCAGTGGCTTCAATTTCGATGCGGATTGAAACAGTGGCACCCACTTGGCCGATTAGATGTTGCAGTACTGCATCAGCTACTTGATCAAAATCGCGCTTGCAGCGGACGGGGTCAAGATTGGTTGAACCAAAGAACCGGGTGATTTTCTTTTCGACTACAACAGTAGTTGAACCATCCGCTGAGTCAGCGACCACTGAGGTGCTGCCCGGTGAAACGATAACTGTCGCTGTATAGCCTCCGGATTGCCCTTCATTGTTAGCCCTTTCCGCTTCGATTCGCTTGCGTTCAGCTTCTTCGGCATCGAATTGCTGCTGGGCAATCGCCGGTTTAACCAGCAGACTCTGGCTGCTGAGTGTGGGGGTTATGTATTGACCTGCTCGCAGTCCTTGATACCTTTCCCTGGAGTTATCCCAACCTTCAGCATAGGCAAATGTCTCAGCCCAAAGCAGGTTAGAAACACTGTCTTGAATGGCATCAAGCAATACTTGAGCTGACTTAAGCCGGGGCAGATAGAGGTACTGGGCCATGTAGTCCCAGAGTTTTTTGAGGTCCAGGTGGTTGCTGTCTCGCCATAGGAAGGGATCAAGGGCTTCCATACAAAGCCGACTGGCGGAATATTGGGTGATGAGATGCTCTTCGTGAATCAGCTTGCGGCTGGCCCGAGCGATCGGCAAATCTTGACCCTGAATGCGAATTTCAGTCCACTTAATGCCGCCATGGGGATCGGGTTGATCGGGTACAAGTGCCCATTGATAGGCTTCACTGAGTAAAGCATCGACAGATTTATCAGATTCTCCTACCTTAGTCTCGGCCTGTGTTTGCTGAAACGGATCTAAGTTGAGGGTCGTTTTATCGGCAATGATAGATTTCCAAGCCAGGTATTGAGCAGTGACTCGCTCTAGGGTTTCTAGCTTGGCCTTATCGGCGGCTAAAAACAGCAGCATGTTTTTGTAGTAGCGGGGGCTAGCTCCCTTGTGGCTCAGGGCATCTTCGGCCCATTGACGGGCCGGGCTGTCTTCTACTAAGCGGCTGTGGCATTGCTGCGGGCCTAGAATCACCAACCGGATGCCATCCGTAGGGTCATCGGGGATATCTGCTGATGAGGCAGGGGCCGTATGGACCGCACAGAAGTCTTCTCGTCTGCGGGCCTGGTGATTGAGCCGTCGAGTAATCTCTTCCCAGACGGTGTCTTTGTCTGACAAGATTTGCTCGGAGCGATCTTGAGCGGTGCGGGTAACGTTGGGCTGAGTAGAGACCCAGTAGCGGTTGCCGTCTACGTAGAGATAGGTGGCCTGATCGGTTAAACGACGGAGGGCATCACCAAAGGTGGCGACACTTTCGCCAGGCTGCACGCAGCCCAGCTTGATGCGCCGGTCTTCGACGCCTCGGTTAGCCCCTTGCAACGTCGGGGCCGACCCCAGATAAATCGTGCGCGTTACCCGACGACAAGCTGAGTAGCGGCCCAGGTTAGGGTTTTGAGCGTCGAGGGTTTTAGGGAGTGAATTGGGGCCATCCACATCGCGCTCTAGAATAGGCGGCCAGTTGTCTTCTAGATAACGGGTCATTTCTGGTTGTACCTGGGCATCGCTAATGGGGATGTGCCCTGGCATGATCAGCAGGTTCTTATCTCCACTTTCCCATAGGGCATGGATGACCTTGGCCATGAGCCTCAAGACCCCTCGGGTACGCTGAAATTTGTCGAGACTAGACCAGTCAGAGTAAAGGCGATCAAATAGCTCTGGGTGAATGGGGTAGGCGTCGAGCATCCTCTGCTTATAGCTGATCTCCCGGCATTCGGAGGGAAACTCCTGGGACTGAGTGCGATACATTTCGGCAAAGGCGGTGACCACGGCATCGCGATCGACAAACAATTCACGGTTGGTCGTGGTCTGAAACAGGCGACGGCGGACAATCTCAAAACTTTCTTCGGCACTGGCAGGCCGCCAGGGCGATTCGACCCTGCCAATGGCATTTTTCAGCCGGTCTAGGGCTTCTTTGCCCCGTTCACCACCAATTTCAATATCAGAGGCCGGGATGCTGACCACCAACAGCGTATCCTTAGCATTCTTAGCCGACTCACTGAGGGTCTGGGCAAAGGTAAAGTGAGTGTCAAAATCTCCGGCGGGCAGGTCTTTATTGTCGTGGAGCTGGCGAGCGTAGGCCACCCACTCATCGATCAAAACCATGCAGGGGGAATATCGGTCGAACAAGTCTTTGAGGGCGTCGCCGGGGTTGGTGGCCGTTTCGTCGGCTTCGCGGATCATCTCGTAGGCTTCTTTGCCACCTAACTGGTAGGCCATTTCGCCCCACAGGGTGCGAATGGTGGTGCCATCTTTTTTGTGGTGAATTTGCCCCGGAGATACTTTGTTACCCACGAGCACCGCGACATTAACGTTCTGAGGCGGCTGCTCAATATTGGTATCTTGAAAGATGGTCTCCATGCCCGGCAGGTCTTGGGCGTTCACCCCCATGCAGAGGTGGTACAGCGCCAGCATGGCGTGGGTCTTGCCACCCCCAAAGTTGGTCTGTAGCTCGATGACTGGGTCGGCAGCTTGCCCACTGAGACGCAGTAGGGCATTGCTGAGCAACTGGCGTAGGCCCTCAGTGAGAAAGGTGCGCTTATAGAACTCTGTCGGGTCTCGATATTCGTCAGAGCCGCGATCGCAATACACCTCCCACAAGTCAGCGGCAAATTCAGCTTGCTGGTACTGGCCAGAAGCTACGTCGGGGTGGGGGGTGGCAATCTCTCGCCAGGGTTTGAGCCCGGCCAGGGGTTGCCCCTCAGTGGTGGCGGTGGCGGCCCGCCGGGTTGCTTTGCGGGCCTGCTCTTCAAACCGGGTGCGGAGGAGTTCGTAGCGCTGCTTTTCGAGTTCTTCGCCTTCGGGGGCGGAGAGGGCAGAGAGCAGGCGGGCGATGCTGTCCAGGGCGCGGTAGGCATCTTCGGTGGTGAAGGTGGTAGTGTGAGCCCAGGTATTGCGGATATCCTGGCATTCTGAGAGTAGCGATCGCTCAGACTTGCCCAGGGTCTTACGAAACACATCGTTCCACTCGTTCCACATCACCTTTAAGGCCGAATAGAGGTCACTCTGGAGAACGTCCTCGGCTCTTTCGTTTTTATGGTTGAGGTAGGTGGCGGCTCTCACTGGCCAGTGCTTGCCGTAGGTCGCCTGCATTTCTCGCTCCAGGTAGGGGTATACCCCCGTTTGAAGCAGTTGGAGCGCCCGTCCGACCCGTTCGTGGTTGCTGATAGCCATAGTGTATTTGCTGCTGAGGTGTGGGGGTTCTGCCCCCTATGGTGATCTTATGGAACGATTTCAGCTTGATTTGTTGAAGTTTTTTACCCTTGCTTCATTCTTCCCAGGGATTGAAGGAAAGCCAGCAAAATTACTCATGGCCTTAACATTAAGGCTTTGGGGGTGTCTGGACAAAGCTGTTGAACGGTTACCCCTGCTACTGAGTCGGGAAACTCCTGCGGAAGCCTAGATGGCTCAGCCACTAATCTGTGACATTGCTGGTTGCTGGTCAACCATTGAGGAGCTTTCAATCTCTTTGTAAACCTCCGCAGCGCTGAGCTGGCGTCCGTCAATCAGTTTTCTGACAGCAGCCATAACCAGTTCGGCCCGCCTCTGAATGAAATCTTCAAAATCTTTCTTCAACTTAGTATTTTTCGCTTCTTCTGATAGCTCTTCGTAGCCACCATTAGCTAGCTCGTCAATGGGAATCAGGTGGGATTGTAAGCGATCCTGCACAATTTCTTCGGAAACCCATTGGTATCGCTCTTTCATGTACACCAGCGGATCTTTGCGCCCGATTGACATATTGGTTTTGTCCTTAATCAGAGCGCAGTTAAGCGCCAAGAAGCTTTCTATACCAGCTTCTTTCAACAGAGCGTCAGGGTAAACATGGTGGTAGTGTCGTTCACCAATATTCTGAGCATTGAGTTGTTCTGCGGTGAAAAAGTCTAGTGCTCCTAAACGACACATAACGGCCAGAACACCGCGTCCACGAATGGTGGTGCGCTTTGGCCATTCAGCAGTGGTTAGTTCTTCGGATTCGACTAGGGAGTGGTTGGCGAAGATAGGGACATCAGCAGTGGTGTAAGGACTGCCATCAGGTTTCTGTTTGCCCGTGATGATGGCTTTCAGCACATTAAAGTCGGCGAAAGCGTGGGTAGCAGCAGAGTTTTCATAGCGATCGCTAAAGAAGCTGTACCACAGATATTTCTTCAGCAGCAGTTCATCTTGCCCTCGCTTATCTCCAGATTCTGGGATGTCGGCATAGAGAGCGGCAATGACGGCCAGGACAGCGTTGGTGGGTAACCGTTGGTCGTCGTAAATGCCTTCGCCGTTGAGGAATTGGGCCATTAGGCTCAAGCCTCGCTCAAGCCTGGCCCACTGCTCGACCATGCGGGTTTTATCCATGTCCCAAGCTCCCCGCTGGTTGGGGAGATTGCCCTGAAGCAGCGCCGATGTCGTCAGAATCAGGCTCGATAAGGAGGCGTAGCGACTAATGGCTGGATGTTTTTGGTGGAGGTCAGCTTCTAAATCGTGGAGAGATTGCCCCATGGCGCTTTCCACTTCCGCCACGATAATGTCGTAGGTTGAAAGGGGCTTGCTGTTGGTGTTCATGTTGATGAACACGCTGAGAGCCACGGACTTATCGGTATAAGACGGTAAAGACAGAAATGGCAGGTTGTAGTTGGCAATAGTGGAACGCAACTCTTGAACTTTGGCCCTTAATCGTTCCTTGAGGGAGAAGAACTGCTCGAAGGCTTCCACACCTGCTTCAGCAGAAGGTCTTTGAAGAGCGGCATTTAGCCAATCATCAATTTCGGTTTGAATATTATCGGGACGCAGCAAATTAATTGGGATAAAGCCCCTCTCCAGAGTCCTTGCTGGGTTGTCACACCATAGCGGGTATCGTTTTCCGTCTTTCTGCTTGATGTAACGTCCCCGCCAGTAGATTGACAGGTCATCTCGCTCTTCGTCTTTGTCGTAGTTGTCGAACTCCTGGAGATAGACGTAGTAGGTCTCCCATGGGTAGTTGTTGTGGAATGCTCGCCAGAGAGCGGTTAGCCGCTGCTGCCCATCCAAAAGGTGTTCCTGCACTTTGTTTTGGGTAACGGGTGCAGTTTGCAGATAGCGGGAGATGAATTTCTCCTGGTCACCGACTTCAAGTACCAGGGTGATGCCTAAGGGCAGATTGTGGATCACAGTCTGCAGCAAGCTGGCAATCCGATGGCTATCCCAAGCTTCAAACCGCTGAAATCGGGGGAGTTTGATTTCGCCGAATAGAATCTTGGTATACCATTCGCTGATTTTACGGTTACGGGCTTCCAAAAGAATTACCTTGAATAAATGATTAATTCGGGTCAGAATGCGTCTTTGGCTACTCCACCGAATGTCTCGTGACAGACTTAGGCTCGGTAGAGTGAGCTATCTACTGGTAGCAAGCTGTAGATATTTGGACTTGAACGCCTCCGCTACTTCATCGGATGTTGGAGGTTCACCATCTTTGCTGACAAACAGCATGACTAGAACAGCGATGTAAGTCTCTCCAATAGCCGTGGTGAGTGCAGCGGCTGTAGTAGCTGCGATCGCACCTCCGGCAACAGAACCGGCACCGGGAATCATCTTTAGTAAGCCAGACACAATTGACCGTCCGGCTAAGGTGCCCCCGGCTCCGGCGAGGATGCTGCCGACTAGGGTACTGAGAAAGCTTTTGTCTACTGGTAAACCAAAGGTTGCCGATATACCAGCCAACATCCCAATTTGGATAGGGACAATCACGATCGCATCCGAAAATGGAATAGGGACTGCCGCTGTCCCGGCTGCGCTAATGGCCGATCCGGCTACGATGGTGTGGGATTGTGTTTTTTTTAACTCGATGTCAACTTTTTGTGCCGCCGTAAAGGCTCTTTTTCGGCCTTCTGGGACGACCTGCATGGTTAACTCGACCAGTTCATGCAACCCCTTTGGCGGCAACACGATGTCGTCATCGAGTTCCTCCTGAATAGCGCGCACTCGAACAGCATTGGTCACCTCGGGCAAAATTTCCAGTATTGTGGCGCGGAAACCTTTGTCAGACCTGGCCTTGGTGATTACAACGATGACAGGTATGTTTCGGTCAACCAGCATTTTGACGAGTTCTTCCTCGGCGGGCTCTACCCGTCGAAAGTCTTCAGCTATACAAATCCACGCTACGTGAACATGTTGGTTGGAGTCGGGACTTTTGGAACGCTCTGACACAAAGGACTTGAGCGCCCCTAAGGTCTCGGAAAAGTCCGCCATTTCTAAGCCCCGAGTATCAAATATGGAAAGGGGAACCCCTTCTTTTTTGATTTCTCGCGTGTTTTGGGTAACGGGGCGTCCTTGACCAGTCGTCGCGAAGCTGCCCTGGAAGACAGAGTTGATCAGCGTGCTCTTGCCGACGCCAGTGCGTCCGGCGATCAAGACATTGACGTGTCCACGCTCTCGTAATGCCTCGTTGAGGGCGGCCTTGACTGCGGCCTCAAAATCAAAGTCTTCCGTCACCGTCATCGCCTCTCTCCGCTCCGTGTGATTGATAGCTTGCCGAAGCTTGTTCCCTTAGGAGTATCCCCAGAACGGGGGCAGCTGCTAACAGACCTGCCAAAATAGGCGGGCATTGGATAAACTCGTTTAATGAAATGATGGTTTCTTGACCGCTCCATTCCACTAATTCGTTCTACACAGGCTGAAATCTTTGCCCGGAAGGATGAGGGTAGATCTCCCGCACTTCTGCTTCGTGTTTTTGCCGTACTCCTCTCTGACACCACCGACTGATAGAGATTTGGACAAGCTAAATTGGCAAGCGAGTAAAGCCCATCTGGGAGAAGTGATGGTCGAAGGTGAAAACCTCAGTTAGCCGGTGCTGTTTCATGACGACGTAGGAAGTGCAGTCTGTGAAAGACCACTCTTTGTCGGTGTTGAACTGCTCAAATACTTCCCAAGAGGATTGGGCGATCGCATCTGAAATCCAGACAATTCTCAACAGTCCTTTAGCAACCAGAATATCCAGATCCGCTTTGAAGGATACGGTTTTAGGATAGCCAGCATGGAGTAACAGCAGGGTGTACAGTTCATCCAGGATATAGTTTGTCGATACCAGGATATGCCCCTTCATTTGTTTGTTGAAGGCAACGGCACTGGCATGGTTGTCGTCATCCCGATCGGCTAAAGCGGCGAAGGCACTGGTATCGACAAATAGCCGGTTCATTGAGGTTTGGCGTAAAGATAGCGATCGTGATTGACGGATGGATTCTCTAATTGACCCGACACCGCATTATCTCCCAGAGACTGCCAAACGGCCCAGGCGTCTTCGTCGATTGGTTCTTCTAAGGCTTCATCAGGGAAAATATCGGCGGTTTCTTCTGGTTCTGACGGATTAGATTCGTCAGGGGAGGGCTGAAGAAGGAGTTGGTTTAGGCTGTCAATGAGCAACTGTTGCTCGTCTCTGGGAAGAGATCGCACAACCTGAATGATGGAGTTTACGAGTTGTGTGTTCATGGTCAGTTCTCTCAAAGTCCCTGTTCTACAGTTTAAGCGTCAACAGATTTTCTCTTTGCTCTCTCGGTCGCTGTGGTTATTTACACAAGGGGCACGGAGGACTTACAAGAAACTCCCCTGCACTTCGGATGGTCCAGACTCTGCTGCAAGTCGTGTAAGTTCGGGCCAGGCGATCACCAGGCTGTTGTAGGCGACGCCTTCGGTGGCCCAGCCTTTTCTATCGCAGATGGTGTAGAGCCGATAGGCCAGGTCGCGGGCGTTTTGGCCCTGGTCGCCCAGGCGGGCGAGGAGTTCGGCGGCGACGAGTTCGCCCTGGTCGAGCAGGGTGCGAATGAGGTGCTGGGCGGCTTCCCAATCGGGGGTGCGGCTGTCGGCTTCGGGCTGCCAGGTTTGGGGCAGTTCGTCGCGTTTGAGCAGGCGCACTTTGCCACCTCGGGCGATGAGAATACCGGCTTCTTCCATACCTTTGACGCTGGTGTTGCGGGCGGTAGAGAGGGTTTCGGCTTCGCCGTAGGGGCCATCGGTGTACTGGTGCTGCTCAAACCAGGTGAGCGCCCAGCGGGTATCGCGGTCAAATTCGCCTTCTTGCTCGGCGAGAAATTCGTCGAGGGTTTGGTTGATGAGCTGTAGGGCGGTGCGCACGCGCATAGGGGCACCGTCAGATTCTAGGACGGCGGCATATTTTGAGTAGATGGCCATGCCAGGGCCAATGCTGGCCTGGGCTAGGTCAACGGGGGCGATGTTACCCTGTTGCAGGGTTTTGAGGGCTTTGGGAAGTTCGCGCTTGAGTTCGTTGAGAAACTGGCGACGGGTGGCTTTTGGGGCATCGGTGGGGCGGGGACGGCAGACGAGGACGATGGAAGAGGCGAGAGCGTTTGTGCCACTTGCAATCATGCGATTGCTCAACTCACTTCGCATGGGCCAGGTACCGTCAATACTAAAATCTGCTTTTATTAAACCTTCCAGCATAGTTTCCCAGCCAGTTGAGGCAACCAATCCATCATTTTTTCCTTGCTGATCTGTTTCAGCTTGTTTAAAAGCATAGTAAACAGAAAAAGGAAAATCTACATGAGAGATTGAATGTATGCGGTTGAAGGCGTTGCCTAATCCCTCCTCAAAGAAAATTTGAGCCTTTTCTTTGCTTCCATTAAATCGATAGGGAAAAGCAACAAGTTCCTGAATCTTAGGAGCGAGCAAAGTACTACAAAGTTCGGGGTAAATAAAGCCGATAGAGCGTTGCAGCCAGATATAAAAAAAGTCGGCCAGATCGGCATAACTTATATTGTCATAGTAGGGAGGATCAGTAGAGATAAGCTTTGGAATTATGTCATTTTTATGCTGTGTGGTTGCCTCATGTTGAATAACTATTCCTTGACTCGAAGTGGTTTGCTCCTTGACAACGCGAAGCATATTGTTCAAAGTAGTTGAATAATCGCCTGCCGCTCCATTAAATACATTCGATTCAGCGTAATCCCAAACCATAGGCAAAGCTTGCCTACCAAAAGTTGCTATGGCTTGATCCATACTTGGTTTCCATCGAACTAATGTAGTTGAGGCATCTGCCAATTTGCTTACTGCCATTCCTAAATAAGTAGCGATAGCCTCTACATAACCTTGATCTCCAGTTCCCCCCTTGGACAGTGGCACTTCATCGTGTGATAGGTTCGCCAATTTAGTATCATGCATTGCCTGATTTTTGGCACTCATCACTAAGTCACTAAGGGTTGTCAATGCGATCAATTGACGATTGGTGAAAAGATCTCCATAAGTGGTCATGCCATAAGTTGGAGGTTTAATATCACGTAGATTTTGACCTGCAACGGCAGCCTCTGGCTTCCATGAAGGTTTATCTTTAGATGCAATATTTTCTTGATCTTTGATAGGCGGTAAATAAATCCGTCCCCTAGTACCCTCGGCTACTATGGCCATTAATTGGTGCCCAATGCGTCCTACACGGCCCTCTTGACGCACAAATTCTAATGGTACAGGTGTGTTGCAGGCTAAACATCTTGCTCCCTTCCGCCCTACTGTTTCCTGAGGAGCCTTTCCTTTTCCAGTTCTCACTCCAAAATTGACTTGTGGTCGTATAAATGTTTGTTCAATCTCAGGCTCTACCCAGGCTTCTTTTCCCTTCTTTGTTGAGAGCTGAAAACTCCGCACCAACGGCATCTCACACCCACAGGCCGGATTCGGACACTTCACCGTTCTTGCCCAAATCCATGCAATTACTGTAAGCTCTTCAACCTTAAATTTCTTTGGATTTGACAGTTCTGCTTCCGTCGCATGGCGGTAGTTGCCATCTTCCTCCCGCACCACCTTCACCTTTGGGTACAGGTGCCCAATCCGCTTAAACGCCTCATCCCGCATCCACTTGCCGTAGTACCGCACATCCGCCGCCAAGCCCTGTGCCCCCTTCCACGACTCCAGCTTGGCCCGCTTGCGGTCTTCCGAGTTTACCGGCGGCATATCCTTAAACTTGGGCGGTATCTCAATCAGCGCCTTGTTAATCAGCACCGCCACCGGGTTTAGGTCGCTGGCGTGGGCCTCTAGCCCCAACCGCTGCGCCTCTAGCGGTATCGAGCCGCCCCCGGCAAAGGGGTCATAGACCGGCGGCGCATACTTGGCAATGTACTCGCGCACCGCATCGGGCTGGGTCGGTGGCTCTTCTCCCCGGCCCCAAGCCAGCGATCTAGCAATCTCGCGCTGCCCTTCATCGATCACTGCCGGGTCTTTAATGTCATCCCACGACACCAGCCCCCGCACCACCTGCTTGGTATTGCCCCTGCGATCGGTCTCGATTGTGATGCGCCCCAAAATATCAAACAGCCGCTGCCGCTCCCTCGTCTGGTCTTCCTCCGTGGGGAATTTCTCCGGCCAGCTCGACGGGTCATCCACCAGCGACGACCACAGCACCGCCCGACAAGCCGCCAGCGGTCGCCGCGCCCACCACAAATGCAGCGTACTCGGGTGCCCATGGCGTATCGACTTCTCCCGCGCCGACTCCATATTGATGGCTTCTAGCGGCAGGGCAACTTCGATCAGCTTCTTGCGATAGGTCATGGAGCTCCAGTATCCAAGATAGTCAGATAACTAGCTTATCTGGAATATCGCAATTTTTAAGTTAATTCTCAGACTAGTCTTCACATTTACGTGACATTCCAAAGCCTAGCTTTAACAACTCTTTTTAATGTTCTCCCTGATAAACACTTGAAGAGCCGAAAGCATAAGTGTAATCAAGCTTTTTTGCAAAATGAATAAAAATCTGGCGAAGTCGGCTATCAAGCTTTCCAGTACTTTCGCATGTTTGATAAGTATAAGTTCGTGCAGTACTTCAAACATGGTTGAACTATACGAAGATCCAGGCTTTAGCAAAACTCTTGGAGCTGCCCCTATCGGCTCTGATGTAGAAGTCATAGGCCGAGAGGATGGAGAACCTGGTCAAGAAAATGGGTGGAAGAAAATCAAGATAAACTATACAGAGGCTTGGATTAATGATCAGTATGTAGATTGCCCTAAAGAACTTGCTAGCGGAACATGTAAAGTCATTCCCTAGAACCATTTTGTTTGCTAGCGCCATCACACCACCTCTAATTGGGAGGAAGATTAGGGCCTACCAATTCACAGATCTTTCTTTGGGGATGATTTTTGTTGTCTATGTATTTATCGAATACATATTTGTCATGATAATCAGAATCTTCGGTATAGGTCATGGATTCTTTAATACTCGAACAGCGCAGCCTCATTAAAACAAACATTAATAAGCCCAAAAATGATATAGTCGCTATTGTTGCAGAAAGCATAAAAGCAATTTTCTGATAATTAGGTTGACCTCCAGTTCGAACAGAGCTTTCAACAAAATTTTCAGATCCTTTAGGAATTTCAAAAGCACTCCAATCTATCGGAGTGTCAGGAACTCTTGCCAAAAGAATGCGCGCTCCTTCCCCTGTTGTGTAAATGCCAGGTGTCATTGAAGGCATTTCTTTCTTCATTTCTCTTTGGATATAGTCATGAAGTTCCTGGATAGATATCCTCTGGTCACCATTTAGATCAGCCTCACCTGTCTGAATTCCTTGAACCAGATATTTTGTGTAAATCGATGATCCTTCGCTTTTTGTGGCAAAAGAATTTTCCAAAGAAGTCGAGGATGTTAAAATTACCCGTCCTTCTCCACCTAATTGGTTCTTTAAATCAATTGAACCATCATCTTTGACCAGCAAGTTCTCTGAAAAAGCACCGCTAAAACAACAATCAAGTATAATGATCTGCTGTTTTGAATTACAGCGATCCATTGCATCATGGATAAATTGTGCCGATATAGCTGTAGATTCGTCTAACTCTCCCTGCGAATTTTTTTGGGTTTTACATGTAGTTAGGAATAAGGTGTTATTACTATTTTTAACTCCATGCCCGGAGAAATACAGCAGTACCAAGTCCTTCTCCGAACGTTTTCCTATTAATAAATCTATTTTTTGTTCAATATCCTGAACATTAGGGTCAATCAATGAAATTACCTGATCAAAGTTCCCTAAATTTGAAGATTCTAATATTTGCTTGAAAACTTGAACGTCTCTCTCAGCACCAGGAATCTCTTTGAAGCCAACCCCGTACTGTTTTACACCAATTAGTAAAGCTATTTTTTGACCAGCCTTCAAATTTTTATTATCGTCTAAAACACTATTTTGATTTACTGAAAAGGCATGTAATGAAGTTTCATCTGTCGCAGAATTTTGTGGTTTAGACTCTTTAAACAGCTGTCCTCCTTCATTGTCTTTCCACCTCAAATAAAGAACTGGGCGAAACCACTGATGTCCATTACCTTGCAGCATAGCTACTCGGCCATGATGAATGGCTGTAGATAGAGAGTTTCTTTTGCCCAATGAACGGTAAAACTGCTCAGAAAAGTTACTTGCAGCATCAGCGCGAATTGAATACTGCATTGCAACAACTGCAGGTACTTGGTGATCGATTAGATTTTGAGCAACCCCATTAAAAATAGAATCACCCTCTAATGCCATTGCGGATTGGCAAGCAGTAAGAACCACCAAAGAAATTCTATGATGGTAGTCACTATCGCTTAATGAGGTGCTTTGAAGTAAAGCACCAAGGGAAGAAGCCTTGACATAGTCTGGTTTTGACTTCCCTTTATAAAACTTTTCAAATACCAAGTAACCTTCTGCTTCTGGTAATCGGCTATTACACCTGCGGCAACGTTCGGCTTTTATCCCTTTATGCATTGTCGAGCAGCCTTGTTCTACACAAAGCTTGCCGAAAAGGCCATGGCCATCAAAATGAAGAACATGAGGAATTGCATCATCTGTCGATAAACCAGTAAGATGATCTTGTAATTCTTTTTGGGTTGGTATTCTAAGACGGCTAAGACGGATCAGCCCATCTTTCTGTGCTTGTATCAAGCCGTTTCGAATAGCATTTTGTTCTAGTTGAGTAAGCGGTTTTAAGCCTAACTCCTCATCCTCTGCACGGGAAGCAACTAGTAATACGTGGATTTTATCCTGAGGATAAAAATTAGAAGGTACAGATTTCTTGGCAATATATCTTGATAAGCTTACTCTATGGTGAAGTAAAAATCGTTGCCCATCATGGAGTAGTTCCCACGGGTAACTTGCTATTGAAGTGCGCTTGGCCGAATATTCTTCACATTTCAAGCAAATATGGAGATGACTATTATTGCTATTACTCTCTAAAATCCGTAAAGAAGAGTTAAGTGATTGTCTAACATCACTTCCATGAGGAAAAAGTGAATTGTATAAAGCTTGGCCAATGTATTTTATATATGAGGGATGAAATCTTTGCCTATCTTCGTCAAGAAGCTTGTAACGAACCATCCAGTCCTGCTCATCTGGATCAGAGAAGAAGTCTGATTTAAATCCATCTTGGCTCTCGATAACTTTGATTATAGTATTACGCCAATCTTTGCCATCTTCCCAGAAGGGTAGAAGTGAGTCGTCTTCTGCTTCACCAGCGTTTGACTTGACTATGATTTTGAACTGATTTCCCTCTAAGGGAGAAAGCCAAACATCAAACAACTCCATGGCCATATTCTGCACCCTTGGTAACCGCTCATGCTTCTCAGTGGAACTTGCTTTAGAACTGCTGGTCTAAGTTGTCGCCGCTACCCTTAAGCAAGATATCGACGCTTTCCATCACCATGGGTGGAATCTGATCAGGATGCAGTGTTTGATAAAACTCTAGTACCTTGTCTTTCGTAAATAACGGAGACATTTTTACAATGACTTGATGCACGTCATTACGACTGCCACCACCACCGACTTCTACACCACCGATGGCAACGACTTCAACTTTAACCTTGCTTTGCCTTTCTCGCTTAACCGTGACCTGGAGCTGTAACTCTACCGAATCTACGAACAAGATCGGCACATTATCTTTACTTGGGGCCGCTGAAAGTAATTCTTGTTTAACCTGCTCGACCAATTCAGCTAGCCCGATCGCATTCCCGCTATTATCACTAGACATTGCACCCTCAGTGATTTACGAAACTCCTGATGGGTTAAAACATTAGGCCATTTTCTCCATCAATACAGTGACGCCTGATCAATTTAGCTGTGATATCGATTACACCCCTCCCGGCGCTGCCCCCCGATCCCACAGTTCCTTCCAGTTGTAGTTCACACTGGTGACGCCAAAATCCGGCTCTTTCTGAAACGGCTGTCGCACATAGCGCACCAGGCAGCCCTCCCCATCCCCAGAGCTGTAACGTCCTTCCGTACTCCGCACCCGAAACGCATCCCCCGCCCCAAACTCCTCCGAGCGGGGCACCTGTACCAGCGCCAAAATAAACGCCTCTGGCTGGTTCAGCGCGGTGATAATTTCATTTTTCGTCACCGTCACCGTCTCAGCCCCAGCGATGCGGCCCTTAACCTCAATGAACCGCAGCCGCCCGGTCGCAGGGTCACGAGACTCAATGTCATAGCCCAGCTTCTCTCGGCTAATGTCTCTCGGTTCATGGCCCAGTTGCCGCTCAGCCGCCATCACCGCCGCCATGGCGGCTAGCTCCACCCGTTTGGTTTCTTTAGCAAACAGACTAGCGGTAACATCGCGCTTGCCCTGCAGCCGTTGCAGCAACCCTAGGGGTACAACCAGGGCTCCGCCCACTACCAGGGGTGGCATGGGGGCCAGCTTTTGTTCGCGGGCCAGTTCATCCATCCGCCGCTCCAGCCGCGATTGCAGTTCATCGGCCCTGGCCCTGGCTCGCTCAGAGTTGAGCTTGGCATTGGGTTTGCCCTCGGCCTCCTGCTGTCTTAGCTTTTCGGCCTGCTGATCCCAATAGAGAATTTCTTTGGTCAGTCGTTCCTGCACAGCGGCTCTAGTTTTATCGATCAGGTCGCCCTGCTGGTCGCGTCGGTCTTGGACATGCTGGGGCACCAGGTGTTTAACGGCATAGGTTTTGGCCTGGGCCTCTAGATCTTGCTTGAGCCAGTCTGCCCCTAGCAGTTGTTCCACCAAGGGTTTTTCGCCATCGAGCAAAGGCCGATAGTCGAGGTAAGGGGCATACCCCGCATTGACGATGTGCCCCTCTGGGTCAATTTCAACATATTGCATACGTCGCGACACCACCCGCCGTCGCCCCGCCGAGTCGGTGCGGGCATCCTGAATGCTGTGCTCTAGGTAGACCAGCACCCTGGGCTGCTCGTTGAGGTCACTGGCATCCACCAGCACCGCCCCCTGTTTGAGCAGGTCTCGATGCTTCTCTAGGGTGAGATCAATCACCGCATCCAGTAGCGGATGCCCAGGGCAGAGGAAGGTAGCCCCTGGTTTACCCGCCAGGTTGATCACGTCTTTTTCAAAGCAAATGCGTTCATAGCTGCGCAGGATGGGTTCGCCTAGTCCAACCTGCTGGTCGCGACTGCGCAGGGCCGAGGGTACATGGGAGACCTGGTAGCGCTTGGCCTCGCGCGGGTTGACCCGCCCCCCCAATTGCTGAAACGCCTCTAGAAAAAATGCCGCCACAAAGCGGGGCTGTAGCCGCCGAGCTTCGGCCCGCTCCATGTCTTCGCGAATCTGCTGCACCTTAGAGGCATCCATAGAGTCTCGGGCCAGGGCGCGTTCGTCTAACAGTTCGCGCAGACGGGTTTGGTCGAGCCGGTTTTCGACCACCTGGTTCAGTCGGTCTTTAATGTCGAGGCGATCGCCGTAGCGAATCGCCTCGATCAGCAGCTGTCGCAGTTCTTTACCGGCGATCGCCCGCCCCAGTACATCAAACACCTGGCCTCCCAGAGCTTTCTGCTCCACCTCCAGCTTCCTCAGCAGCGAAAAGTAGACATCGCCTTCTCGGGTTTCCGCAGCAACCAGGTTCCACAGATGGCACACCTCCGTTTGGCCGATCCGGTGAATGCGGCCAAACCGCTGCTCTAGCCGATTGGGGTTCCAGGGCAGATCGTAGTTCACCATCAGGTGGGCTCGCTGTAGGTTAATGCCTTCCCCAGCCGCATCGGTGGCAATCAACACCTGCACCTGTACATCTTGCTTAAATGCCGTTTCGGCATGTTTGCGCTCCTCTCGCCGCAGTCCACCGTGGATCGTAACCACTGCCTCCGGGCGACCCAGCAATACTTGAATGCGGTCAACCAGGTAGTTCAGCGTATCTCGGTGTTCGGTAAAGATCACCAGTTTGCGCCGATGCCCTTGCTCCGTAAACATGGTGGGCTCATCCTGGAGCAGTTTGCGTAGTTCATCCCACTTGCGATCGTTGCCACCGCGCCGCACCCGCAGCGCCAACGACTCCAGTTCTTCCAATTGGGCAATCTCTAGCCTTAGCTCGGCAATGGTTTGGGCCGCTGTGGCCTGGTCTACCACTTCCTGTTCGGCGGCTTCTCGCTCATCATCGGCATAGTCATCAAAATCGTCCTCAATGTCTTCCACCGCGAGGGTGAGACCAAAGTCCAGCAGATCATTCAGGGAGCGCTTGCGTTGCTCTTCTTCCTGCACGCGCTTTTGCAGCCGTTCTCGCCGCCGTTTTAGCGACTGATAAATTGCCTCTGGAGAAGAGGCCAGCCGCCGCTGCAGGATAGTCAGAGCAAAGCCGACGGTTCCCTTACGGCCATCGTTACCCAGACTTTCAGCCCGGTTAA
The DNA here is from genome assembly GCF_015207395.1 of Nodosilinea sp. LEGE 07088. Classification (GTDB taxonomy): domain Bacteria; phylum Cyanobacteriota; class Cyanobacteriia; order Phormidesmidales; family Phormidesmidaceae; genus Nodosilinea. The sequence continues at coordinate 22,583 of NZ_JADEWX010000018.1, forward strand.
ATTCCTCCCGTACATAGTCGGTCACCCGCTGGTAGAGGTGATCTTCTAACTCTGAGAGCTTGTAGCCGACGGTAGTGGCAATCCGCTCGGGGAATAGGGGCTTGCCATCAAACTTGAGCAGGTCTTCCTTGACCATGCGCCGCATCAGGTCGCTGGTGTCGCTGGCGTGGACGCCATTGCGAAAACGTCCCTCGAAGCGATCGCTGTCTAGCAGCGCCATAAACAGCTGAAAGTCTTCTTCCTTGCCGTTGTGGGGGGTCGCCGTCATCAGCAGCAGATGACGGGTGATGTCACCCAGCAGCTTGCCCAGCTTGTAGCGCTTGGTTTCTTTGATCTCTTTGCCAAAGAAAGAGGCTGACATTTTATGGGCCTCGTCGCAGACCACCAGATCCCAGTCGGTCTGTTTGAGCTTAGCCAGCAGATCATCGCTACGGCTGAGCTGATCTAGGCGAGCAATAAGAAAGGGAATCTCTCCCAGAGCGTTGCCGGTGCGGGCTGCCTCAATGCGATCGCGGGTGAGAATATCAAAGGGCAGGTGAAATTTCTGGTACAGCTCATCCTGCCACTGGTTAGCTAGGCTGCCAGGGCAAATAATCAAGCAGCGGTGCAGGTCGCCACGAATTAGCAGCTCCCGCATCAACAACCCAGCCATAATCGTCTTGCCCGCCCCTGGATCGTCCGCCAGCAAAAAACGTAGCGGCTGCCGGGGAATCATCTCACCATAGACTGCCGTAATCTGGTGCGGCAACGGCTCCACCATTGAGGTGTGCACCGCCAGCAGTGGGTCAAATAGATGGGCTAAACGAATGCGGTGGGCCTCAGAGACTAGACGCAGCTTTTCGCCATCGCCCGTGAAACTCCAGGGTTGGTCGGCATGGACGAGGTCAAGATCGGATTCGCGATCGCGATACAGAATCTCCTGATCAACGTCACCGTTGGCCTGGCGATAGACAATCACCAGCGCGTCATCGCCCATCCACTCGGTACTGACGATGGTGACCTGGGTATTTGGCAAAATGCCCAGAATAATGCTGCCCTTAGTCAGGTCTTCGAGACTAACCATGAAGTTTCAGTCACCGTAGGTATACTTCATTGTCCCCAGAATGCAACGCTTATCCGGCAAATGCAGAGGTTTATTAGAGACCAATGAGTTTTGTGGCAGATCACCCCAATGCGTTTAATCCGGTTTTTCTCCGCCAACGGTGGGAACTGTAAGTGAACCAACTCTAGTGCCGGAATTATGAGTGACCTCGCTAAACAGTCCCCTCATCAGGCCAAGGCATCAGCCAGTGCTTCCCTGAAGCTACAGCGGCAACATCAGGCTAAGAGAGCCACGACCCCTCAACCTGCTGCTCCCCAGCCTGCACCGAGCCAGAAAAAAGGTAGTCCTCTCGTCGGCTACGGCCTTATTGGTGGAGTCGCCACTATGGTGCTCGGCCTGCTTAGCGGTAACGGATTTATCACCGGAATGGGACTGGTAGGTGGTGGTAGCGTTGCTTTAGCTGGAGGTTTACAGCGATCCAACCAAACCGAAGTTGTGGTTACCCAACCGGTACCCCCAGCCCCTGCTGCCGCCCCGCCCCGGAAGAAAAAACTTTCTACCTTGAAGAAAGGCGATGTATTAGCTGAAAAGTACCGTGTTGAAAGCAAATTGGGGGAAGGAGGCTTTGGGGCGACGTTCCTAGTGAGCGATATCACAAAGAATATCCAGAACACCTATGTGGCCAAAGCTCAGAAGCTCACTGGAAAAGCGAGCCAAGATGAAGAGCTCGTCGAGCGGTTTGAACGAGAAGCCGCCGCCCTGCAGCAGATTGGCAGCGGACACGGTCAAATTCCCACACTATTTGACTATTTTGACGATCAAGGCAACTTTTTCCTTATTCAAGAACAGGTAAAAGGTAAAACCCTGATGGATGCCCTTATTGAAATGATTGATACGGGGCATGTATTCTCCATTGGCTATGCTCTGAAACTCATCGACGAATTGCTAGATGTCGTTCAGCACCTCCATGTTCAGGGTCTGATTCACCGAGACATCAAACCCCAAAACATCATCCTCAGAGAGGGAGACGGCAAGCCAGTTTTAATCGACTTCGGTCTGGTTAAGCAAACTGATGATGATAATCCTCTGCAAACCGGCACCATGGCTGGTACACCTGGGTTTATGCCCATTGAGCAGCAAATGGGCAAAGCTCTCTACCAGTCTGACTTGTATGCGATCGGCATGGTGTTTCTATTGCTCACCACAGGCGTGCCTCCCCATCAGCTAGATGTTAACGAGCAAATCGAGTTTGATCTGGATTGGACTCAAGAACAACTTGGCGAATCCCTGAGCCACTGGCTGAGAGTTGCCATTGCCCCACTACCCCAAAATCGATTTGGCAGTGCCGATGAAATGCGCCAGGCACTCCTCAGCATCCGCGACCAGTCGCTCATGGCTGCAGGTTATGGGCAAGCCCTAGAAGCTCTCGGGATTGCATCTGGCCTGAATGCGGCTGATCAACAGGGCAAGACGGCTAACGTTAGAGTCTCGGATGTACGTCGAGAGGGCCGAGCTAAGAACCTTCCCTCTCAACTCGTTGGCATTATCACAACCCAAAAAGAAATCGATGCCTTCAATGCTTTAAAGCGTCTGCTTGAACGCAATGGCTTAGAAGGAGACCTTCTGGATATGGAGGACACTCCCGACTTCTGCAATATTCACCTGAAAGAACATCCCAACTTAGTGGTGGTACGTCTCTACTTCAATGATGAATCTAAGCTGGCCTTTGCTATACCGGATGAGAATGGATTAGATACCGTCTACCCCATCAGTACCCTCCGAGGCATTGCGCCTAAGACTGAGGCAATCCTTGCAAGGTTAGAGGTAGTTCAGCAACAAGCGGGGCTCAGCGTCCAGCAAAAGGATGTTCAAGACTATATCCCTCAAGACGATGAAGACTTGGTCGAGCGAGAAATTCGGCCCGCTATTATCGAGACCTTGACGGATATGTTTGGTCCTGATTTTCGCCTTCTATCCATTCAGACCGAAGATAATCCATTCCGTATCTACGGCCAGTTCGAAGGGCTAGAGACCCAGGCCGGACGAGTTTTTGACTATGAACTTAGTCATAACGCTAAAGGCCAGTTAGCTATGGTCTATCGCATGAATCCAGAATGCTTGGCTCAAGAAGAAGCAGAGGAAACAGCCCGAAACGCTGAAGAAGACCGATTGGCAACTGATGGGATCTATACCGTGGGCTGGCTACAACGTAATTTCGACTCCTTTCAAGCCGCGAAGGAGCATTTTGGTGTTCGAGCTAAAAGTTGGACAAAGTTAGCTGAGAGGCTGAATCAAGCCCCAGGCGAGTAATACCTTACCGACTAGAATTGGGCTGTCCTATGAGACTATCCTGTGGCAAAACCCCACAGTCGGTATCTCTCCCCAATGAGTCGTGTAGCTCTGTGAGAAATACTCTGACCGCATGGCCCAGGCGGGCTTGAGGCCAATTGCGCCAAACTTGAAGGCATCCGGGCTGAGCTTGCGGTTGAGGTTGTCCATTGCGGACATCAGGCGATCGCGCTTCTTGGGGTCTACCGGAGCCGCAAACAAGCTGCCTTGCACCTCGCCAGCTAGGCTTAACTCAGTAGCGATGACCTTGGCCTTCAGATACTCATACCCCGGCGTAAAGGCGGCTTCTGCCAGCCTCATAGCCTCATGGATGAGCACCGCTGTATCGTTGGTAGGTTAGTCAAGTTCAACTGAGCGGGCGGCTGAATATTGGTTTTCAGGACGATAGTGGCTGGTCCGCATCGAGACAGCAAAGTGGCCCGCTACCAGACCATCGGCCCTCAGCTTTTCGGCGCAGCGGGTGGTGCAGAGTAAGTAGGACAGTGGTTTCAGCGCTGATTAAACTCGGCGAGACAGCTAAACCAGGCTAGTACAGCGACAAGACCTAAGCGCAGGGTTGACGCCTTCTGGAAGGTATGAACAGCAGAACTTTTGGGAATGACAGCCCTGGTTCTTCGTACTGACGCTGCACTAGTGTAATTGCCTATCTATTTAGAATCCATGGATCGCTGGGGCTTAGACTTGCCCGATCGCGACAAGTTAAAGGACTGCGAAAACGCCTTCTTCCGGGCACTGGTCACGTTGCCACTCTGGTAGTCAGCCTCTAAATCTTCCAGAACCGCCTGTTCCTCCATCAGCATGGCGCTGGGGGCCATAGCGGCCATAGCAATGCGGGCATCGGTGAGAGATTGTCGGGCCGAGGCAAAGTCACCCCGGTCAGAAAACCGGATGGCTTCGCGACGGGCACGAGCCGCCATCAGCAATGCCACCTGCTCTTGCACCGCTGAGTTGGCTGGAAAGTCGCTGAACTGCGCGGGGCTCACCAGGGGTAGCTCCAGCCCAGCCCGCAGCACCTGACGACCCAACTGTTCCGCATCATCCCAGGCCAGGCGCACCTGCATCAGTTCGCCGATGCGCTCCAGGGCAGGCACCTGCAAGCGCACCACTACTTGAATGGGCGACCCCACCATCAGGTTAGGCAGCTTATAGCGCCGAGTGTCGGTCATTTCAAAGTCATTCAGCACATCCAGAACGGTGACACCTTGGCCGGGTTTGACGCCTAGGCTGACCCGCTGGCCTGATGTAGCAGCCAAGCCCGATAGCTCAGTTTCAAAAATCGTCGGCAGCTGCTCGGCAGACTCGATGTGGAAAAAGTTGCCGTCGCCGCTGCGGGCCATCGCCGCGAGCAGGTCTTCGCTGTAGTCGTCGCCAATGCCCAGGGTAGTGGTGCTGACGCCACGTTTGGCTAGACCGTGAACATCGCTTGAGATCGCATCCGGTCTAGTCTCGCCCACATTGGCCAACCCGTCGGAGAGCACAATCACCCGGTTGAGCTGGGCGGGGTTGAGGTACTGGCTCACCTGCACCCCACCCTCGACCCAACCGGCGTGGAGCGCGGTAGAGCCCCGCGAGTGGATGTGGCGCAGCTTCTCTAGCAGGGTATTTTTGTCGGTGGCCAGGGTGCTGGGCACCAGGGTTTCAATGCGATCGTCGAAGAGGACAATGCTGATGCGATCGCAGGGCAGCAAATTCTCCACGGCAAAGCGAGCGGCTTCGCGGGCGTAGTGCATCTTTTGCCCCTGCATGGAGCCAGAGCGATCGATCACCAAGCTGAGGTTAAGCGGCACGCGATCGGCCTTGAGGGTAACGGCTGGAGGAGTGATCCGCACCAGCACATCGAGGGTGATGGGCTGCTGGGTGACGATCGCCCCGTGGAGCGGAATCAGTTCAATGGTGGGCAGGGCAGGTTTGGATTGAGTCATGGTGGCCTTTGGGTGGATTTGAGGTGGGCGAGGTGGTCAGCAATCAGCTGGAGCAGGCTATCCCGCTCGTGGGTAGTGGCGGGAGCCACAAAGTCTTGTCGGACGTGGAGTTCTAGACCGTCGAGAATCTCTAGATGAGTCCAGGTTTGGGGGGTAGATGTCGATGGGGTAGCGGGTGCCAGAGCAGGTGCCGCCAGGGGAGCCTGCATCGCTGGACTGGCAGAACGCTTGGGCAAACGGTCCGATGAAGAGGATTCCCGGCGGTCGCGAATTTGGGACAAAAACGCCAACGCCGGGTTCGCGGCCTCCACCGTCAGCTGCACGCCGCCTTGCAGAATGTCTTCTAGCGCGGTGTCAGCCTGACCGCCGATCAGGCTGCCGATGGAACTGGCGCTGTAGCCTTCCGCCAGCAGACGGCGCAGCACCAGCAATTGCAGTAGATGCCGGTAGGTGTACCGGGCTTCGCGCCCCTGCTTGAGGGGCTTGTCTAACCATCCCTGAGTGGTGTAGTAGCGCACCAGCCGAGGGTTCACCGGTTCCTGCCCGCGATTTCCAGAACTCTGGTCGGGCAAAAACTGGGGTAGCAGGTCGTTGGTCACCTCAACGAAGCGATCTAAGACCATCTCGGGCTGTTGCTGGGCAATCTGTTGCAACATGCTCATAGGCCCATGATAGACACTTGCAAATTAAACTGTCAATATCACTTTGAACTGCAATCATACATATGGCATCTCCCGTCGTTCTGATCACCGGCTGTTCGTCGGGTATTGGTAAAGCTCTCTGCCAGGCCTTCCATCAGCGAGGCTGTCGGGAGGTTGCGACGGCCAGACGGTTAGAGACCCTGGATAGCCTGAAGGCCCATAGCATTATGACCTTGCCTTTAGATGTGACTGACTCGGCGGGCATCCAGCAGGTGATTGCAACTGTACTGGCTCAGGAGGGGCGCATAGACCTGCTGGTCAACAATGCGGGCTTTGGGCAGTTTGGCCCGCTGATGGATCTCAGCGCAGCCCAACTCCAGGCCCAGTTTCAGACCAATGTATTGGCCCCCCTGGAACTGGTGCAGCAGGTAGCCCCGGTGATGAAACAGCAGCGATCGGGTGTTATCGTCAACATCGGCAGCATTTCGGGGGTCGTGACAACGCCCTTTGCAGGCGCTTACTGTGCCTCGAAGGCAGCGTTGCACAGCCTGTCTGAGGCCCTGCGCATGGAATTGGCCCCCTTTGGCATTCATGTAGTCACGGTGCAGCCAGGCGCGATTCAGTCAAATTTTGGTCACGCTGCGGAACAAGGATTAGCGGGGGTGCTTTCACTGGAGTCGTGGTACGCGCCGCTTGAGTCAAAGATTCGCGATCGGGCCGTGCTGTCTCAGGCGCAGGCGACACCAGCAGACACGTTTGCGGAGCAGCTCGTCGCGGCAGTAATGAGGCCACAGCCGCCAATGACGATTCGATTAGGGAAAAAGAGCAGGTGGTTGCCGTTGCTCAAGCAGCTGCTGCCGCCCAGGCTGATGGAGTTTTTGCTCAGACGGCAGTTTGGGCTGACGCAAATCCAGCGATGAGGAGGATACACTCCGCTACTGCTTTAGCTCTCAGGATCGGTATCTAGCTACCACAAGCCGATCAATCATCTGATTGAAGCCGTTCGATATGGCACTCATAACCCTCTCCGAGCGCCCTGCGCCAACATTGCAGTACCCCCTCTGAGTCGTCTGTAAATTGCACGATCAGCAATTCAGTAATAGCTCGGCGATCAGGCACGCTGCCCTGGGGATGCGACCAATTCGCTCGCCTCAGCACCGCTTTGACTCGCGCTAAGGTTTCCCATCCACACTGGGGCGCAGGGGAAAAGCTCTCCCAAACCTCAGACATCAGCGACACTGCATCCGGTGATAGGGTCTCTGGACACAGCGATTCGGGCAACCCAATCGCTGTCGTCAACTGCTCATCCGACCACCATGCCCACCACTCCTCCCGGTGCAGCAACTGCACCTCCTCAGCCTGCCGAATCTCTGACCAGGGCGTCTTATCTAACTTAGCCAGACGAATCGCCTCAGCCCAAGTCACCGCTACATAGCGGCGCGTCATAAATCGAGCCATGATGCCCCTACCCCGCTACCGGCCCACTCACACCAAGAGCAACGGGATAAGGACTACTCCCCACCGCCTTGCCCCCAAAGCGTCCACTCAAAAATCTCTTCATTCCAGCCCAGCGATCCTGAAAACAACGGTGGCCTGGTGGTGTGAATTGCACCTATCTGGGGGCAAACAGAGCTTCACTGCGCTACGTATAAATTGAGTAGCAAATATCACCAGTACACCATATGTACTGAGCCGCCGCGCTAAATCCGGAAGAAAAAGTAAACGGGTGACGAGGTTTACGAAATTAACTCTGACGGCCTTCTATATCTGATTCCATCAGCGAGACAGCTCGCTCATAAATCCGCAAACCCAAAAGTACCAAGCGCACTAGCATTTGATCAGGATTCCGCTGACTCGCCTCCGCCAACTCCACGATCCGCTCTGTTGGAATGTGTTCGTTGAACAGAATCAAGTTAGCTTCCAGTTCGTGGAGCAACGGGCGGCGGTGCTTTTGAGCACTCTCTCGGAGAGTCTGACCCACGTCACTCGTGAGCAGAAGTTCCAAGATTTCAGCTAGAAAAGGCGATCGCTTTCGATTCCCTTCCACCGCACATTGTGCCTCCAGTGCCTCCAGCAGTTCCGCCGTCATGTAAAACGTAGGACGACATCCTACATCTGAGGAGTCGGATGGCGATTTGTCTTGGGGCACAGAGGACTTGACCATAGGAGTGACAGGGGTGAGACCAACTGCCGCTATCCTAGCCTCCCCATTGAATGAACGAAACATCGTAGTGTCACAGCTTTACAGAAGCCTGAGGTTAACAGATATAAGCTTTCCTCCGCTTTACATCACCTTGACTCAGAAAGCCTCGCACTCTGCTTGGTCGCCGTCGTTAGTGTCTGACATAGCCCCGTTGTACCTCAGCCTACACATTCGTACGTCTTCAAACGACGTGAAGCACTGCCTTCAGGAGGCTTTAGGCATTTTTAAACATTTTTGGTTCTCTTTAGGCATGGCAAATTTCTGTTTGTAAACAAAATCTAAAGCCTGCTTTACTTTTCAGAAGTACTACTCCAATATGAGCCATAACACTTTCAACATGAAAGTACAACAAAGATTGAGTCATCAATCTTGAGTTCCTGATGAAGTTCCGTGCTTAACCTGCGGGTGGTGAGACCAACGATCTGCCGCCCATAGCTGAAAATCGTCCTACTCAATCTGTTCAGGGAGCAATCTACCTACGTCCGCATCACTTGGAGTAGGAGATATGAATCTTGTATCTAACCGCCTGGGGCATCTACGGCCTCTAGTTCAGCGCAGCCGTAAGACTCTTTCTAGAGCTGGCGATCGACTTGCCCACTTCAAATTCCGTGGCCTCAGCGGCTGGTCGCTGTTGGGCCTTTTTACCGGCATCCTGCTATTCATCAGCATCACGAGCCACGCCAATCCAGCCATGGCCCAGCTCTTTGACACTGTTGAAGGTGAGGCTCAGAACATCTTCGGGCAATACCTGGATGGCGACATTATCAGCTTTATGTTCGGCCTGCTACGCCTGGTGGTGTGGGTGTCAGCCGTAGGCTTTGTGTTCTTTGCCGTGTATCAGGCCCAACGGGGCGAACAGTGGCAACCCCTGCTGCAAAACGCCTTCATCATCATTGCCGCTGTGGTCATTGTCGAAGGCCTGAGCCGCCTGTTCTTCGGAGCCTGAGATGAGCGACTCTGAATCACGGCTGTACTGCCCCGTGAATCCGAGCCTGGGCCGTCAGCCTTCTCTTGGCCCGATTCCGGCTAACCTGCTGGCTCCCTCGGGCGGCATCTTCGTCGGCTTCTACATTTTGATTGAAGTCCTACTTGGGCTGGGGTTTGTCCCATTCCTGTTGCTCAGCACCTGGGGTATTTCCACCTGGTGGGTGGTGGTCGGCGAAAAGACCTGGCTTTTTACCCACAAGTTTGTGCCCGTGCCCGATTGGAAACGGGGCCATGTGCCCTATCAGCGTCATTTACCCAACCATCATGAGTAAACCAAGGCTTGGAACACAACGCTATCGTTTTCGGCCCTTCGAAGATGAATCGCACCTGGAATGCCTTTGCCATCTGAACCTGCGGGGGCGCAATGTCGGAGCCTATCTGCTCAAGCACCAGAGGCAATACAGCCTGGTGTTTGGCTTTCGCAGCCGAGGGATTCATACTCAGCTGCAACCGGGGCAGGCGGAACCCACGTTGAAGCGACTAGAGGACGGGTTGAAGGGGTTTCGACCGGGCGATCGCCTGCGGATTCATTGGCGATCGTTTGCCGATGACAGGGAGCGCCAACAATCCCTCGAAACCCTGATTCAGACCACCAGTACTCTAGAAAGCCAGTTCCTTTTGCTGGCGCAACAACGGGCCACCCGTGACCTCACGACCGAGAAACAGCGCCAGCCCAAGCAACTTTACCTGTTTGCCACCTACCCCCTCGGGTCGGGGCAAGAGCAAAGTGCCGACCACGTCGAGAAGCTGCTGGCCTGGGTGGTGGCTCAGTACGACACCTTCAAAGGGCTGAAGGAGCAGAATCAGCAGCAGTCCTACGTGCAGATCCTCACCCAGGGCTTTACTGACGGTTACTTGCACTGGGAACAGCAGCTCAATGCCCGCATGGGTCTTCAGGTTACGCCCATGGGAACCGAGGATCTGTGGCAGTACCTCTGGACTCAGTTCAACACAACAGCAACACCCTCAATTCCACAATGCCTGGAGCTAAATGATACTGACGGCGATGCCGAACTCAGCGAGCTGATCCACGATCCGCTGCACGCCACCTCTCGCCTGATTCGCGGCGAGAACGGTCAACCCAGCCATCCCAAAGCCGACCGGCAGTGGGTGCAGGTCAAAGGCAAATTCGTCGGGGCCGTAGTGCTGGAATCCAAGCCCGCCGGGTTCACCACCCCTGAGCATCAGCTCTACTACCTCTGGCAAGCCCTAGCCCAGTTTCCCGATTGCGAATGCGTCTGCGAACTCGCCGCAGCGGATCGCATGATGACCCGCGTCACCCTGCAACGGTTGACCAAGCAAAGCGTCACCGCTACCTTCCGAGCCAATCTGCTGCGGGATGTGGATGTAGCGTCTCAGATGCGGATGAAGCAGGGAGTTGAAGCTCAAGAGCGGATTTACGAGGGAGCTCTGCCCATCTGGGTCAGCGGGCTGGTGCTGCTCCATCGCGATAGTCCCGAGTCTTTGGCTGAAGCCTGCCAGAAACTCACTAATGCCTTCCATCAGGGCGATTTTATTCGGGAGACCGAAATTGCCTGGCAGTTGTGGCTCAGGTCATTGCCGATTGTGGGCGATCGCCTGATCGACGATGGTCGCAGGCAAATGTACCTGACCAACGAAGCCCCTGGGTTGATGCCGGTAGCCTGTCCTCGCACCATCGACAACCGGGGCATCGAGCTGATCACTCGCGATGGCCAGATGCCGGTCTACCTGGACTTTGTGAATCAGCACCGGGGGATGCTGGTGTTCGGCGAGACCCGCAGCGGCAAGTCGGTGCTGGCGGCGGAGATCTTTGTGTGGGCGATCGCCAACGGCATGAACGTCATCTCGCTGGACTACCCCAAACCCGACGGCACCACCACCTACACCGACCTGGTGAAGTTCTTTGGCGACCAGGGTGCGTATTTTGACATCGGGTCCGAGAGCAACAACCTGTTTCAAATTCCTGATCTTAAAGGCTTGCCCGATAACCAGCGGCAAGAGCGTTTAGACGACTACAAGGAGTTTCTGGTCAAAGCTCTCGACACCATGGTGATGGGCACCGAGACCGACAACCAGCTGGGGAAGCGAGTTCATACCGTTCTCTGGCAGGCGCTGTACAACTTCTTCGAGACTCCCCAAATTCTGACCCGCTATGACGCGGCGTTTGAATCAGGATTCGGCAGTCCAGAGTGGCAGCACATGCCAACGTTGGCTGACTTTGTTGAGACTGTGGCCAACCTGGATCTGGAGGTGGAATCGGCGCTGCTCAATGAAGCCGTCGCCACCATCCTGCTGGAGCTGCGGGGTTGGCTCTCCAGCCGCGTCGGCAAAGCTATCTCCCAACCCTCCACTATCCGCACCGATGCTCGGCTCACCGTCTTTGCCCTTCGCAACGTCGGCGACAACATTGAAGCGGCGGTGCTTGCGCTTTCGGCGCAATCCATGGCTTTCCGCCGGGCGCTGGAAGTTTCTGATTCGCTGCTGGCTATCGACGAGAGCCCGATTCTGTTCAAGTACAACGGCATTGCTCAGATCATCGGCCAGGTCTGTGCCAACGGAGCCAAGTCTGGCATTCGCCCCCTGATCATTGGTCAAGACCCCGACACCATTGCCCAATCAGTAGCTGGGTCGCAAATCCTGCAAAACCTCAACACCCGCCTGGTTGGGGCCATCCAGCCCAATGCCTTACCCTCCTACCAACGGCTCTTCGGCTACGACCCCAGCCTGCTGCGGCCCAACACCGAAGAGTCCTTTCGCATTAGCCCTGGTCGGCTCTGCTCCCACTGGCTGCTCGATGCCGATGCCAGGCTCACGCCCTGCGCCCACTATCCCTCTCCCGAGCTGCTGGGGGCCGTGGCCAACAACCCCAAAGAACAGAGAGCCCGCCAGCGGGTGTTGGCTCAGCATCCCAACAAGTTTGCCGGGTATGCCGCCTTTGCGAAGGCCTACGTCCAGACGCTGCGTAGCGGTCAATCTCTCGATGCGATCGCAACTGCTACCCCTCAGTTTGAACTGATTCATCCAGCGGCTGAGCCAACTCCCAACGGTCATCAGTCGCAATCGTCAACCCCTCGGAGGTCATCATGACAACTCAATCAAAACGCCAACGGCTCCGCTATCGCCTCATCTTTGGCACCAGCCTTAGCCTGGTACTCCTTGGCATCGGCACGGCTCGTGCTTCCCTCCAGCCCGGCGGCTGGGGCCAGCAGTGGCAGGACTGGGCGACAGAAAATCTCTCCAATCCTTTAGAAGACATCCTCTCCCAAATCGAAGAGACGACAGCCTTAGCCGAAGAGACACTTCAGAATGTCTTGGGCGATCAGTGGGAAGCGCTGAAAACGGCCTTAGGCAGCAACCTGCCCGATCCGACCCGAGTACGGATGGACGAGGCGGTGCCAATTCAAAGCATCCTTGGCACTGACCCCACTACTCAACAGCGGGAGCTGGCCAACCGCTACGACCAGGAAGTGGCCCGCTCGATGGCCTCGCCCTGGCTGGGCGACCAGGGCCAGACCCGACTCTCGACCCAGGCCGAGCAGACTTCTAACCTGCTGCAATCCAGTGAGGCTCGCACCCAGCAGGCACAATCCATGGCTGAAGCCGCCCAGGGCATGAGCGTCAGTCAGGACGTGATGAAACAAAACGCCCAGATTCAGGCGTCGGTGGCAGCCCTGCTCCACGAGCAAACCCAGCTCACCGCCGAAAACAATACGACGTTGACACAGCTCCACCAGCTTCAAGGGATGCTGACTCAGCTTGCCGCCAACACTAGCGAAGGCATTGACGAGGCCAATCGGCGCGAACGGGTGGAGCGCCAAATTTCGATCTCCGGCTCCGCCCAGGCTCCGATCTACATCCCCGGTGCTTTGGGGACTAACACCTCTGGAAATTAAGACCGATGCTCAACGCTCTCCTACCATCAAGCATCGTCTTCCCTGCTCAGGTCACGGGCGGTGTCGGCATCATCGACGACAGCGTGCAGCAGCTTGAGGCTGTGCAGCAGGCCTGGGATGCCCGCTGGGAAGATATCTTTGCTTCCTCAAGTGGGTTGTATCTCGGCATCAACCAGTTTGCCTCGATCATTCTGGTCGGTGCCTTCCTCTTCTTTGCCGTGGGCTGGGTCAAAGAAGCCATCGAGCGAGGTATCTTCCCCGCTCTACCCAACGTGCTCTGGGTGCTGACCATCGCCGTGCTGCTCTTTAACAACGGAGCCCTGCTGGGTTCCGCCACCCTGGGCATCCGCAACCTGATCAATGCCCAAACTCAAACGGTGCTTCAAGTACAGGTGGGTGAAGTGTCGATGCTTGAAGCCCTCAACGACGTGATTTTGTCCCAGCAGGCCAAGGCCGTGATTCAGCAAGAGTACGCCGCCTGCGATGCCCAAACTGGTCAGGCCCAGGTGGACTGCTTCATCCGCGCCGGAGAACGCGCCCAACAACGGTTGGATCAGGAGTATCGCTCCCGAGGTTTCTGGAGTGCAGGACTGCAACGGCTCTGGAGTCGAGTACAGCAGATTAGCCAACAGGTTGAGCAGGTCTACCAGTCTGGTGAGGCTCCTATCGGGGGCAATCCCCTGGCGGACATCCTGGTCGGAACCGTGCTGCAAACCAGCAGTCAAGCCCTGGCGGAGCAATTTCTCAAGGGCTGGCAATGGGCCTTTGCCAACCTGCTGGAGATGGCGATGCTGCTGACCGGGTTGATTGGGCCGATTGCAGTCGCCGGTTCCGTTGTACCGCTCCAGGGTCGCCCGCTGTGGTCATGGCTGGTGGGCTTTTTCAGCCTCGGCATGGCCAAGTTTTCCTACAACGTCATCGTGGGTTTAGCCGCAACGGTGGTGGTCGCAGCCGAGGCCCAAACTTCCAGCGACTTTGGTTTTCTGCTGCTGATCAGCATTCTGGCTCCCGTGCTGGCCCTAGCCATTGCTGGAGGGGCAGGGATGGCGGTCTTTCGCGGTGTTTCCGGTGGGGTGACGCGACTGATTGCGGTCGGCACCTCTGCAATTCCCATTCCGAGGTAAGTCATGGAACTGCTTGAACTTAGCCGTAAGGTGAAACGGCCTCGTATCCATTCCAGCGATATCTTGCCCCTAGCCTTTGCCGGGTTATCGGTAGGGGTGCTGGTCTTCGCATTGTCTTTGCTGTGGCTATCGGTCTCGGTGTCGCGGCTGGCCAATCAGAGGCCACCCACCCTGGTGCAGCAGGTGGATGGTCGCGCATTTTCCGTGCGACCGGCAGACTACCGCCACCGGGAACCCGAGGTGATCCGCCAGGTGGTTTCGACCTGGGCGGTGATGACCTTCACCTGGGGCAAGCTGCCGGGTGAAGGGGAGAAAGCCGTTGATGAAGGGGTTCAGGTTGCCGGGCGCGATCGGGTGTCTAAAGCCGCATGGGAAGCCTCATTCCTGCTGGCACCGGACTTCCGCGATGCCTTCCTCCAAACCCTGGCCACTGAGGTGATTCCTGAGGGCGTCTTTGACGGGCAGGTGTCAGCGGTCTTGATTCCCCAGCACATCTCCCCACCCCAGGCGATTGGCGAGGGCCGCTGGCAGGTGGATTTAGTGGCCACCCGCGTGGTGTTTGAAGCCAGCAACCCGGCTGGGACCACCCTGACTTTCAACCGCCGCCTGACGGTACGAGCTGTCGAGCCCACCGGCAAGCCCCTGATTCCCGATGCGTCGGAGTACCAGACCATTGCCTACCGCCTGCTGGAGAGCGGGGTGCAGATTGAAGCGATTCGACCCATTCAACCGGAGGACGTGAGCCGATGAGTTCCCTCCCAGAACCTGACCTGGAGATGCTGCGCGAGATGATGGGCGCACCGGATCTTGCAGAACCGCTGGTGGCTGAAGAGGCTTTCACAGAACCTGTGCAGTCTGAGCGGCCCCTGTGGAAGCTGCCGGTGCCCAAGCTGGTGTTGATTGGTTCGGCCCTGGTGCCGGTCTTTGCCTTAGCGGGTGTTTTCATTGCGGGCAGTCGTCAGGGTGATGCGCCCGGTACGACGACAACTACAGCCGAACCTGATCAGGCTGAGACTCAACCCCAAATGGTGGAAGCAGAGCTGGAGGAAGCTAGAGCAGAGATTGCTGCCCTCAAAGCTCAGATGGCGCTGGAAGATCAGGCGACGGTACAGACGACAACCTCGGGAGCACCGCTTCGTCCGGCTACAACGCCTGCACCGCCGTCTCCCACGTCAGTGACAGCGCCGCCCAGACCAACGTCTCAACCCGTCGGATCAGCTCCTCCACCTACCGTTTCCGCAAGACCGACTTCCCCAGCTGTCAGTTATCCAGCTCCAACACCTCGCTTGCAACCAGCGGCGACAACTACCCCTGTAGTCCCGCGCCCGACAACGATTTCTGCGGCCTCAACATCGGCAGCAGCCCCGGCGGTTGATCCTGCCGAACGCTGGCAGCAGCTGGCTCAGGTTGGCAGCTATGGGAGTTTACCCCTATCAGAGGAATCCGCTGAACCTGCTTCGGTGCCTGAGCGTGTAGCTCAAGCGCAATTTACCTATGTCACGACCCTACCTCCGGCACCCGCTCCCGTGAGTCTGCCAGAATCCATACCAGCTGGGGCAGCTCCTGAATTTTCAACCGGTGAGGTTTCTGACTTGGAAGGGGTAGCTAATCCTGAGGAGCTGTCTCCACCTGCTATTCTCACCACGGCTGAAGAGCGTATTCTTCAACCGCCCTCAATCCCAGCCTCTCTAGTCGCAGGGACTCAATCCAACGGTTCTCTAACAACGCCGGTCATCTTGGATAGCACGGCTGAGGGCAACAATCTGTTGGTCGTACTTTCAGAACCGCTGGTTGATAGCGAGGGCCAGGTGGCAATTCCGGCGGGTGGAGAGCTGGTGGTACAGGTAGAAGTGGTTTCAGATAACGGGCTGGTACAACTCTCTGCTACCCAGGCGATCTGGTCTGACCAGGGCCAGGCTCGCGAACTGATATTGCCTCAGGGCGTGATCCAGATTCGGGGGCAGGGCGGGGCACCGCTTCAGGCCGAATCCTATGACGACATCGGCCCCGGCATTGCCGCCATGGATGCCGGACAGTTTGCTTTGGGCTCCATCCGTCGCGCCAGTGAACTCTACACTCGCCCCAATACTCGGGTCGAAACCGGTAATGGCACAACCGTTGCGACTACCGAAAATCCGGCTCCAAATGTATTGGCCGGAGTATTGGAGGGAGGTACCGACGCCATCCTCGACACCATTACTGAGCGCAACCAGCGGGCAATTGAGGAGTTGGAGCAACGGCCACGCATTGCCTATATCGAGGCCGGTCGGCCTGTGCAGGTGTTCGTCAATCAGTCGATGCAGATGCCGATTTGAGGGTAAGCTCAATGATTCGATCTTGGAAAACGTTAGCCCTGTCGTTGGCTTTGGTGGTGGCCTCTGGCCCAGCCTGGGCACAGGCGACCCGCACTATTTCTAATCGGGCCGCTCGGGGTGATTATGCTCCGGTCACGGTTGAAGTTCATCCCGGTCATGGGGTCACGCTCAACTTTCGCCCGGTGGGAGCCATTGTTCGCCGGGCCTGGCTCGATGATCCCTCTCAGGTGACGCTGGATTTTGACGACACCCGCTGCGCAGCAGTAGCGGCACCGGGGGAGTGTGCCGCCACGGTGATCCATCTGCGGCAGATTCAGCCCCTGGCCTTTCCGGGTTTACCTGCCACAGCGACGACTACGCTGACGGTCGTAACTGATCGCGACCTCTATACCTTTCAACTGGCCTTTCCAAATTCCGGCGCACCCGCCTACAGCATCCTGGCGATTCAACCCGATGCTCCGTCACCCTATGCCAGCGCTATTTTGACGACACAGATCGCTAGCCCTGATGGTGTGAGGTGGGTTGAGCAAGGGCTGCTCGAAGCTCAACGGCGAAATCTGGTGGCCACTGAAGATCCGCTCTGGGAGAGGCTTCAAGCCCTACTTGACCAGCTCAAGCAGGGAACACCGTTAACCGAAGCCGCGCAGGCAGCCGGAGTATCCGAAGCGCTGGTGGTGCGACTGGCGGAGTTAGGCCGATCTGATGCTGGAATCACCCAAGGGAGATAACCTATGAACAAACGATTTCGACGACACCTTCAACGCCTGGGACTGGTGACTTTGGGCCTGCTTACAGCCGGTCTGGTCTGGTTGAGACCTGCCCTGCAAGCTGCTACAGAGCCTTGGATTCCTACCGTACCCGTGCAATGGGATAAACACTACGCGCGGGTGCCCGATTGGTCGCAACTGACCTTTAGCAATTTGCCGCCGCTACTGTCTGGTGGAACTGTTGACATACCTAGTGAGCTGGTCAGCAGCCTGGGCTACGACCCGTCCCGAATCTGGCAAGCCGGACAGTCGGTGGCCGAGGTATTAAAGCTGGGCGATTTTCAGACCAGTCTTTATCCTCAACTGTTTAACCTCCAGACTCTGGCTCAGATGGGTCAACTTGACCTGAGCCAGGTGTCCCTAAGCGCTTTGGAGATGGTCGGCTGGCAGCGAGTTGAGGATTTGGTCGCGGCGATTCCGGGGCTAGGCAACCTGCGGTTGGAGCAGGTGCCGCCTCTGGAAACCCTCATTTCTGAGGTACTGCCGGTGTCGAGTCTACAGAGGCTCAACGGAAATGATTTGAACCTTTCTAACCTGTTGGCGGAGTTTCCAGATCTGGGCCAACTGAGCTTGGGGCAACTGGGCGAGCAGCTCAATGCCTTTGCCATGACCGATATTCCTGGCCTAACCGACATCTCTTTCCAAAACTTTCGCGACTGGGGCAACAGCACCATCGGCGGGGTACCGGGACTGGCCTCAGTGCCTCTAGATCAGATGCCTAATCCCCTTTCTGGAGCTGGTGCTATTGGCCAGATTGATATGGTCTACGGCCAGGCCGAAACCCAGCGACAAACAACCATCTCTGGCAGCAAGCAGGCGGGCTTTCAGGTGTCATGTGAGGAGTCCTGCGCCCATGTGGAGTTTGCGGGTACTCCAGGACTGCACGGCAAGCAATGGATTTCAGGGCAGGTGCAGCAGGTGCCAGGGGGTGAAGGATTTCTGTCGTTTGTCAATGGGGGCCAGGAGCCGACCGGGCGACATCCCTTCGGCGATGCGTTCAAGGTAGCGCTGTGGGATGTGGATGAGTCCTCGGGCACGGTCAGCACGGCGCTGTTTTTCCGGATGTGCCAGCGGGGAGGATTCTTGAGTCCGGATCTGGGTTGTACGCCCTACTTCATTGGCCCAGTGCCCTTTATGACCTACCGGGAAACCGACTTTATGTTGGTGGGGGCGTTAGAAGGTGGGGGTGGGGGCCAGGCGTCGTCGAGTCTGCCCGTGGTATCGGCTTCCCCTGGTGGGTTGAGCCAGCCAGCTTCGCAAAGAGAGCAACCGCAAGCGGCTGATCTGAGCAGTTTACAGCCCTGTGAGCCTAGCGAGGACGGGCTTGACCTGGGGTCACTCTCAACCGCTATTTCTACTTTCAGCCGTTATCCCACGGCCATTGGCCCTTATGGCTGTGATGCCCAGGGTCACTGCGGTCGCCGGTTGAGCCAGTATCCCTTGATGAGCTATCAGCCAGAGGTGCAGTCGATGATTGCGGCTCAGCCGGGAGGTCAGGAGTTTCTCAAGCGAGTTGAGTCTGGAGCTGAGGTTAATGCTGATGAGGTAGAGCGCTTCTTACCAACAGACACCCAAACCCATTTGGTGAAGGAATCTTTGCAGGCTATTGCTGAACAGGCCCAGGGTGAAGGGCTATCCGATGCTGCCCTGATTGAGCGCATTGGCCAGCACTACTTTGGTGGGCCAGGAGTACCGGTTGAGGGCACGGTGGCTGACATTCAAGGCCAGGTCTTTCTCAATCCTCAAACGGCTTCCTTAAGTCAGGTCTATGCCCAGGCACAGGGCTGTATAGCTCAAGGAGGTGGCTAAGGATGAAACGAGTTTTGCGTGTCAAACCCCTTCTAGTCTGGCTGGTAATACTCCTAGCTCTGGCGATCTGGCTCTGGCCTCGGCCATCTCAGACCGGCTGGCAGTCAGCTCAGGAGGTGGCTCCCCTGGCCCTACTCAGCCAGATGATGCAGGACAACTTGAGTCCTACTTTCCCAGTCGATCCGGGTCAGATGCAGATGTGGAAGGTACAGGTTGCAGGCCAACGCCAACCACTGTACTTGGTGGATTCTCGGGTGGAGGGCAGTGAGACGCAGCCACTCTGTGGGGCGATTGGCTGTGCGTTCTTTGGTTATATCCCCCATGACATTGGTTTTCATCGGGTGCTAGCGACCTATCTCAATCCCCATGTATCCCCAGGTCGCGACCTGATTGAGCCGACGACAACTATGGAGCATGGCTTCCCCCTGCTGGTTGTGACCCAACTGGGGAACGAGGGCCTCCAGCAATACACCCTGGGCTTCAATGGCGAAGTCTACGAGATTCAGCAAATCGACACCCTGACAGGATTATGACGACATCCTCTCAACCCCAACGCCCTCTGGATCTCAGCATCCTACGGGATACGGCTCAACCTTTCCTGGACTCCGGCATGGGTACGCTGCTGCTCGGTCTGGTGGTGCTGTGGGTGGGGATGAGTCTGTTTGGCAACAGCACCAACAAGAACAAGCTGGCGACGGGGCGCTTTGCGGGGAAGGCTGAACGACGACGGGCAAAAGCTCTGGGGCGAAAGCAGCAGCAGCAGCGCCATCCCGCCAAAGTACCCCTCAAAGCAGGCAATCTCGATATCCCCCAGGCCCAGCAGAGCATTGTGGTCGCCGGAGCCCCGGACTCGGGTAAGACCTACAGCATCATTGACCCGGCGATTCGTTCAGCCATTGCCCAGGGGTTTTCTATCGTAGTCTACGATTTCAAGGGCAGTCAGCTCGCAGCCCATGCCGCTTGGGCCGCCAGTCAGGGCTATCAAGTGGATGTGTTCGCACCGGGGCAGCCCTACACCGGCATCTGCAACCCGCTCGATTTTCTTGAAGACGAAACCGATGCCCTGATGGCGTCGCAACTCGCGGCGGTCCTGCAAAAGAACACCCAGCGGGACGGCGGCTACCGAGATAACGACTTCTTCAATAGTGCCGGTACCAACCTGGTTGAGGCAGTGATGCTACTCGCCAAGCGCACCCCCTACCCCGACCTGCTGATGGCAAACAAAATCTTGAACCTTTCCAATTTGCCGGGGCGCATCCGGCAGGCCGGGGAGTCGGGATGGATTCCACCCTGGACGATGGAGAGCTTCAGTCAGCTGATTGCCTCCGAGGAGGCCGATAAGCAAATTGCCGGGATTGTCGCCACCGCTCAGCGCACCTTCAAGACCTTTACGGGTAAGCAGTTGGTCTCTAGCTTCTGCGGCCAGACCACTATTCCGCTCGATATGACCGGCAGGCGCATCTTATTTTTGCAGGTGGATATCCAAAAGCGTGATGCTGTGAGTCCACTGCTAGCGGCCATCCTGCACCTGATCGTTACCCGCAACTTCGCTCGGCCTCGATCTGAACCGCTAGTGATCGCCCTGGATGAATTACCGACGCTTTATCTGCCGGATTTGCCCAAGTGGATCAACGAGTTTCGCTCCTACGGGTTTGTGGGGCTGCTGGGCTACCAGAACTTTGCTCAGCTCCAGCACATCTATGGGCGCGATCTCTCCAGGGCGCTGTTTGCCGCCTGTGGCACCAAGGTGTTCTTTAACCCCAAGGATCGTGAGACGGCTCAGGAGTTTTCCGGCTATCTGGGTGAAAAGGACGTGCGGATTTACACCTGTTCTCGCAGCCAGGGCCGCTACAGCAGCAACAGTCGTTCGGAGCAGTGCCAGCGGGTGCCGCTGATGACAGCGGATCAGATCCTGAAGCTAGATCAGGGGGAATGCGTGTTTATCAACCCAGCTTACCGGGGTGGGGGCGAGGCCTCGGTGCCGCTGCGGGTGCGAGTGAAGATTTCCAAAAAAGAGCAGGCGACTCAAGCTAGGAGCGAGGCGCTTTGGCACAGCACTGTGCAGCAAAAACTCATTGCCCGCTCTCAACAGCAGCAGACGCTGACGGATTTAGATGACGAGAACCAAAAGCGCAAGGAAATCGCTGAGTGCTTATTTCCTCTGCCATTGGGTAACGGGCAACAGCTATCAAGGTTATCTGCCAGTTCTGACATTACCGAAGACGAATTTGATGAGGCATTCCGATGAACCACACCATCACAACTTGGGGACTTTCCCCAAGGGCTACATCATATTTAAGCCAGCACCCAGAGCAATTTCCTGCCCTGGCTGAAGCAAAAGCCTTACCTCCTTTACCTCCTGGCTATGTGCCCGAGGTGGTGGAGGTGTTGTTTGACGACCTGCCATACCTCCGAGCGGTAAACGGAGTGCTGATCTTCTCTAGAGACTGCTTGTCCGACTACCAGCCGAGTTGCGTGGAATATCGCCTAGATGACCAGCTAGCCTTTTTCCAAATCGGCAGTGAGGTGGTGGTTGATCGATTGGGTGGTCTAGCGCTGGTGCAAGGGAGGGTGGCATGAATCCCTTTGTGATTAGTCCCCAGGAAGCCCAGGCGATTCAGGAAGATGAGGTGCAGTTGGTTATGGCCCTGGCCCAGGTGAGTCAGCGGTTAGCAATGACGTTTCAGCAATCACCCCAATTGCCTCAAGCTGGGCAAGATGACCTGCGGATTCAGGTGGGGCAGCGGGTGGTTTATGGTCAACTGGCCGATGGCACGATTCGGCGAGAGCTGAACCCCAACAGCTTGAAGGTGATTTTGGATGCGATTCAGCAGCCGGTCACCCCAAGCGTTGACCCGGACGCGTATCGGGGCAAAGTCCCAGCGATTGAGATCCGCGATCGTGGGATGGTGCTATTTCGCGAAGAGCGAGATGGGGCCATAACGGTTAACCAAATTCAGATGCAGATTGGGGAGACTACGGAGAAAGTTGAGCCTGGCATTCCCAGCCCAACCCTGAATGGCCGCAATGGGAAAACTCCCGAGGCTCCATCACCAGACCTGACAGTTGACCCAGAGGCTGTGGCTCAGATCGCGGCTTGGCTGATTAACCCTCTCAATGAAGCAAAGCCCATTTATGATGCTGTAGCCGTAGGCGACTACCAGATCAAACAGAGTGGTCACCACCTAAGCGTTAGTCGCGACAACCAGATAATTTTGGTGGTGCGCGATAGGGCGGTAGTGTCCAATCAATTGCAGGACACTGATCGGGCCGCATTCCTGGAGCTGGAGACTAGGCTCTCCCCATCTGTGGCTGCAGAGGCAGCTGCGCCAGAACTAGCCCGCAATGGGGCAACCCCACCAGCGATCGCCGTACTGAACCAGGAGGCGGCGCGGTTGGAAGACAGCCGAACCAAGACCCTGCTGAAGACGACAACTGAGAACTGGCAAGGCCAACCTCTGGATGTCCGCGTAACCCAGTGGCTCAGCCAGCACCTGGAGAACCGGCGTAATCAGCAGATGGCGCGAGCAGTGGTGGAGCTGTTTCAGAGGGGACACGAGCGTACCGGAGAAAACCTCTATCAGATCGGGGACTACAACCTCAGCCGCAAAGGGGCTGGTGACTACAGCCTGCGAGATCAGCGAGGCGAATTGATGCAAGTGCGGGTAACGAAATCTACTGGTCTGGGGCGAGGCATTGAAGTGGTATCGGTAGCCGAGCGGGTCAGCAATTTTCAACGCCAAGAACTGCAACACTTACGCCATAACCGGACGGCGATGCCCCAGGGCAAGCTGGACGTGGAAGCGGTCTATGCGGCTCGCACCCGCCGGGTCGAGCATACCGTGCGGAATTTCCTCCAGAGCCACGTCTACGCCAATACTTGGAATAAGGAAGGGGGCCAGTTCAAGCTGGAAGTGGGCACTGACGATCTGCTGCGCATTACCGACAAGTGGGGACGCGGGGTGGTGTTTGAACGCCACCACAGCAACGTGGTCTCACGGCTCAATCAGCAGGATTTACTGCACTTTGAGCGATTGGATCAGCGGATGCAGCTGGTTAAGCAGCCAACCCAGCGTCAGCCTAAAGCTCAGATGGAGCTGGGCTGAATCATCACCGCAATCAGGGATTCTCCGGCATCTACCTCGACCGTCTACTCCCGGAGACCATCACCATGGGCCATCCTCAGTTGGCTGAGGCCTATGCGTCCTACTTCCTATCGGGTCAAGGCTTTGGCTCCATTGTCGAAGCTCGGCGCTTTGCAGCATCTGTTCTTGGGGAGCCGGTGCAGCCTGGAACCGCCCTGGCCAAGACGGTGGATGAGTCCGTTGAGGCAGCGGTGGTCAGGGCTGGAGGGCAGGTGGTGGCGAGTTCCCAGACTACCCATGAGGCCTATGACCGCCTGGTGGAGTTGCTCCAGCGGCAGCCCAACTTGAGCGTGCGGTCATCTACGTCGGTGCTGCAACAGGCCTACAGTACGCCGATTCCGATCGCTTATCTGGCCTCTGTGCTCGGGGGCATCAATGCTGAAACCACCGTGTACGAGCCCACGGCAGGGAATGGAGCACTGCTGATTGGGGCCAATCCAGCCAGGGTGATCGCCAATGAGCTGAATCCAGATCGCTGGGCTGAACTTCAAACCCGAAGCTTTCGCCAGCTCACCCAGGCCGATGCCCTGATTTACAAGCCCGCTACCCAGGTGGATGTTGTCATCTGTAACCCACCTTTTGGAGTGGTCAAAGACGCGCAGCGCCACACCCGCCGCTTTCCCATCGCCGACACTTGGACGACTCAGATCGATCAGGTGATCGCCCTGAAGGCGTTGACGGTGATGAAAGAGGGTGGTCGCGGGGTGCTGATTTTAGGAGGTAAGCAAGGTCGTGAAGACGAACACCGCTCTGAGCGCTACAACAGCCGTGAGAGTCGTGCCTTTTACTATCTGCTTTATGCGAATTACCGGGTCACCCAGCACCTATCTATCTGGGGTGACCTGTACCGCAAGCAGGGCGCTGGGTTTCCTATCGACGTGATTGTGATTGAGGGGCGGGGGAAGTCGGATCGCCCCCTGCCTGCCGCTGAAGTGCCTGCTATCTACAAGTCGTTTACTGAACTAAAGGAACTACTTCCCCATGAACCTATCCACCATGCCCGTATCCCCCTGGACGTACCCGTTCATGACCCGCCAGTATCCCAGCTTTCTCAACCTCTGGACGCTAGAGGGGATGGGAACGCTATTCATCGTCAAGGTGCCACCAGCGCTAGAGCAACTGAGCGAAGCCACTTACCTGCAGTTGATGCAAACTCGACTGGACAGAATGATTCAGGCCTCCGTCTTAGAAACCTCCCAGACCGAGACGCAGCAACAGCTGGCCACCACCCTCAGCGAGTTGGACTGGGCTCAGGAGATTCCGATCCTAGAGCCGGACGACGACCTGGACTTCGCCCTGGAGTATTGGCGGCAGCAGTGGGCAGAGACCTTGATTCTGAGCAACTGGCGGTTTCAGGAACGACTCGGCTATTACGGGGGGATCTTTCCAGTAACGCCCGTCACGCCCAGCTATCCGGACTATCTGGACTGGCTGAGCCTCCACGACGAGACCACGCTAGAGGCGTGGCTGGCCGAACTGAGCCTGTAGAACCTCACTCGGAAATCACCATGAATACTCCTCTTTCAACCGGCGAGGCTGCGGCACCGTCGGCAGACACTTATGATGTCCAGCCTCGTCAGGTGGCCTATGTGCCTAAAAGTAAGGGCTTTTCGACTCAGACCCTGATCCCGTTCAACATGGCCAGTGCGGCCCAGCAGGCGCTGGAGCGTTTTGAGCAGCACCACGGCGACATTGATACATACCTGGCCACCCGACTGGGCTACGGTTCCGTTTCTGAACTGCACCAGTACTTTAGCGCTGAGCAAGTCGATGCTTCAGCGCTGGCGATCAACAATATCGAGCGAGGGGCGGGATTTATTACCGGCGATCAGACGGGCATCGGCAAGGGCCGCATCTGCGCCAGCATCATGCGCTATGCCCAGCAGCAGGGAAAGATTGCGCTGTTCATCACCAAGGACAAACCCCTTTATGCCGACATGATGCGGGATGTGGGGGATATTGGGATGCAGCGGTTTTCGCCCTTCATTACCGATAGCGGCACCGAGATTCCCCTGGCCAATGGCGGGGCATTGAAGACCGCTGGGGCCGCCAAACAGCAGGCAGAAATGCAGGCAATGATTCAGCGGGGGAATCTGGGCCGCTACAGTGCGGTGTTTACCACCTACAGCCAGCTTCAGACCGTGGGAAAGAAAGAACCGCTGCGGCGGACGTTCCTCAGACGGATGGCTCCTAACGCCATTTTGATCTTGGATGAGGCCCACCAGGCCGGGGGCAGCAAGGGCGGTTGGAAGGAAGCGGGGCCACCCGACCGAGCAGATTTTGTGCGGGAGTTAATCGATCTGTCTTCGGGGGTGTTCTACTCGTCAGCAACTTACGCCAAACGGGCCGATGTGATGGATCTCTATGCTCGACGGACGGATTTGCGGCTGGGGGTCAGCAGCATGACGGCCTTGGAGAACATCCTGACCCGTGGGGGTGTGCCGCTTCAGCAGATTGTCGCCAGCAAGTTCGTGGCTTCCGGGCAAATGCTCAGGCGGGAGCGGTCTTACGAGGGGATTTCGTTTCAGGCCAAGACCGTTCCCGTAGATCGGGAGGTGGCCGATGACTTCTCGGCGGCGATGCGGGCGATTAAGGATTTTGACCGAGCTAAGCAGAAGGCAGTGAAGGCGATTGGTAATGAGGCGAAGGCTGAGGCTAAAGCGTTAGGAGAAGATGGGGCGATTGGCGAGGTGGGAGCCCGGAGTACCAACTTTACGTCACTGATGCACAACTGCATTGAGCAGGGATTGCTGGCTCAAAAAGCTGATGCGACGGTGCAGGAGGCGATTGCAGCCCTGAACCGGGGTGAGAAGCCGGTGATCACGGTGGCCAATACCATGGGCAGCTTCATCGAGGCCTATGCGGAGTCCCAGGATTTGAGCCCTGGGGATGCGATGAGTCTCTCCTTTGGGGATCTGCTGGAGCGGTATCTGGAGCGTTCCAGAGATGTCGTGGTGACAGACTACCGGGGCCACTCCACTCGGCTTCGACTCAGCGATGAGCAGCTAGGCGGCGATGCGGTTTTGGCTTACGAGGAAGCGCTGGATTGTATTCGCGAAAGTGACTTCAGCGGCATTCCCATCAGCCCGATTGATTACATCGAGCAGCAGTTGGAGCGCTCTGGCTACCGAGTTACTGAAGTCACCGGGCGCAAGGCAGGGATTGAATATGGGGCTGATGGTGTTATGGCCTACAAGGTGCGGCTGGGGGAGGAAAAGACAGCCAAGGGCAGGATCGATGCCGTGGCCCGCTTCAACGCTGGGGATGCGGACGTCATTCTGCTCAACTGCTCGGGCTCGACCGGCATCTCGCTGCACGCCTCAGAGAAGTTTGCTGACCAGCGACCTCGGCACATGATTGTGGCCCAGGCCGAACGGGACATCAACGTGTTCATGCAGATGTTGGGGCGGGTGCATCGTACCGGGCAGGTGGCGCTACCGAACTACACGCTGTTAATGGGCGACCTTCCAGCTGAAAAGCGACCAGGGGCGATCCTCTGTCGCAAGATGGCGAGCCTGAATGCCAACACCACGGCAGCACGGGAGACCGATATTTCGCTCAATACCGTGGTGGATTTCATGAATCCCTACGGCGAGCAGGTGGTGACGGAGTTGCTGGCCGATGACCCGGAGCTGAATGCCAAGCTGGATTTTCCTGCTGCCAAGGCCGAAAACGATGCCTCCGATATCGCCCTGATCAAGCGGGTGACGGGTCGGATCCCGCTACTGCCGATCGCCGAACAAGAAGCCGTCTACAGCCTGATTGAGTCGGAGTACTGCGACCTGGTGGATCAGGCGCGGGCGATGGGGGAAAACATTCTGGAGGCAGATCAGCTGGATTTAGAGGCCAGGCCCTTGGCGCGGATGGAGGTAATGGCCGATGACAGTGAGACGGCCAGCGAGTTCACGGGGCCGGTATACCTGGAGCTGGTGGAGGCGAAGAGTGAGAGCAAGCCCCTAACCCAGCTTCAGGCGATCAATACGGTGCGGGAGTCGGTGGGGTTGGCGGAGGTGCCGTCGGTGGATGCCCATGACCCCGATGCTTTATCCCTCCAGGCCAGACAGCAGGTGATGGCGACGATCACCGAGTTGGAATCGGCGACGAATCGCTACCGACAGGCAGCGATCGCCCAAAAGCAAGACAGTAAGGCGATTGAGAAGCTGAGTGATCGCATTGAGCAGCAGCTCACGCATGTCTCTACAGTGTTAGGACAGTTCGTCTCAGGAACACCACTGCGACTCGTGACGCCTGCCAGCAAAACCATTCTCTATGGAGTGGTTGCTGGGGCGGATGCCAAGAAGCGATCTGGGAGTCCGGCAGCACCAAACCGTTGGAAGCTCAGAATTTTGGTGGCGGACTCGGCGAGACAGATTACGGTGCCCTTGTCGAAGTTCAACACCGGGCGAAGCGGATCACTCGATGCCACAGTTCAAGCCGAAGACTGGTTTGGCAATAGCGTCTACGTGCTGTTTGACAAGCAGCAGGAGGCGGGTCGGGTCAACCGGCAAATCTTTACCGGCAACCTGATCAAGGCCTTTGAGAAATACTCCAACGGCAAGTTGGTGAACTACACCGACTACCGAGGCGAGGTCTGCCAGGGGCTGATTATGCCCAAGGGCTTCGATATTGAGTCGGAGCTGACCAAGGAGCCGGTGGCCTTTAAGGAGCCGCAGCAGGTGTTTCGGTTTCTGACGGAGTTGACCAACCGGCAAGGGGCTGTGAAAACCCTGGATGAGTTGTTGCTGCTGAAGCCCCAGCAGACGGGGGAGGGGTTCATTCTACAAGCGCCGAAGTCGAAGGAGTCGGGTGGGCGGTACTACTTGGATGAGGCGCTGATTGCGGCGGCGGGGTCGGATTTTTATTCGGTGGCCGATCGCATGGAGGTGGTAATTCCCCCAGAACGGTTGGAGCGGGTGCTGGGGGTGGTAATGCAACAGCGAAACTATACGCTGGCGGCGTTTGAGTTTAAGGAGGTGGCGCGACAGTTGATGGGGGTGTCATTGCCGACGCTGGAGAAGGTGGAGATCCAGGAGGTGAAGCCACCAGTTGTTTCTCAGCCGGTTGTGCCTGCGATCGCCAGTCAACCTAAGCCAGAACTAGCAGAGACAGAACCCGTAGAGCCAGCAGAAAATCTGGTGTCCCCAGCCGTACCCAATCTGCCCCCAATGGGTCAGCTGGAAAAACGGATTCTACGCTTTTTGAGGAACGCCGGGATTGAGAAGGAGGTCATGACATCCCAAGAATTTCATCTACGGATTGAGAATGAGCCCTTCAGTCCCCTGGTGGTGGAGCGGCAGGGAGATGAGCTGTATCTGACCCACTACCTGACCCAAAACGGCGATATGTTTATTGACTCGGAGATGGTGTTTCGAGTGCGGGGCGAGGGCCACATCGAGTTCAAGGAGACGGCGGTACAGAGCCTGCGGGGTGGGGAGTCGCGGCTGCCCGATCGCGCCTTTGCCCAAGTCTTCTCTAAGAACATTGTGCAGCAGGGGTTTGCAGAAGCCGCTAAGGCCAAGCTTCAAGCGCAGGCAACGCCCGAAGTAGAAGTAGTGTCCCCACAAGAACCGGAGGATGAGCGATCGCGGATGCCGAGTGATATGCGGCAGTATCTGGAGGTGAAAGACCAGTATCCCGATGCGATCGTGCTGGTGAAGTCACCGGATCAGCGGTTCTATGAGGCGTTTTTTGACGGGGCTCGGCCCTTGATCGAGCATCTGGAGATGATTGGCACCAGCATGGAGTCTGGGGTGAAGGAACTCGGGCGGGTACGAGTGGCGGGGTTCCCGGTGGGGAGTTTGCACAAGTACTTGGACAGGTTGATCCAGCAGGGGGATGTGGTGATTGTTGATGGGGAGGGGGCGATCGCCATCCACCCCCATCAACCGCTTGCCCTCGCTGTGGAGGAAGCACCACCGCCTGAACCCGAAGCTGTGGTTGATGCCCCAGCTACTGGAGAACCTGAATTTCGGGTGCAGAGTTTGTTTGATGTGGAACCCTTTCGGACAGGTCACCCCACTGGACAGGTGCCACGACCTAGCCCAGATCCGCTGTGGCAGCAAGAGCCAGCGACAACAGCGCCCGCGCCATCTCAGAATCTGCCCCCAGCCAAGCCTGTAAAACCGGTTCAGGGGCCAACGCTACAAGAGATTGCCGATGAGGTGCGGGGAGCGGATTTGGAGGATGTGGCGGCGCATTTGGGGTTGGAAGTGGATCGCTACGACAAGCACAAGTGGCGCAATGGCGACCACATCATCAGTATCAGCGGGCCGCTGTTCATGGACTGGTTGGCGGATGCTGGGGGGCGCGGAGCGATTGACCTGGTGATGTATGTTCAGGGGGTGGAGTTCAAAGACGCGGTGAAGTGGCTGTCAGGTCAGGACTTTTCCCAACGACCGGCTCAGGTGGCTAGCTTCGCACAGGTTAAAGACTCGGAACCTCGGGTGTTGGAGATGCCGGGGGACTCGTCACAGCGATGGGATGCCGTGCGAGAGTATTTGGTGGAAGGGCGCAAGCTACCAGCGGTGCTGGTGGATCGGCTCCATGAGCGGGGCTTGATCTTTGCCGATGACCATCAGAATGCCGTATTTCTGCGCCACGAGTTACAGGCCCAAACCTGGAGCCGAGGCGAGGTCATAGGAGCCAGTTTGAGGGGAACGTGGGGCGAGGAGAACCATTTCCACGGGTTAGCGCCAGGCTCGGCTAGAGACCAGGGATGGTTTTGGATTGGCACGGGGCAGGGGCCGGTGAATCGGGTGCTACTAGTGGAGTCACCGATTGATGCGATGTCACTGGCGGTGCTGGATCGGGCTCAGCGGGGGCCGGAGGGGGTGTCAATTTACCTCTCGACGGATGGTTCTGGAGGGGTGCCGACTGAGGCATTGAAAACGGTGCTGCGGAATGGGGGGCTGGTAGCGGCGGCGTTTGATGCGGATGCGGCGGGGGAGACCATGGCCTGGCGGGTGGCGCAGCAGGTGCCGGGGATAGAGCGGCTGACGCCGAACCAGGGGAAGGACTGGAATGAGGTAATGGTCAATCCGGAGGGGGGCGGTAATGGGTGGCAGCAGAGCTGCCCGGAGTTGGGCCAACTCTGGCGATGGCATGGGGCAGCAGTCGCACTGGGGAGACCGGAGGGGTATTTGAGCCGGATAACCGAGGTAGCGAGGGAAGTGGCGAAAGGACAGTCACTATCGGAGAAGGCGATCGCAGCCATGCAGCGAGACTTAGAACATATGGCAAATTCATTGAACTCGAAAGGCAAAATCCCCACTCCATCTCGAACACATCAGACGTCTACCGTAGATTTGGATAGATAAGGACGGCCAGTTAGGCGTTCGGTTTAACCGCCAGGGCCACTAAATCATCCTGGTCATGGGGGCCTTCACGGGGGACGACATGCCAATTGTCAATGCTAAAGCCTGCTGTCGTCAGCTCCTCAAGGATGACAGACGCTGAGCCAATGTAGCGAGTAGCAATGCCCTGATCATTCATCGTGCAGCAAGAGTTAGGGTCAAAAGTTGGCCGCATGGGAGAATCCTCCATCACCTCGCCGCACATACTCTGAATTAGAAAGCCCCCGCTGGGCTTCAGAACCCGATAAATATTGGCCAGCGTGTGGGCTCGGTCTGGACCAATGATGCAGTGCAGGCAGCGGCTATCAACCACCAGATCGAAAGAGTCATCCTCATAGACCGCCAGGTCCAGCACGCTGCCAACGGTGAATTGAACCTGGGACTGTTGGGCTTGAGCTTTTTCCTTAGCCCAGGCGATCGCGCTGGGAGCAATATCAATTCCATAGGCTGCATATCCCGAGTTCGCCAGCCAGACAGCAATATCGCCCGTGCCACAGCCCAGATCTAGAATGCGGCTACCGGGTGCGAGGGCGAGGCAAGCGATCGCCTGCAAAATTCGGGGCTGCACCACCTCGGTCTGATCGCTCTCTGAGGTCCAACCGAAGGCTCCTTTTGCCTTGAGCTGTTGGTAGATGCGATCGTGGGCAATGTAGTCGGTTTTCAGCGGGTTCATAGCGCAATCCAGTAGCGGGCAATCAGTTGGCCAGACACATCCGAAACCCCTTGACTGACCAACACTCCACCGTTCTTCTCGATGCCTCGGGCTAAGGCTAGATTGTCCACATCACAGGTCATCAGGATTTTGGACAACCCGAGCCGCCGGGCTTCGTCCAGAGCTAGCGCTAGCATTTTAGTGCCATAGCCCTGCCCCCGCCGAGATGGACGAATGCAGTAGCCGATGTGTCCGCCATGGTGTTCCAGCGCTGGGGTTAACCGATGCCGCAAGTTGACGCGCCCCAACAACTCAGCAGAGTTTCGCATTAGCCATAGGGTGGACTGTGGGACTTTACCATCGGGTAAATTTCGGTCAGCCTCCTCCGACTGAAGCTGCTGCACTAATGCGGCAAAATCGGTCTGAAGCTGCTCCAGCAAGGGCTGAGAAAGGAACTGTTCCCCAGCAGTTTGATAATCTTCAAGCATCGACAGCAGGAGAGGCCGATGCTCGATCGCCAGTCGAATCAGAGTAAGATTTTCAGCCATAGTCCCAACTTTCGCAAGTGAGCCACGCGACTCTTTCCACTCAATCAACTCTGGTGAAATGCATAACCGAGTGATGACTAGGCAACTTAGAAACCCAGTACGGATCACCATCGATTGCAGGAAGAGGAGTTTGGTGAATAGCGCTTCAATTCCTCAATTCCTTGCTTTGAACAAGCCTTAATTTGAGTTGGCGCTTGTCTTTGTCACTAAACAATCGCCAATAGGGCAGCGATCGCTATCAACAACTTGCTAGATTCCTGAACCAAATCTGTGGCGCTCGGTAGACTGGCTATCGTGCCTTTCAATATTTTCAGGGCTGTTTTAGCTGATTTCTTTAGAGGGCCATCTTCAGGCTGCTGCCCAGCCTCTGCCAAGACTTTGACCTGTTCTAAGGCTTCAGCTTTATCCTCATTGCTTAATTCGGCTTCAGACTCGATCGCGGCCTGGAGCTGGGTCAGCAACTCTTTGAGCCCAGGTTGATTGGGATCAGAAGAACTGGGGAGTTGATTAATGGTGTTGGTGACGGTGCCGCTAATCTCTCCTAGCAAAGTTCCGGTCATCTCTAAATGGTCGCCTGCAGCGGCGACACCGCTGACGTTGCCTTGCACCCCTTCAATATTGATATTGCCTTTACTCTGGGACATGATGAACTCTCCTTGGTGGCGATAGGTCTCAACGTAGAACCGGGGTTGCTGAATGGCCTGCTCCAGCATGGTTTCGAGCCGATGAATTTGCTGGTCTTTATCGATAATGCTGGACAGTAGAGTCTGCAAGTCACTGTAGGGTAAAGCTTTAAGCTGATTGTAGTTCTCAGAATATTGAGCGCTGAGTTCAGAGCGATTGGCCTGGCTGGATACAATGGCCTGCAAGCGGATTTGATCTTGACCCCGGCCTTCTAGCGCCACAACTTCTATCCCGGCTTCTGGATGCTGTTCGGCTAGCTGCTGGAGAGCGATCGCAGCGGCACTGGGATCAATGCCCTCGTGGTGAAATAGATCAATGGTCTTGTAGGCTTCGGCAACATTGCGCGGATCGACGTTTTGCTGGCTGTAGAGGTCGAGAGTCTTGATGATTGGGGCAATAAAGTTTTCAAAGTCGCCTGGAGCAAAGGTTTCGTTGCGATTATCGGGTTTGCGGCAGGGGTCGGGGTCCGCTGGAGTGGGTAAACGCATGTAAATGTAGTCACACTGGATGCCATCAAATTGGGTGTCTGTCGAGATGCCCCAGTCTTGAATGTAAGCTCCGGTCAGGGTCGTGTTGCTGATGTTGGCTCGATACAGTTGAGTGCGGACCAATTTTGCTCGCGATAAATTAGCCCCGGAGAGATTGGCTTCACTTAGATTAGCGCCAATAAAACTAGCGTCGGCCAATTGTGCATTTTGTAGGTTGACGCCGCGCATATCTTTGTAGTCAAAGCTTTGCCCCTGTCCTTCTCCTGAGGTAACGAGTTTCTTGATTTGGGCATCTGCCAGGTAAGTTTGCTCAATCAGGGATAGATGAAAAAGTTGGGTATCTTGCCAAAAGGTTCGGGTGAAATTAGCTCCTTGAAAATCGGTGTTAGGCAGAATCGCAGCGCTAAACTCAGCGTCGGTCAGATTAGCTTGATGAAAGCTGGTTCCTCTTCCTTTGATCGAAATGAAAGCAATAATAATTTTTCGCAGCCAAGAACGATTGTCGGTATTTCGAAAGATCCCCACTCCAACAAAGGCACTAAAAATTGATGCTGCTACAGGAATAAGAATTTTACAAATACCGACAGCAATGCCTGACCATCCATCTAAGTTGAGTAGTTCGTATTCATAGTTGATAAGATCGATGACGGCAATAGCAAAAAGTGCGTTTATGATAATACTGATGCCAACAATGATTGCCTTTTTTCTAACTATGATTTGAAGCATTGCACTAGCGATCGCACCACCTGATTCTATGGCAAACACGCCCGACCACGCTGCCATAATTGCCCCAAAAAAGTTCTCGGCAACTGGAATATCTGATATTGCTAACAGGGTAAGTATTACAAGAGAAAGAGAAAGAATTGCGCCTAATGTATGAAAAGCTACTTGACCTAGGAATCTGGAAAAAAAGATCTGCGTTAATAACAAAATCAGCGTAAATAACCCAATCCATTCTAGTCCTGGCTTATATTCGCTTCCCATACCCTGAATCAGTAGAGGAGTAGGAACGAATATAAGCAGAACAAGATAGATCGCTAAGCCTAAAAATACGCCTGAGATCGCAGCCAACAACCAACTAAGAACAATGAAGATGATAGTTCGCAGAGGAGTTAAGCCAGCCTGGCAGTGGTTAAACCTAGTGCCGGATAAATTAGACTGACTGAAATCTGCTCCTCGGATATCTGACTTCCTGAAGTCAGCTCCCGAAAGATCCTGTCCCTTGAAGGACTGACCACACAGGTTACTGCTGCCGAAATTTCGGTCTCCAGTAGCGTAGCGTTTCAATACCTCATTAACTTTCATAAAAACCATATTAGGTATTGCAGGGTAATCAGGTGGACACAGCTATAGCGTGACCTAAACAGAAAACCTGATTTTCAGCAATTGTGAGATAAGTCTATCTTCGACCATTATCAGCTTTGGGGCGGCGAAATCTAACAACCTCACACAGAAACACATAATTCCTGGCAGCATCTTTTACTGCCTGGCTAGCATTTTGAGGATCCCTAATGATTGCATTCCTATCTTCATTTAATCCTACAGCAGCTAGCAGGAGTTCAACTTGTCGGCCAGTTAGTATTAGCGCTTTGGAGGTGAAACCAAAAGCCAAGTATTGATCTTTACCAACCTTGACAGTATTCTCATTCATCCAAGCACCTGTGCCTTGTTCGTGACTCCACATAACTCTACTGCCGCGAGGGACATTATCAAGAATTTTTTCATCATTCCAGGTTGAATCTAGAAGCTTCCATTGTCCCTTGTAATATCTCTGCCAGGGCTCTAATTTATTCTCTTGGCATTTCCTTCCGTTACTCCCTCCTCGTCTATAAAAAGCTAAAATCTGATCTCGACCAGCACCGGTAGACCAGTGGAATCGAAGTCGAAATTCACCCTTCCAACGCTGGTCAAACTGTTCGGGATTCATTTGAGATACGGCATAGAGATAGATAACTTGAACAAAGAAGGCACATTCCATAGTCCATCGATGGCCATAGTTAACGATTTCCCAGATAGCCTTTGAAGGAGTAGTTTTGTCAGACTTTAAAACCAGAATTCTCTCGTTCCTGCCACGTTCGTTTCTGATTATTTTCAAATCCCAGTTTCCTTGGTCATACTTACCTCCTCTCTCAACATTGACAGGTGCTCGAAAACTGCTGGGCTTAAATCTTTGCAAAGCTTCGTCAAGACAACTATCATAAGAGCTACATCGTCGATTCCGATATGCTTGATCTTCGAAATCTAGACCACTTTCTTGCTCATCTACACATTGATCTATTTCATCACTGTCTCTTTCATCAAATGAGTCCTGGTATAGTTCGCCTGCTACATCAGTAGCATAGGTTTCCGATCCGTCGATGCTGTCATCCTCAAGATAAAGATTCTCTTCTTTATCTTCATACTGTCGCTCAGGAAATTCGTCCAATATCTCCTCGCCGAAATCCTCAACTTCATATGGGACAGATTCCAGGAGTGCTTCACTCTTATCCAATGTAATTTTGTGATCTTCAGGCTCAATTTCTTGAATGCCTTCTCGATCTACATTAGCATTCATCCATGAATTGATATCGGTCAAAATTTCTTTTGTTATGCGCACGGCAAAGTTGTTGACTCGGATAAAATTATCATCTTTTTCGTAATATGTTGAATCTGCGGGTCTGGCATGAATCCCAACTAAATTACGGCGGTTTTTATAACGTAGCCAAACAGGTGCACCGCTGTGACCATGATAAGTATCTACGGTATGTTTGATTAGAGAACGCTCCGGTTTCACTTCTACTATTTTGCCAAATGCTCTCCATTGAGTAGATGCTTGAAGTTCAATTGGCGAACATCCCTTACCTGGCTTTAAAGGAATGACTCCACATTTGTCGCCAGGATAGCCAGCAATATTAACAATTACCGTTTTGCCGGATAAGAAATTTGGCTCTACAGGTCTTATGATGGTTCCTTGCCCAAGTGTTTTGTGGCCCCAGTAGCCTAGGGATTGGTTGCCTAGCTCAGAATACTTAGGTGAAGCAATATCTCTTTCCAATGTAATCAAAGCATAGTCATATTGCCAAGCGTGAAGATAAGGCGGCTTCCAATTTTCACAAATATTCCATGCTTTTGCCTCTACACGTCCCAGTGGTTCTCGCATTCCATTTCGAGCTGGAATGACGATAATTTTTTCGATAGAATTGCTGTCTTTTTCCGAGACTAGAGCGTGGGCGACAGTTAAAACATAGCGTTCACCAATTAAGATTCCTGTGCCTCTGCTTATGACTCCGTTAACGTAATGTAGATCCAAGGAGCAAATCCAGCGATAAGGTATGGCTAGTGTGTCTTTGACTAAAACTCGGGTATCTTTGCCGATTATCTCTTGCTCAAGCAGCAGATCTTTGAAATCCTCAAGCTCTAAGTCGTTTTCTGTAAACTCATCTTCTCCATTCAGTTCATCATCTTTCTCTAAATTTTCTTGTTTGAGAGATTTTCTATTTCCTTCCTCAAAAGCCTTAAGAAACGGACTTTCATTGCTCAAGCTCGATTCATAAATCCTCCAGTTCTGAGGTATTCTATTCGTCTCAATAAGAAGCTCTTCGTCAAGATACGGCGATCCATACTTAGGCTCAAATCCATGTGCATCTATTGAGTTGGAAAAATAGTCATGTGTAGAAGACATGGAACTTCCTCAGCATAAAAACTGACTAATCGAGTTTCAAATCTTATCGTTCAACCAAAACCGAGCGGGGACGTTCTTTCATGTTGCGTTCAGTTGCTTCTGACCAGTAAGTGATGATCAAACGCATCACTCCCTCAGCCGGTAAGCCAGGGGTGTAGAGGGCGGGTACCGCCAGCGGGTCATTGTAGGTACCCAGTTCAATTTGGGTCAGCAGCCACGACATGCGATCTGCGAGGCCAAAGAAGTAGTAGGACTTGGCATGGAGGGGCAGCTTGACCCTCTCGGCAATCTTTTTGAGGCGTTCTTCCTCGCTGGAACCTTCGGCCCGGAGCGATACAACGATGGGAGAATCAAACTGAACCGATAAGTGAAACCAGGACATAATGGACACAAAGAAAAATTCTTCTCGGGAAAGGTTGCCATTTTGTCGACGGGTTCTCAGCATGTCGTAAAGGCGACGAGCCAGGTTTGCGATCGCCGCATCATCCCTGGGACTGGTGCCGCTACTGTTGTTTGCATTAGAAATTGCGATCCAAACCTCCCGCAGGAACTCCTCAAAGGTTTTTTGAAATTCTCTGTTGGCAGTTTCAGCTTTTTCGTAAGGATAGATGGGCTTGTCATCAACACCGTGGTTCAGGTCCATGCCAAACATGCGGTAGTAGACATTACGTCGGGAAGCCCGCAGATCTGGACGAACATAACTCACCACCGAAAGAATTGAAAAGGGAGGCGGGTCTCGATAGAACAGTTCTTCAGTATTGCGCAGCCAGTGCTGACTACTTGCCAGGGGGACACCTAATCGTTCTCCATGGCGATACTCGTAAAGTACCCGCTGAAAAATTTCATAAATCCGGGTATTTTCAATCAGGTAAGCATAGATTAGATGATCCCAGAAAACTTTTCCTCCAATGGGGCGGTTAGCGGCAGCTGCTGGACCGGGACGAAATTGATTCCGATTGGTATTGACGAAATTGCCGAATTCGTTGGTGGGGGCACTTGCGAATAAGGTGTTGAGCAAATACTCAGGGAGGGGCGGAATGTCACTCCGCCGTTTGGGATGTCCCAGGGGATGCACAGGATTACCAGACGGATCGGTTTCCCAGTCTCGGAATTCCCATGCAAGTTCGAGCAACGCCGCCAGTTCAGTTGGGTGCAGACGGAAAAGCTGTTCTGCTTTGTTGCGATCAACCTCAGTACCGGGAATACCAGGGTCGCCAGAGAGGGGGGGTGCCACAAGTCGTCTAAACATCTTGAGTGCCTCACAATGAAGGATTGTTGAATTAAGGCGTGCTGAATTTGGTTTTGGGCTCTTCTGGCGGCAATACCCAGGTTTTACCCTCCGCATTTTCTCGTGTCGGACCGATTAGGGTCTCTTTGACCAGGTCAAACTCTTCGCTGGCTTTACGGACCTGTTCGGCTAAGGCCGGGGGGCAGGGTTTCTGGGTTTCTGGTACTGTTTGAGAAGCGATTGAAGCTCGAGGTGTTTCTCCACTGGTGCTCATGGGCTTTGTCTCCTTATCAGGCACACATTTCAACAGGTTGGTTAATAGGCTTCTAGCGGTCACTCCTGATTTCCCTCGCACAGGTAGTCGTTAGACGGTCTTCAATGTTTCTCCCAGGCGCAGCATCCAGTCTTTTTGCTGCTGCAAAATCTCCAGGGCGTGGTGGGGTTCTGTGGCAGCTCGATAACCGCTCAGGGCCAGTAGCCGAAGCGACTCTGTCCAGATCCAGTGATGGGAGGTATAAAGTGCATTGCTACCCCGGCGTTGAAGCTGAGCCAGAGCCTCAGGGCTGACCTGCCGGGGGTCAATCAGGGCTGCCAGGGGCGCTCCCCGAAATGCCCGCAGTGGGCCTGTTAAAACCCATTTCGCCAGGTGCGGCAGCCAGGGCAGAGAGTGGGGAATGATCGTCTGAACCTCTGCAGAAGCTTCTTCCCATCGATTACTGCGGCTCCACTGATCAGCCAGATCGTCCCAGGGGCCAGGGCCAAAGTACAGGCGACACATCTCCACCCCCAGTAGCACCCGTAAATAGCTAATGGGATGGGGATCTCCGGGCATATAGCGGAAGGCAACGGTCGGCCCCCCAGCCAATACGTCATGCAGCCCGGCTACTGAGGCATAGCCAGTGTGGACAAAGGCGTAGGCATCGGCGGCGATTTCGCTAGCCCAACTGGCCCAAAGGCGACCTAACTTAGGTGACATGCCACCAAATTGGTGCTCTAAGCCAGCTGCCAGTTCTTTACTCCAGCCCACGGCATGGGCCACCTGGTGACCGGCTTCATGAATCAGCGCTGTTGGCCGATAGAGGTTATGCCGCACAATTTTGATCGCCGCTACCAGACTCTCGGTTCTGCCATCCCACAGACGCAGTCCAGCTTTTAAGATAGATGCCCCCAGCCCCTTATCCAAATAGGTCAAGACCGGCGGAGCCGTTAAACCTAGCTGGTCCAGCAGGGCGGCCATGCTGCGTCGGGCCAGCACATCACAGGCCCGCAACAGAGCCGCCGTAGAGGAGTTGGTGCGGGTGTTGATGGCATCGGCGTAAAAGTCGAGTAAGGTCTCGGTGCGCAGATATCGCTGGCGAAACTCTAGCAGGTGGTGCTCTACTTGCTGAAATTCAGCAGCAGTTTTAGCGCCATTCCACTGGGACTGCAACGCGGCAGCCTGGCGCTGTAGCCGGTCTACTGTGGCGGCCAGGTTCTGGCGCAATACCAAACCCAGGTAGTTTTCCAGACTATTCCAGGCACTCGGCGATGCTAGATCATCCAGGTCACTCAGCCGCAACGCGGCCATAGTCCAGTGGGCAACCTGCCGACCCAGTTGTAACTGCTGTCGATCGACGGTGTCAATCATGGCTGAACCCCGGCATGACCTGAATGTTAACGGTCGGTTGGTCTTTCATCGTTTGCAGTTCTTGGAGCAGTTCCTGCCCATTTGTCATATCACCCCGCAAAGCCTTTCGTAACCCGGCGAAACCCGGCGGGTGGATCATCACTATTTTGAGGGTTACACCATCGGCGGGGTTTTCCGTAGCTGCAATAAAGTCTTGAGGCTTTTGCTGAAAGTAGGTGCTGAGGCCTTGGCCAACCCACTCTATTAATTTCTTGCTCAGACTCTCTCGAACTGTTGATGGTAAGGACCTGAGAATACGTCCTCGGGATTTGCTAGGAGTAACCCTGCCGTGGATGATTCGCAGGTGGTGGTGGTGCTTGCCGGATAGAATTTTTGTCAGGCGTGGCTCCATGATGGCCTGCACCTGAGCCATAACGCTGCCCAAGGGGGCTTCCTGGCGCAGCTTTGTCGCTATGGCCTGGGCAACAGCTTCACTGAGAAATAGATTGATTTGAATTTGATCTTGAGGAAAGTCCCACTTCACATGCAGCTGCCTAACACGTCTGGCTTTAGGAATCTGTCCTGAAGCAGAGATGAGTTGAGGACGGGCTTCCGGAATTTCCAGATAGTAGAGCCGTTGCCCTACCGCTGTAATGGGGTCATGGTCTAAATAGGCTGAGGGCACCTCCCGTCCTAGTCCGGGCTGCCCCAGCAGCATGCCAGCAGCTACCGGAGTAAGAGGATGCAGATTGGTCCAGGCTGACCGCTGGCCCAGTCCCGAAACATAGCGTTCTGCTTTACAGATCTGGCTCATCCGGGTGCCAGGAATCGCCTCATAGAGGTGAACCCGAGCTTTGACGGGGCGTCCTGGTAACAGTCCCAGACGATCTTGCAAAAACTCCACCAGAGGAATGTCGCAATAGGTTTTGACCACCTGAACGACATGGGGCGTCAGGACCGTTTCATAGATGCGGGTGCATTTCTTATACTGCTTTTTGCCTCGCAGCGGCTGCAATACCCAGGTACCTTTGGGGCCAGTGGTTTCCCTCAGGTCAGGGCGAGTCTCATAAACCCGCTCCGGCAGGATGGGGGGTAGGTTGGCGGTAGCTGACTGCTCAAAAGCTTCCATGATAAAGCCTTCCAGAAGTTCCTGGTTATCCAGAACATACTCCGGTAGAGCAGCTACCTGGCGTACAGTATCTTCGATAGTGGCTGCAACAGCGGTTCGTGCGGCTAAGGCTTCGTCTTCCGGAGTAGCTTCTAGGTTAATCAGGCGCAGCCCTACATCCACAATGGCCTGGGATAGTGCCGGAGCATATTGGGGTCCAATTAGCTTACGAATGAGTTTTGCCAGATATTTCGCCAGGTAGTTCACCACCTTGGATCGACCAATCAGGCTAATCCCAGCCTTCAGCACCGGCAAAATGGCGGGAATAAAGTTTTCCACCAGTGGGGTAGGGTCTTCTCCGTCTTGCAGTTCGCCCAATTGTCGGACAAACTGACTACGAGCCCGATCCAGGTCGCTAAGGGGATCGTAAGATAAGGGCTGCTCTGCCTTCCGGACATATTCGGCAATGGCCACTTCTTGCTCGACGGCCTCTCGAGCAAAGAGAAGATTCGCCATCTGCTCGTCAAACTCGCGCTGAATACCGGAGATGTCTGGGGTGGCGTCTTCTAGCTCAAATTCTGCTTCGTTTACCTCTGTTTTTAAAACCTTTTTAGCCAGCTCTTTTGCAGGGAAGTGCAGGTGCAGAGGCAATTTATTAATGGCCATTTCCAAAACTTTTTTTAGCAGCGGCTTGAGCAGCTTTTTGCTCCTATTTATAATCTGCTTAAGACCTAGTTTTCCAACCACTTTTAATCCTTTTTTAGCCCATTTTTTGGCTTTCTTCATCAAGCCGCCTAGGAAATTTTCAAATTCTGGAGAAAGGCTGCTTTTGGGCTCATAACTTTCAACAAAAGCTTCTAGCTCAGATTCACCAGCCCGATTTGGATCTAATTGATCAATTTCACCTGCCAGACTGTCTAAAAAGGTTTCTGCCTCCTGAGCTAAAGGAGCAAAATGCTGCTCCAGCATCCGCATAGCCTGGGCTTTTTGAACTAGAGAGTCGCCATACTCACTTTCAAATCGCTCTTCATAGAGATCGGCGGATTCATTGGCCAATTCAAACAGAGCATCGTTGAATTCGTCATCATAGAGTTCATTCAAAAATTCCAGGGTTTCTTCAGCTTCTGGATCGATGGCATCATCACCATCTTCCAACTCATAGACCGATCGAAAGGGGCCTTCCACGTAACTTCTCAATAACCGCTGGTAAGACGGTGGATGTGTAACCGGCAAGGGGTTGTCAAGAGCGCAAAGATCTGGTCTAACAGAGGAATGAATCTAGTGCCAGAGAACCTGAAATCCAAGCCGTCAT
>NZ_JADEWX010000001.1 GCF_015207395.1 Nodosilinea sp. LEGE 07088
AACCCCCACCCCCCTAACCGCTCACCGCTCACCGCCCACCAAACACTCCCTAAACGACTCCTCCAACCGCATCTCTTCCAAATTCCGCCCGATAAATACCAGCTCATTATCTCCAGCCTGTTTCTCACCCGATCAGAGTCGCTGCCTGTGAATCTGCCAAAGGCGACCACCGCTGAGCTGCAAAAGCGAACCCGGATTACGGTCTCGGTAGACGAGTCGGGGGAGATTGCCCTGAACCGAGAGGCGATCGCCTTAGAAAGCCTGCAAGCGGACGTGCGTGACCTGATGGGAGAAACCCAGGAGTCAGTGATTGTGATCAACGCTGATGAAGCGGTTAGCCATGGTCGTGTAGTTGCCGTAATGGATGAGTTGAGGGAAATAGAGGGTGCAACGCTGGGGATGGCGACCGACCGGGGTGAATAGGGAAGATGGGTTAATAGGGTGCATAGGCAGCCAAAGTTTGTACCTTTGGCAATCAACTTTGCTTCGCATTGAACCCTGCTTTTTAAGAAATGCGCTCCCGCCAAGATCAGCTAGGCGAATCTGTACAACCAGAAATCCAGAAAATGCTACAGGACTTGAGCTGATGGTGACGTTGAGAAAACCACCCGTACAGATTGTGCAGCCTGCACGATCGCCCTACCGAACGTCCCTCGCTCTGGGTCTGCTGCTCCTGGGGCTGGCCCTGGTGGTGAGCCTCTCGCTTACCCAAGGGTCGGTAGCGATGACGGGGCCAGAGCTATGGGCGGCACTGCTGCGCCAGGGCAGTGCCACCCACCAGGTGATCCTGTGGGCTCTGCGGCTGCCCCGGCTGGTGGCGGCGATGCTGGTGGGCGCATCCCTGGGTGTCTCCGGGGCGCTTTTGCAGGGTATATTACGCAACGGGTTGGCCAGTCCCTTTTTGCTGGGAATATCCTCGGGGGCAGGGCTGGTGGTGGTGCTGATGGTGACTCTGGGCCTATGGCAGGTGTGGGTGCCGTTGGGGGCCTGGCTGGGGGCGATCGCCACCACGGCTTTGGTCTACCTGCTGGCCTACAGTCGGGGCGGGCTTTCCGTTGAGCGATTAATCCTAGGCGGGGTCGCGTTTAGCTCGTTCTTTGGGGCCATCCAGTCGCTGATGCTGCTGATGGCGCGGGACGGGCGCATTCAGGCGGCGCTGAACTGGCTAATTGGCAGTTTTAACGGGCGCGGCTGGGCAGAGGTGCGACTGGTGGGGCCTGCGATGGTGGTGGCTCTGGTGGCTGGGTGCCTGCTGGCTCGGCAGGTGAACTTGCTGAATTTGGGGGATGAGCTGGCGGTGGGGTGCTTCGAGAGTTCGGAGCTGGCGCATC
This sequence comes from Nodosilinea sp. LEGE 07088, assembly GCF_015207395.1. Lineage (GTDB taxonomy): Bacteria > Cyanobacteriota > Cyanobacteriia > Phormidesmidales > Phormidesmidaceae > Nodosilinea. The sequence continues at coordinate 1,332 of NZ_JADEWX010000001.1, forward strand.
TGGATTATGCGCTGGTCAGCACCACCTATGCAGCCCAGGGCAAGTCGGCGGAGCGGGTGATTGGGGCGCTAGATCGCCATGTGGCGCGGGAGAGCTTTTATGTGGCTGTGAGCCGGGTGAAACGGGAGCTGCGGCTATATGCCTCGGAAGATCTGGAACGGTTGATTGAGCGGGTGGAGCGATCGCAGGCGAAGGAAAACCCTGGGAATGTTGTGGGTATTGGTAGTGGCAGACCTCAGCCCCCTGATTTGCCACTACCGACCAATTTGGACGATTTAGTTGCTATGGCGAGTCAACAGGCAAACCTGACTCACACAAATCATGGTAATAGTTCTGACAGGCGAGGTAGAGGCTTTGAACGATAGGGGATTAGCCAAATCTATTGGTCAGCCTCAAAAATCTGGCTTGCTTTCAGAGTCAGATCTGGAAACTCGACTGAGGCAATGGCCCTCTGCAACCCAAATACTCCAACCTCTTGATAGGTCTCACCGGCTAGCGACAGCACCATGACGGTTTGTGCTGCGGGGTCAACTAGCCAGTACTCCGGCACTCCAATGGCTGCGTACTGAGCCCGTTTGGAGACATAATCGCGGTCTCGATTGGTTTTGCCAGAACTGACAATCTCAACCACCAACCGAGGGGGTGGCATATTGTGGGTGATCGTTAACCGCCTCTGAGTTAGTTCCAGATGCTCGGGGCGGAGAATGACCAGGTCGGGGTAGCGGTTGGCCGCATCGTTCGGTTGCAAGACCGGCACTTGCAGTTCTAACGCGTGGATTTTGATTAACCGCAGGGAAGCGACGTTGGCCGCGACCAGTAGAAATTGCAGGTAATTAGCCAGCCAATTATTCGGTTCTGACTCGGGTGGCAATTCGACTAACTCCCCATGCACTAATTCAAAACGCCCCTCTAGCGGCGTCTCATCACTGTAGGCAAGATACTCTTCAAAGGAAGCGAGCTTTACCTTAGCCTGGGTCATAGCCTTTTCCCCGCAGACGTTGTTCTCATCCTAGCGTGCTGCATGGTTTTACCTAATCCCTGGCCTGCCCTGTCTATCCGACTCAGGAATGCTTGCACGCTTTAGCGTCATGAAAGAAGGCCCGTAAGCGGTGCTCACGAGCCTTGAGAATTGAGTTTTGAGAATGGCTTACGAAGCGTTGGCTTTGGGGGTGCGGCGGCGGCGCTTGTATTCAGACTTTTTCTTGTAGCCAACGGCCTGGGCCTCGTCGCTGTTGGGGCCATACTGGCCGCGCACGGTTTCTTTCATGGCCATCACCATGTCGTGAAATTCGACTTCGGCCAGGCGGGCCGCATCGGAGGCGGCTTTGATGGCGGCTAAGAGTTCAGTCTCTTGTTGCTGTTTGGCCCGCATGGCTTCGTACCCAGCTTTGAGGGCTTCGGGGGTGGCTTCACTGCGGACGGGGATATAGTTTTTGATGAAGTTCATGCCGTGGAAGGAGTCAATATCGGCCTCGATGGTTTTGGCAGGAACGCGACGGGAAAAATCAACGGTGTTCATGATCGATACGCCCTGAATAGGGGTGGATAAGTGGGTTAAGTTGAGTTGTGTGCAACGCAGCCGCAGATCTGGGGCGATGACCTAAAGAGCGGGTTGAATTGCGGCAAAACCGAGACGACGGCAGGGGTTGGCGTCTGTGTGTCTCGCCTAAGGGCAGATTGCCCAGTAGAAAGGGCTTGAACTCGGGAGATTTAGCAAGATTGTGACCCGAGATGAAGGATTTTGATGAAGAAAAGATGAATCGGGCAGGGCGGGGAAAGTGATGTTGCAGACGAACGGTGGATGGGTGCGCTGCATCATTGAGTTTGCTGAGGGATCAGGGTGTTTTAGATTGATGGCAGAATCATTTGCGACCCAAATACAAGACTCTGCTCTATGAAAACAACGTTTCGCATTGATGGCGGAATCATTTTCGGGTTGGGAGGAAAGGTTCGCTGGGGCAGCGGAATCATTCGCGGGTTTGGAAGAAAGATTCGTGCCCGTGAAGGAAAGGTTTGCAGGGGTGGAGGAATGATCTGTAGTGCTGGAGGAAGCCTACGCGAGGTCGAAGGGATGATCTGACTGGGTGGAGGAACCTTTTGGGTGGGTGAAGGAAAGGTTTGAGCGGGCTGAAGCTGCTACCAAGAGAACCGAAGAACCTTTCAGCGGGTGAAATAAAGGTTTCACGGGAGCGAAGGAAGGGATCGCAGGGACTGATGAAGGGTTTGGGGTAACGGATGAACTTGAGCCGTGACGCAAGTAAGGGTATGAGGCCAGAAACCGGGTTTCTTGGAGGTGTACAAGGATAAATGCAACCAGGCAAAGAAACCCGGTTTCTAAGCTCAAGGTTTCTGGCAGACGGTAACAATTCTTACTTGCGTCCGGTGCGCGGTTGGACTAAATTACTGAGCTAAGACTGTGTGCGTGCAGTCTGAGCGTCCCAAAAATTTGGTCAAGCGCCACTGGAAGGTGCTGGTAACACCAACCAGTGGCTAACCCCGTCGACAGAGCGAGCTGTCTCGGAGGCTAAGGTGATTTTACCTGGCCGCCCTGAACTGCACTACGTCTGGGGCGGCCAAGTTTTTGGGTTTCTTCCCCGTCGTTTCATCGGAAAGGAACCCGATTATGTTGTGTTTTACCCGTCCAGATCCCTGGGTTCTTCAAGAACCCAGGGATCTAAATTCGCTGTACCTAGCAGCCCCCAGCCCCCAGCCGGGGCGGGAGCGATTGCGTCATTTGGTGATTGGCTCGCCGGAAGGGGTGCGGGCAACCATTAACCTGCTGCATGTGTTGACCTATGCAGAGCAGGCGACCTGGAGCCAGTTGATTACGATCCCGCCGTCTGGGATTTTGATTACGCCGGAGCAGGGGGAGGTGTTTAGCTATCTGCTGCGGCATAGGCAGCTAGGTTAGCGATGAATTCGGCCCCTGGATTCTGTGCGAACCCAGGGGCCTTTGCGACAAAGCCTCTCGTGCCACAATTGAGGGAGGAGGTCGTAGCTATGACACTGCAAGAGTTAATTCAAGAAGCCCAGCACCTAAGTTGGCAAGAGCAGTTTCACTTAGCAGCCCGTTTACTGCAATGGGCTGAGGTAAAAATGTCGGCTCACGAGGATATCGGGCACCCCTATTCCGATCAGTCGTTGGTTGCAATGGCAGCTAAGGCGGCAGAAGCATCGTTTGCTGAGGTATGGGATAACCCTGAGGATGCCGCCTACGATGACCTATGAGTTTGGCAAGATCGTATTGGTGCCGTTTCCGTTTACCAACCAAAACGCGCTAAAAAAGCGACCCGCAGCGGTAATCAGCTCTCAAGATTACAATGTAGCTCGGCCCGATTTGATTCTTATGGCCGTGACCAGCCAGGTAAAGACTCCGCTTCTGTTTGGCGAGATTATGATCGCTGACTGGCAGACGGCAGGTTTGCTGAAAGCTTCGGTGATAAAACCTGTCATTACAACGATTCAGAAGGATTTAGTCATTCAGAAGCTTGGCAGGCTTGCTTTGCCAGATTGTCAGTCTCTTGAAAGCCTGTTAGCTATCTTGCTAAAGCAATAGCGTTGAGCAGGCGGCATTGAAGGGCTGCGCGTGGGATGAAAACTGTTGGTTGAGGCTGATTAGGTCAAGGTTTCGGAGCTTAGCTAGCGCTATGAGGGCTTCGAGACGCTCGACACGGTGTTGCTCTAGGCGATCTTCGTAATGCAGCAGCTCTTGATGCTCGGCGTCGGTTAGTTCGCCCCACTCGCATTTGTCGCGCAGGTCATCAAGGTGGGTTTGCTCTGGGGCAGGTAGCTGCCATTGAATGGTGGCTAACAACGGGGCCTCGGCTGGGCTGGCTGGGGTTCGGGGGGCAGGTTCGGCCAGTACCTCCAGCAGTTGCACTACTGCGGCCAGCTTGTCTTGCGGAAGCTGGTCGAGGAGGGCGATCGCCCGCTGTCGAATATCGAGGGGAGGCATGGCGAAGGCATGAGCAATGTTTAGGTGTATGTTAGCAAGGCCAAGGAATCGCCCCCACCCTAGTCAACACAATACTTACTCTACTGCTGGATATTCTGCTTTGAGCTGATCCTACGTGCCTCTAAGCTTCTTTGTTGCACTAGCATTACGGTGGTGATGGGTTAACGAGGTTGGTGAGCTAGTTGTCAAAGCTACTTCTACTGAGCTGCTCTCAAAGCAAGCGGACTGATACTGAGGAACTGCCTGCAATCGAGCGTTATGATGGCCCCACGTTTCGGGTGCTTCGCCGGTACTTTAAGCAGGACACAGCCAAGCCTGTCGATGTGGTTGTGCTTTCTGCACAATATGGGCTGATTTCTGCCGATTTTCCACTTCCTTACTACGATTGCCGAATGACACGAGAGAAGGCTCGAGCGTTGCGACAAAGTGTTCTTGCTGAGTTGGAGCGGCTTCTTGGTAGAAAAAATTACACAAATCTTTTGATTTGCTTAGGAAAAGATTATCTTGTGCCAGTCTATGGGTACGAGGCTATCATTCCGTCGGAAATGGAAGTTCAAATCGCTGCTGGTGGCATTGGTCGGAAACTTTCTATTTTGCATGACTGGCTCTATGAAGATTTCCCTAAGGTTCGGAAAGATGAGATTAGAACAGTGCCAAAAGATACAGCTAAGATTCGGGGTGTAGAGGTTTGTCTGACGCCTGCACAAATTCTTGATGTTGCTAGACAAGGAATTAGTATTGAGAGCGGCAGAGCAAGTTGTTATCAAACTTGGTATGTCTCAGTGGATGAGCAGCGGGTGGCTCTAAAGTGGCTGGTTAGCGAGATTGCTGGTTTACCAGTGAATGCATTTGCTACTAGTGAGGCACGTCGTGTCTTAGCTCAGTTAGGAGTTGAAGCAAAAAGAGTATGAGCCAAAATAATGGGCAAAATCGCCGATTTACAGAGGAAGGCGTACGCGAAGAGATTCAGCGACAACCTCATATATTCACAAAGTTAGCTGAAAATGCACTGACTGTAGCTGAGAGCCTACGAGATAACTACTTTAAAAACACTGCTAAGTTTGTTGCAAATTTACGCCAAGCAGTCAACCAATATGAGACGGGAAAACGACCTGAACCAATTTTAGAAGTTAAATCGGTTGGTGACATTGAATGGTCAGAAGTTCAAGGCGAAGTCGTTACATTTATTGATGGAGGTCTTGGGCAAGTACAAATATCAAGTCAAATCCCTATCCTCCTGCGGGTCGGCTCATACTGTGTCAAAACTGGAGAGCGTAATATTTCTGAGCGTGAGCAGTTTGGATATTACCCAGTTATTTTAGGTGACATTGAGGGAGGAAGCAAAGAACGGAAAGACTTTCCAGATATTGTTAGGATAACTGCTGAATTGCTTGGGGGACTTTCAGCATTAGAAAGAACTCCAAATCTAGGGCTTCTAATGTTTCATGGCCCCCTAGTTTATTTAATGAATGCTTATGCTGGTCATACACCCTTTACGGAGAAAGACATCGATCTTTTCTTGAGCCACTATGCGCAGGATGGTGATTTAGCTCAGCGAGTTAAAGACGAGTTTTTAGAAGAAGCCAAAATTGAAATTTATCCTAAGATTGCTCCTGAACGTGCAGATGAATGGACAGATCGGAAGCTTTTTGAACCGTTATCGTGGATCTCATTCCTGTATCGTCGTCTAGTAAAAGAAGCACAAAAACGTGATCCTGTGCCTATTATAGTTGGCGTCGTTGAGCGTGGTCAGCTAAGAGAATTCAGTGAAAAAATCTTATTAGAAAGGGTCTTTAAAGGTCTTCGCAAAAACAACAAAGAAAATTATTTTAATGAAATATATGGACGTACAGATCTTAAGTCGCCGAAAGCTTTGTTGGATAGATTGGCTTATACAGACGGCTTATTGCTTTCAATGCTATTATCACCTGGCCAATGTTCAGAGCCTTGGCATATTAATAAGTATGGAGGATTAGGTAAAGGGAAAATCACTTTGCCTGGCGAGTCTTTTGTAAGCGATGCCGACTGGGGATGTTTAAGGCCATCTAGCCCTATATCATTCCCGAAGGTTTTAGGTTGTTATGTCAATGTTTCCGAAACAACTGAGCCAGTTAGAGTTGAAGTGTTTAGCGAGCTTGGTTCCAAACAGCTTGAAGAAGCAGCAAGGCGAACCTATTTGTACGCACGTTTACTACCTGGCTATGGCTTTCCAGTAGGTTTAGATATCGTCGATAAATATGCTCATATTCCAAACTGGATGACTGATGCCTACAGCAAGATTATTAGATATCAGCTAGGTGTTAGTCTTCAACGTGGAGAAATTAATGATGCTGAAATGCGTCGAATATTAGTACAAGCAATTTATATGACCAAGCGCGATTGGCTATTTCGACCACAGGCTTAAAAGGAGTTTTTAAAGATGGTAGCTTCCGAACAAAGACAACAGCCAAAGCAGAATCAAGAAGAGGCGTCAATAATTAATCGATATGTAGGAACTTTAGTTGGTGAAAGTACTAGCCGTGAGTTTCGATTAGCTGTAGCGCATGAAGAAATTCGTGAACAAGATATCATTGGTGTTGATGCTGAACTGCGTCAGCCAGGAAATCAATCTTCAACTGAAAAGATTCGTATTTGGGCAAAAGTGCAGCGTATTGAACGTTTGAATCCCCTCTTCCCCTCAGAAGCAGGACATGAACTGGCTGCAACTCGTACAAACCCTTTTGATACTGTACTTTCGCTAAGTCGAGAGATGGTTACTGCTGTTTGCCAGGTGCTTGGGGTTGAACCTCTTGATGGAAGTGGAGGAGGAAAGTTAGATCAACTTCGCTATCCACCTCAACCAGCTTCTAGTGCTTATCGTCCTGATTCTTCAGATATTGCGCGCGTTGTCGTAGGCGAGTTACAAGAAAGGAAAAACCGAGCATTAGACGTAGCTTGGCTTGCTAATCGTCGCGAAGTTGATGTAAATGTTGATGGACATGCAATTGTTAGTCGTCATCTTGCGATTTTAGCAATGACTGGAGCCGGTAAAAGCTGGGCTTCTAGGCGTGTTATTGAAGAACTGGCAGCTAAAAATTATCCAATAGTTATTTTTGATCCACATGGAGACTATACGGGTTTGGCGGATCTGCCTGAGTTAAACGGACGAGTAGATAGATACTATGCTAGGCTCCCAATCTTTGAACAATCTCCCGAAACAGTTATTACTATAATTGAATCTCTAGGCTGGAAACTAGCAAACACACATATTAGTAAGTTTGATGACCTGTTCAAAAGTGCTTTTAGATTTATATCGGGGCAGGATTCAGGTAAGTCTCGTCGAAATTTAGAGTGGCTCAGTGAATATCTTGGCCATAGTCAATTGCTAGAGTACAGGGCGGAACCCAACCTATATTTCTTTGCGGATTTTGTCCAGGCGGTGGTTAAAGCTGCAAGGGAAAGGGCCGAAAGGCAATCAGAAGAGGCGAAAAGGCAAAGATCAGCAAGAGGAAAAAGTAAGAGTGTAGAGAATCAAGATGGAGATGATCATCTTGATCAACAAGAGGATGCACTTGACAAGATAATTGAATTGAGTGGCTATGAAGATCTTCAGAGTATCGACAAAAAGACAGCAGGCAATTTAGAAGGTTTACCCAATAACCTACGAGTTGCTGCAAAACGCATTAGACAGATGGAGGATATCAGCAAAAGGATCTCGAAAGCTACATCTCCTCTTCCAAATGAAAGATCTAAACTTGTGCAGTATGGCAAAATTAGCATAGTTGCACTGTCTGGATACACTAGCGATTTTCAAGCTACGATATATAGTTTAATTGCCAGTGATATATTCAGCGATCGTGTTCAAAACAATCTTAAACTTCCTGTCCTTCTTGTATTGGAAGAAGCTCATAATTTTATTCCAGGCCGTGCTAATACAAACGCAGAGCAGAACTCAATTGCAACTACCAAGCAGATTGCTCAAGAAGGGCGGAAATTTGGTGTTGGGTTACTTCTAATCAGTCAACGTCCTTCTCGACTTGATGAAACTACTCTTGCAATGTGTAATTCATTTGTCATCATGCGCATGGTTAACCCAGCCGATCAGAACTTTGTACGAAAGGTGATTGAGAGTTTAGGCGAAGATGAAGCAAAATTATTGCCTGATTTAGATAAAGGAGAAGCAATTTTATCGGGTCAACTAATCAATTTTCCAGTTTTAGTGAAAATGAAGCCTCCAAAATCACAGGGGGAGCGTGAGGAAAAGGACGCTTTTGTGGCTCTTGAAGAAGCTTATCGTGATAATATTTCCACCAGTGATTCGAGGAAATAAAATATTTGGAAATAGTTGCTGGGATAACCCTAAAAGCTCTCAGGCCTTGTGCTTGGGATCCTCAGGCTGATTATTATATGCCTGGACTACAGGCAATTATGGTTTCTTATGCTGATTTTCATAAAATGCCTAGCCGCAGACAAAAAGCCATGGAGCATGGCTTACATGATTATTTAGGTGTACCAAGTCATATCAAAATCTATCTAGATAATGGAGCTTTCTATTTCATTACTCACGGCGGCACAACACCGACAGAAGAATATACTGAGTTTGTGGAAATTGCGAAACCAGATTGGTTTCCAATTCCGCAAGACTTTATTCCTACCCCTAAAATGACGCTTGAAGAACAACAAGAGTGTCTAAAGCTCACTATGAGCATGAATCGCTCATATAGCGAAGGAAATTATGTACCTGTACTGCATGTTAGTTCAGTCTTGGAAGAGTATACAGATCTTTTCAAATCACATCAATTTCTTGTTGAGAAAGATTCTATTGCATTAGGTGGCATTGTTCCAAACCTACTTAAAGCCTCTAAGGCAATGCATCCCCATAAGATTCTTGAAAGCCTTATTCATGTGCGGCAAGAATTTAAAGATAAAAAGCTGCATGTTTTTGGCATAGGAGGAACATCTACTCTCCATGTTGCAGCGCTACTTGGTATTAACTCAGTAGATTCTAGCGGTTGGCGTAATCGAGCAGCGCGAGGCATAGTACAGCTACCCGGTACCGGAGACCGTATGGTGGCAGAGTTAGGCAGTTGGCGCGGTCGCAAACCTGATGATAAGGAATGGGAAGCCCTAGCTGAGTGTCAATGCCCGGCTTGCAAACAATATGGAGTTGAAGGGCTAAAAGCTAATCTAGTCCATGGATTCCGCAATCGTGCAACCCATAATCTCTGGGTTCTTCTTGAAGAAGCTCGTTTAATTCAAGAGCATCTTCTTGCGGGTGACTATAAAGATTGGTATCCAAATCATCTAGACAACACAATTTATCGTCCACTAATCCAGAAAATTATCGAGCTAGAAAAGTTGTAAATTGTAATTATGACCAAACTTTAAAGGCTAAGATTAGAGATTAAGAGTTGTTGCTTTGCAAAAACCACGATGGAAATTGTCCTTCCCCCTGAACTAGAACAACTCATCCAACGCCAACTCGCCGCTGGCAAATACCAATCTGCCCTAGACGTCATCACAGCAGGCATCCACCTGCTCGACCAGCAAGACAACATCTATCAAGGGCGACTCCCCGAACTCCAGCAAGATGCCCAGGTCGGCTGGGAAGCAGCCCAGCGCGGCGACCTCGCTGAAGGCCCCACCGCCATGGCCCAGATTCGAGAAAACCTGCGGTCTCGCCACGCCTCCGCCGAATAATGGCCCCTCAGTTTTAGCTAACCCAGCCAGGCATTCAAGACATCGAGGCCATTGCAGACTACATCGCCCGTCAAACTAGGCTCCACCAAGCCGAGCGCTTTCTCTCAAAGCCCGATTCAACGAAGTTATACCAAATCCGAGTCATACAACCCCGATTCGAAACCGATACCTCGTAGGGAGCATTGCAGTGCAATGCCCCTACAAACCGGGGGTATACAGATAGGATTTGGTGTTATACCTCCTCAGCTGCCAAAATCTGCTCCACCGTCAACTCCAACTCCGGAAACGTCAGACACGGCACCTTCTCTCCTTCTACATATTCCGCCTTCCGATAACTCCCATCCTCCAGCGTCAGTACAATCACCTTCTTCCCCTTCCCCCGCAGGCAATACTTCGCCGGAATCTGCCCCCGGTAGTCTACAATCCAGTATTCCGGTACCTGCAGCGCTTCATACTCCTCCTGCTTCTCCACAAGATCTGTACTCCAGTTTCCCGAGGCGATCTCCACAATCATCCGGGGAATGGTACGAATACCTGGTTGCCGATCCTCCCGACGTGTTGCAGGGCGGTCAATCACCGCAATATCGGGTCGGCGTCCTCTCACGGTGTCGATCATCAACGCATTGCGCTTTCGCACGGAGTATCTCAGCGCCCTACGCCGATACTGGAGTTCAAACATAAACGAGAGGAACTCTAAAATCTCCTCATGCCAATCATCCGGCTCGGGCATGAGCACTAGCCTCCCATCGACCAGTTCAAATTCATTCAGTTCATTGCCATCCTCAACGTCAATGAACGCTTCAAACGTCAGGTCTCGCGTGACAGTCGGGATCATCATGGCACTTTTGATCAGTCCGTGGTGGCGTCAGCCTGAACACCTGGGCGCATAAAGATGCATCAATATGCTGCCATTCTACTTCACACCCCCTTAGCTCATGATGCATTGATGCCTATTGGGGGAGCTACTTCACGATGATCTTCGGAAGCAAGCCTCAGCTCTAAAATCAAAGACAACAATGGTTGTGTTCCTTAGCTCTCCATGAAAATCGTCCTCGCCCCTGAACTAGAGCAACTCATCCAACGCCAGCTTGCATCTGGCAAATACCAATCTGCCCTGGAGGTCATCACAGCAGGCATCCACCTGCTCGACCAGCAAGACGACATCTATCAAGGGCGACTCCCCGAACTCCAGCAAGATGCCCAAATCGGCTGGGAAGCAGTCCAGCGCGGCGACCTCGTCGAAGGCCCCACTGCCATGGCCCAGATTCGAGAAAATCTGCGGTCTCGCTAGCCCTTCTCTAAGCCGCGATATTTTGGCCTTACCTTCTTCTATCGGTAGACACGGTAGACGCCCGGTAGACAGGGTGTCTACCGGACAAAAGCCTTTATCTATAAGCCCTTCAGCCATTTCGGTAGACGGTAGACACTTTCCTAGCAATTCCCCATTGGCAAACCCTGTCTACTTGTCTACCGTTTCGCTATAACCCTTGCCCATCAAACCTTTCAGCGGTAGACACCCCGTCTACCGTTTCTTCAAATCTGTCTACCGCGTCTACCGTTGCCCGCCACCGCAGCCGATTCCCCATCCCCTGAGTTTCCCCATATCCCATCGCCTCCAGCTCCAGAAAATGAGCGCGAATCACCTCCACCCCCGCCTTCCGTAAACTGCGCTCATAGTTCCGCACATCCTTTGCCCGCAGCCAGCCCCGCACCCGCGACAGCTGTATCAGCTTTGTATAGACCGGCTCCAGCGCCCCATCCACCGTATTCCCGTCCGCATAGAGCAGCTTCACCTGGCCAATGAACCAACGCCCCAGCTTAATTGCCGCCTGCATCTGGCCTGCATCCACCGCATGGGTCGGCAAACGCCCCTCCACCGCTGCATTCAGGCAGTGAAGAATCAGCGCCAGACGCCCCGTGTAGCCCTGCATCTTGGAATACACCGCCTGCAAGCCGAGGTGCGTCTCCGTCACCCGCAGCTGATCCAACTGGTCATACCAATCCGCAAATAGCACCTTGGCCTCAGGGTTGAGTCGGTAGCACTGGGCCGTCAACCCCTCCAGCTGCTGGTAGAGGCCATAGAGCCGCTCCGATACGTCATGGCGCACCGTCCGTCGGGGAAACGGCGCAGGCTTCAGCGGCAGCAAACACCACAAGAACCGTGCCCATTGGCCACTGGCATCCGAGCAATCCCCCATCATCTCCCGCAGAATATCCGGCTGAATTGTCCCCGTCAGGCTCAGGCTGGTGCGCGGCAGGCTAATGCGCAGGCCGCTAGCTCGATCCACCTTCAGCCCCGAGCCATCGAAGGCCGTCAGCAGCGACTCCTTGTCATTGCCTCGGCCATTGCAGTACTGGTTCTGCCCCTTGAACAAACCCGCCAGCTCATCCGGCGTCACCAAAATGCCCCGCTCTGGCTGCTGGGACTGAATGCGGGCGTTCGCGAAGCGTGTTCTGAAAGAACAATCGCCTCCCGCGTCGCATCCGAGGTGTGATACTCCCGTGGCATCGGCTTCCTGGGGCGAATGCCTCTATCCTCGACCCTGGTCTGCTCCCAATCCCGCAGGTCAACCTCATACTCCGAGGCGGCATACTCATACTCCTGATCCGCCTCCGCCTGGAGCAGCGAGAGCGGCCCCAAAATCTGCCGCTGAATCGGGCTTTTCTTGCTGCCCGAGGGGGCCACCAATCCCGTGAACACAATCGGCGGCACCGAGAACCCCATCCCAGCATCAATCTCTAGCTCCGTACCCACCCGCAGCAAAGACGCCGCCACCGGCAGCAGCGTCACCAACATCGCCGCTGGAGTAGCCCCAATCCAGTCAGCGATCTGTTCTAGGGGTTCCGCCAGGTCGGCATGGAGATACTCCCCCAGACACAGCTGGTAATCGCCAATTTTGAGTAGCTGATGAATCTCGGCTCGGCGTTGGCGTAGCCTCTCCGATAGGAGAATCGTCCCGCTCCTCGGTTTGCTCCAATTCTGCCTGCACCAGGGTGACCAGGTTACCGATATCCCTGGCTGATAGCCCCGTCTCCTGGTGCCATTGAACCACCTGCGCCGCCAGTGCCAGTTCGGTGGGGCTGGTGCCCAGGTAGGTGCGAATCTGGTCTTGCAGGGCCTGCACCGTCAGTCGCTCGGGGCCTTGAGTAGAGCTGACCTCCAACTGCCGCCGGTCTTGCACCACCGCTCGAATCTGCTCCGCTGTGGCCCCATCGTGAATCCAGTCCACCACATCCAGCCCGCCATGCTTCGGCAGGTTTTGCCAGCGCAGGCTGTTAGGGTAGGGGTAGCACCACTGGGCCGAGGGGAAGTCCTGGGCTATTTCTTCCATATGAGCAATGCCGACCTGATCGCGATCTGGGCACAGCACCAGCTGGGCCGACTGCAAGTCCTGACGGTAATCGCCATAGCTGCGGTACTTCTTGGAGCCACCCAGAGTAGTGGTCGCGGGAATGCCAATGTTCCACAGGGCATCAGCGCAGCCTTCCCCCTCCACCATCCAGATGGGTTGACTGATGGCGATCGCATTCTGGACATCCCGGTAGCGGTAGATCGGCACCTGGGCTCTGATCTCAGGGGTCAGCCCTTTGACCCACTGCTGCCCGTTCCAGTGGTACTGCACAAAAAACTTCGCACCATTGCCCCGATCTACCCGAGTCACCTTTACCAAGGGCTGCCCCGCCCGGCTGGGATAGAAGTAGTCCTGCCGCTGCTGGGGCCGAACCGGCTTCTCGGGTGAGGCTGTAGCTGCAAAGTATTGCCCCCACATGCCATCGGCTGTTGCGCCTCGATAGACGTAGCCATCTACCGCCCCATCCTGGTCTACGTGGGTGTGGCAGAACACTACCTCCTCATTCCAGCGGCAGTCCTGGTCTTTGGTGCGTCCACAGATTGGACAGGGGCGCGATCGCCCCGAGTAAATGTACTGTGCCATGGTTAGCTCCTGAGGTTAGGAGCCAGGCCATCACAATCAACCGGCTACTGTTAACCGTTAGCTATGCCCAGAGTAGACATTTTCGATGTTTTTGCTATAGTTGAAGACACCACTTCTAGCAGCAGATTAATGCCCTGGGCGGTTCGGCGAAAACCACATCAGGATGTTGATTGGCCTGGCTTAGAAAACAAACGAAAAGATTCAGCACCCTTGCCAGTCAATGGCTGGGGTGTTTTTTCATAGGTTTTGAGACTAAGGTTTCAAGCGAGATTCTTAATCACAGACTTGATTAAGCCTTGAAGCCCTATAGCTGGTTCAACATCTCTTTTTATTGATGTCCAGATCGTTTAGGAATCCTGCGCTGGTTGCTTAACAAACTAGCCTGGTAGATCTCAATGGCCCGTTGGTGAGCCGCTGGGTCGTGGCGGTTGTGGAGCCAGTCCTTGATCAGTTCTAGGTTGTAGCGGATGCAACGGCTATTCACTCGAACCCAATGAACGCCCTCGATCAACAGCCCCTGCACCCGATAGCGCCTTAAGGTTGTACCGCTGAGCTTCGGCGACTGGGTAGCTTCCTGTTTGCTGACAAATTGAACCATGGGTCATCCTTCCTCGCTTATACCGTTGAGGCCAAATCTCATGGGGTGGCAGGCCAAGCTTGCCCGCCACGACCTGCTCGATTCGGCGCGATCGCTGTCGAGTCAAGGCATGGGAGACTGCCGAGGTGCCAATATTCAGTTCTTTTGCGATGCTGGTTAAAGTCCAGCCCTGCTTGCGTAGAGCTGCTTTAATGTCTTCTACATGCATAGAATTGTCTTAGCTCCATCAATATATCGATGAAGTTAGCAACAAATAACTTGCATGTCAAGTGTTATAATTTGCATCTGCGATTAATGTAACTCTATGACTAATCCATTACCTGACGAGGCGCAGGCGGATGCCACAGAAGTTGATCAGTTTCCAGTCCGTTTGAAACAGGCGGTTGGAGACAAGAGTATACGGGGCTTTGCTAGAGATTGTGGCTTTTCTGACACCGTGCTCCGCCAATATCTCAATGGCCAAAGCGAACCCACAAGACCGGCACTGCTCGCTATAGCACGCACAGCCAAGGTCAGCGTTGAGTGGCTGGCAACCGGTCAACTTATTGCGGGGGCCAAAGACTCATCCAAAGCGTCAGCCGAAGATTACGTTTATAAGGATCCGCTGGCCTTTGAGACGGGCTGGCTCCGAGCAGAGTTCCCCAACGCCTTTGAAAATTTGCTGCTCACCCAAGTGGTCGATGAAAGCATGGAACCGACCCTTCAGCAGGGAGATTTAGCGCTGGTGGACACCAATGATCGTGACTTAGAAACCGTGAGTCACGGCATCTACCTGATCAAACTCGATAATCGGCTGCTCATCAAGCGCTTGCAGTATATAGCCGATGACACGCTCAGGGTGCTCAGTGATCACCCTGCCTATGAAGCCTTCTCAATTCAGCTATCTGAGACATCCAGCGGCCTCAACCTCATGGGGAAAGTGGTCTGGTTCGGGCGCAACCTATCCTAAGACCTACGCTTGGTGCTTATATTTCTGGTAAGCGAGGGCGGCTGTTGACGTTACCTGCATAATTTCGGTAAAGCGTCTGCACATCGTGTCCTGTTAACTGAGCTACTTCCACCGGATTCATACCTTTATCTAGGGCATGAGAAATCAAGGCATGTCGGGTATTGTAAGGTCTTTGGTAATCAATACCTAACTTAGTTAAAATTTTCTGCCAGCCTCGTTGGGCAAAGTTTTTTGCATCGATAGGAGCTCCTTTTGGCCCCTTAAAAACCAAATCATTAGGATCACTATCAGCTCGTCTCAATCCCTGAAGCATTTTCTGCAACTTAGGTGTCAGGGTGATATACCGCGATCGATTCGTTTTCGTAGCTTTCTGCTTGCCTTTGACTAAAGCCTCACCAATCCAAATGGTTGAGCAATCCTCAGAGATATGTTTCCAGCGTAGGCCCACGATCTCTCCAGTGTGGCAACCACTGCCAAAGCGAAACTCCACAAAATTGACGTAGTGGCGATAATAACGATTAGCTTTAAACGCCTCAACGATTGATTTGATTTCTGCCTCGGTGAAAGGCTTAGGCATTTGTTTTGGCGGAACCTTAATTCTTAAAGGCATATCTACCCAAGGATTAGACTCAACTAAAGCCTGCTCAATCCCCCACTCCCAGCACGCCTTCAAAAGGCCCAGGCGCTCTCGAATGACAACCTTGGATAAATCTTGAGAGTCATACCAGCTGGTGAATTTTTCGGCCTCGGCTACGCTGACTTCAGCAACCGAACGAGTCTTAAAGAATTCCTCCAAATAATTCAGTAGTCCACGATATTTATCCAGGGTGGCCGAAACGACCGTCTTTGATTTGTGCTGGATGAATTTGTTGAATAGGCCGGTGACAGTCAGCTGACTGCGGTTAGGAAGCTGCAATTTATAGGCTCGAAGCGTTGGATCGAAATGCCCTGACATCATGTCGAGTTCGATTTGAGACGCCTTGGCCTCGGCCACTCTCCGATTCGTGACGGTGTCAGGGAGCCCGATAAACAGAAAATAGCGTTCCCCTTTGTAACGCCAGCCCAGACGCAACCGATCTCGGTCACTTGTCACTGAGACGGTGCCCTTCTTCGCTCTAGCAGCATTGGCCATGGTGAAAGCCCTACAGAGAATGGCTCGAATGGATCGAGAAATCTTTCGATCCAATTTCGATCCAAATTCTAACCAAAATGGCCAAAAGTGGCATAACAGCGTCTAGCCCCAGGAACTCAGCAAGGCTCTGAATCACTTTGTTGATGGGCGATACAACCCTTGACCTATATAGGTTTGAGAGAATGGAGAATAGGAGATTCGAACTCCTGACCTCTGCGGTGCGATGGTAGGTATCTGAACTCTATAAGCTATGCCATTGAATGGTTGCAGTCTTTACAAAAAAGTCCTCGATCCATTTTCGATCCAAAATTACTCAATGCTAGCCAGAAACTCACCGCTGGAAGGCAGATCTTGAGGTAAATGCTCTTGCTTTATTGGATCCATAGTTTGCATTGGATGCGGTCTTTTCAGCTTGGTTTCCCCACCGAGATGAGTCATGGGGGAGAGGTTATCTCGCTCTCCGCTGATTGAGCTAGGGACAGGCATTGCTGAGCTTTAGGGCATTCCGATGTGATGCCCATGAACCGTCCTATTCGATTAACGAAACCCCCAAACGAAATCGTCACGGCGACAATCGGCTTGTTAACTCAGGAACAGGTCGGGCAAATCGATGACATCTGGGAGGGCATTCTACGGGAGACACAGCAGCCTGACGCCAGTTGGGACTGAGCCTATAAGTTACGTCTGGCTGTCAATGATGATCGCTATGAGGCCTACGGCATCGAGTTTGAGGCGCTACTTCAAGGCGTCATCTTGCTCGAAACGCAATGGCACCGTTCCTGGTTGCCGCAACGGTTTCCTCTGGTCTATGTCGAATACTTAGCCTCTGCGCCGTGGAATCGCCGATTACTCGAAAATCCTCCTTATCTGATTGGAGTCGGACGGGCGCTCTTACTCTTTACCCGTCAGCGCAGTGTGGAGTTGGGTTACGGTGGTCGCGTCGGTCTACATGCGCTACCGGGCGCGGAAGCCTTCTATCGACGTTACGATATGCCGGACTACGGCTCCGACCCGGACAAAGACGGATTGGTATACTTCGAGTACGCTGCATTAACGCTTTAACTCATCCAATCGCTTATGAATGATGCAATCCTGGCTGAGCAACTGAGAAAAACGGGCAACCTGATGGACTTACTCAATGACGAGACTTGGGTTCGGGAAGCAGATGCCGATCACGCCAATGAGGAAGGGATGGTTGAGTCTGGACTGGGGCTACAGCCTTATGTGGACTTACTCAAAAATGCTTCGCCAGAAGCTCTGCAGCGACAGCGGTGGTATGTGCGAGTGCTATCCATCTTGTTACCAGAGCTGAAAGGGTGGTTAGAGTCGTGGCAGCTCGGGCGGAGTCTAGAGGCTGTCTACATGGAGGCGCAAAAATGCTTATACGATCATCTGAGGCATCTCACCTCTGAACAAACGGCCTGGGTTGAGGCGCTGTTGGCAGAGGGAGAGCAGGCGTTACCCAACGAACAGAAGGTGATTCGGGCTGAAGCGATCGCTATGCTCGCTCAGATGTTCACTACAGAAGACTGGCAGGCGATCGCGAATGTTGCCTCTCAAACAATGGCGAAAGACATTCTACAGATGGGGCCAAAAGCAGCGGTTCCCACTCTCACTACCTAAACCTAATCCATTCAACATGGTTGAGAACGTCTTGGTACTTTTATATCCTAGGTAAATGGAGTAAGGTGCGAATCTGCTTCGTCTCAAACGAAGTTCAGAAAATCTTCTAACCCTCTCTGCATCTCGATTATAGCGATTCTCAATAAACCGTCCTACCAACTACCTGCCAAACAAGACCTCACATACTCGCGTGAGCTCGGCTACCGTGTCCCTGAGGGGTATTCAAATTCGCCTTTCTGTGGCAGGTTCTATTCTCGTACCAAAATTATTGCTAGACAAAGTGAGCTTCAGTCAGTTTGACTCCAGATCAAGACAAAGAGTCCAGCGGCGTAGCGTACAGCGCCAGATTTCTTAGTACCGAGAACAGGGATACTCAGAAGCCTCTGGAAAAGTAGATGCACCAGCATGGTCGAGGCACTGACCTGGTCATCACTGCATCTCGATAGAGCGACTCGGAGATACTCCCTGGAGCACCAACAGCGACTCCATCACCCGTTTAACCAACGGAGCTGCTACTGTTGAACCGTAGGCGTTCTCGCCAGTGGGCTCATCAATGACCGCTAATACCACATAGCGGGGAGCTTCTACGGGCGCGATGCCGACGAAGCTAGTGATACGGGCAGAACTATAACCCGTTGAGTTGTTAACTTTTTGGGCTGTGCCCGTTTTGCCAGCAACCCGGTATCCCTCAATTTGGGCAGGCTTACCGGTTCCCTCAGCGACCACCGCCTCCATCATGGCAAGCACCTGTTGGGTGGTTTGGGGAGAAAAGACGGCTTTAGGATCAGCGTGTTTGGTCTGCCACAAATAGGTACCGTTTTTTGCCACCATACCCTCGACAATGTGAGGCGTTACCAGGTTGCCACCATTGGCTAAGGTGGCCAGCAGTTGCAGCATTTTTACCGGTGTCAGCGCAAACCCTTGACCAAATGAAGTAGTGGCCGTTTCGACCTGACTGTTGATGAATTTGGCTCGGGGTTTCATTTGCCCAGAGGCTTCCGATGGCAAGTCGATTTCTGTAGGCTGCCCTAGGGTCAGGCGTTCTAGCCAGTTGAAATAGTTGGAGACGGCCATTTTTTGCATGATCTGCACCATGCCTACATTGCTGGAATATTTGAGGATATCGGTAATTGAAATGGGGCCTCGGGCACCGACCTCGCTGTAGTCGCTGTTTTTGATCAACCACTTACCAAACTGTATGCGCCCGCTGTCATTAATTACGTCATCAGGGGAAATTACTTGATCTTCTAGGGCGATCGCAACATTGATCGGCTTAAAGGTCGAGCCGGGTTCGTAGGTATCGCTCACTGGCCAAGTACGAAAGGCGCTGATGTCGGCTTCGTAGTAGCGATTGGGGTCATAGGTGGGCACGCTGGCCAGGGTTAAGATTTCTCCAGTAGGGGCGTCCATCACCATGACAGTGCCTCGCTGGGCGTCATAGGCCTGGACCACCGCCTCTAGTTCTTGCTGGGCAATTCGCTGCAGGCGACTGTCAAGGGTCAGGCGCAGGCTTGCGTTCGGGGATGCCCCACCCGCTAACGACGGCACTGCTGGATCGACCGATGGGGGCGCAGCGATCGCGAGTTGTTCGGCGTAGGCCATCTCTAACCCGGCCTGGGGTTTCCCATCGAGATTGATGAACCCTACGATTGGGGCAAAGAGTTCCTGCTGGGGGTAAAACCGCTGTTGCTGAGGCACCAACTCTAAGCCGTCAATGCGTAACGTCCGAATGCGATCGCCCACCGCTTCTGACAGTTGACCCGGAAACCGAATACCAGTGGGTTGCTGGTTAAGTAGATTCAAGAGTTCATTCTGTGGCATAGCCACCACAGGGGATAGTGCCTCGGTTACCTCGGTGACAGACTGCTTAAACAGCTTGGGATGCATGTAAAGGGTATAGGCAACTTGGTCGGTAGCCAACACGCCACCAAGACGATCGACAATTGGGTAACGAGCTTGGCGAATCAGCGTCGGCAGTGTTCGCTGCTGTTCGGCTAGAGCGCTCAGGGTCTTCCCTTGCAGCAGTTGTAAGTAGACTAGCCGCCCGCCAATCCCGACTAAGGCCAGCATCAACAGCAGCCAGACGACAACGACCCGCCGCCAGGTCACCACCTGGATTTTGACGGCCAACAGTTGACGTTGCTGAGCTAGTCTCTGGTTGCGCCGAGCAGAAGCACGAGGAGGGGTGGCCATCGCTGCAAAGGGGAGAAAGGGCTTTTGGACATGACAGATGCTGTAGCTAAAGCACTAACTAGCGTTTGGCTGGGCCGGGCGGAAGGGATAGTTGGCGGGAGACTCTGCAGCACTGGCTCCACTAGCGAAATCTGATCCCAATGCCTGCAAGGGGTTGTTGATAACATTGAGGAGGTCAGCAATGCCATCGTCCAAGATATCTCTGGCATCTGCTGCTGCCCAGCCCTGACTGGTTAGCTGGCGGATTTCAAAATGCAGGTTGGGGCCGGTCGCCGTGCCGGTGCTGCCCACCAGACCAACAACCTCCCCCTGCTCAACCCATTCTCCGGCTTGCACAGCCAGCTTAGACAAATGGGCATAGCGAGATTCCAAATCCCCATCATCGTGGCGCAGAATTACCATTAGGCCATAGCCGCCAAGGTGATCGGCCACCGCAACCTTGCCTGAGCGGGTCGCTAATACAGGGGTGCCAGCAGGAGACCCCAAGTCGGTGCCAGAGTGAAACCGCCAGTTTTGATGAACAGGATGCATCCGCCAGCCGAACAGCGAGGTGATCGGGGCTGGAATAGATAGGGGGAAAACATATTCCTGATTGCCGCGCCGGAGGATGTTTAAGGGCCGCAGCTTTTCATTTAACTGAGCTCGGCTAACGATGGTGGTGTCGCCTAAGCTAACGCCGCGCGAGCTGATAGAAACAGGCCCCACTTGAATGCCATCGCCACTATCCGCAGGTGGGCTGGTAGAGTCGGGGGCGGTGGCTTGACAGGAAGACTGGGGAGGGGTTTGCGATCCTGCTACGGTGATTTGACAGCCCGTTGCTCGTTCTGCAAACACGAGATTAGGAGAAGCCCCTGGAGCCGCTGTCGCCCCAAGGCTGTAGTCAGTTGGGTCAATAAAGACGCTATTATACCCAGTCGGAGCAGGGGCACTAGCAGGCAATTGATTGGGTACAGTCCGTTCGGATATCTGAGCAGGTGCGCTAACGCTCGCACTGGGCAACGCTTCTACCGGACTCTGTATTGAAGCGGGGGCTGAAGATTGGGGTACGCTTTCGACTCCAGACGGACTGGCTGCGACAGGGAGCAACGCCTCTGCTGGAATGGGGGCGGGTGGGTCTATGTCGGTTGTGGCCAGGACCGGTACAACCGCCAACCCGCTGCCCAACCCACCCACAAGCAGGACGACACGCCCTAGCTCTACCAGCCGCCTAGAGTAGCTGTACCCCAAGAACGGGTTGAATTCTCTTTTGCTACTGTCAGTCGCCATGGTTAAACGTTCCGTAGTACAGCAATGTCGTTATCGGCAGAGTTTGTGGAAAGTGCAGTCTGTTTACATTGTGGCAAGCTACGACGATTGGAGTTTTTGCAGCAGCTGATCCACAATCTGGGCGTCTTCACTGTTTTCTTGCTCCAGGAGTAACGTCTTTGCCCGTTGCAGCGCCTCGATCGCCTCTGCTCGGCGGCCCCGCGCCTCTAGCGCAACGCCTAGATGGTAGTAACCAGGGGCATGATCGGGATCTAGTTCGAGCACCTCGCGATGGGCGACAATGGTCATCAGTACCTCTTGCTGCTCGAAGTAGAGATCGGCGATCGCATCGTGGGCAATCACCGAGTCGGGCTGAAGCCGGGCCGCCTGCTGATAGCTTTCTAGAGCGGCGTCTAGGTTTCCTTGTTGCCAGAGCAGGTAGCCAATCTGCATGCGAATATCGGCGTTGCGGGGCTCTTCTGCCGCTGCTGTTCTAAACGCGGTTAGCGCCGAGGCCATATCCCCTGCTTTGAGGTGGGCAATGCCCAGGTTCATCTGAATTTGGCTGGCCTGGGGGGCCAGAGCAGCGGCTCGTTCTAAAGCCGCGATCGCGGCATCGGTATTGCCCTGCTGGAGCAAAATCAGGCCGATAGATTCGGCGGCTTGTAGGTTGTTAGAGTCTTGCTGCAAAAGCTTGGTGTAGATCGCCAGAGCCTCTTCAAAGGCTGCGGTTTGAAACAGCGCCGCGCCTAGCCCCTGTCGAGCCGCCCGGTTATCGGGCTGCAATCGCAGGATTTGTCGGTAGGCGTTGCTCGCTGCCTCGTACTCGCCCATACTGCTGTGGGCATAGGCCAAGCCGAAATAAAAGGCCAGATTGTCAGACTCTAGCTCGATGGCGGATTGAAAGGCGGCGATCGCGGCTTGAAAGTTGCCCTGGCGAGACTGGAGGTAGCCAATAGCTGAGAAGATTTTGGCATTATCTCCATCCAAGCTAACCGCGTGCTGGTAGCGAGCTAGCGCTTCAACCAGATCACCAGCTTCGACCAGTTCTTCTCCTGACTCTAGCAAGTCAACGAGTTCGTCGAGCTGGGCCTGCTCGCTCAACGCTTGGTCAGCGCTATGGGCACCTACTGGGGAAGCCACTGCTAGCAGTCCTCCCATCGCCACACCGACTAGGCTGACTATTTTAGCTGTACGTCTCAAGGGGTTCTCCTTTGCGCTAAATCGAATTTTGAAAGGTGGTGGGGCCGGTATAGCCCGAGAGCTGGGCGAGTTCCTCCAGGGTTTGCGTCCCCGATAGGCGTTCACCGTTAATTTCCCAGGTGGGATAGCCGGTAATGCCAGCTTCCTGGCACTCGGGGGTTTGCTCTTGCCCCTCGGGGGTAGCGCACTCTACGTAGGGTATGACCTGGCTAGCTTCCTGGCCAAAAAGCTGCTTTTGGTCGTGGCAGTGGGGGCACCACCAGGCTCCGTAGAAAATAGCGCCTGTATCGGCCAAGTGCTGAGCCAGGGCCATTTCAGCCGGGCCAGACTGGGTGGTAATGGCAGGCCCCAGCTGGTCGCCCGAACCTTCAGCAGTGACTGGGTTATTGACATTGGCATAGACGCCTAGGGTACCTACCACCACCAGAAATGCTGTAATGCTACCGATGAAGAAGGGTTGAGATAGATCAGACCAATTTTGGCCGATGAGGGCAAGCAAAAACAGGCTGGTTGATAGCAGCGCCGACCCGACGCAGTAGAGGCAAACGGCCTTGATTTCTGCGGTGAGCAGATACATCAGGTAGCCGCTAAAGACCATCATGGCGGTGCCGCCGATTAGCAGCAGGGGTTGGGTCAGGCGAGTAAATTTCTCTCTGAGGTCTTTTTGCTCAGCCCCGTTGACCAGCAGGGGAGCGATCGCGATGACCGCCATGCCTACGTAGGCCAAAAAGCCAAACAGGGCCAGCGGCTGGCCAAATACCGTGGCATAGGGGCTAGAGAGCACGATATCACAGCCCCTAGTAGGGCAGGCCGTGGCGCTACCCGTGAGTTTATTGATCGTTAAGTAAGCGGTGACGACAGCGCCAACCGCTGCTAACCCCGCCATCAGGGGGCGGGCATAGCGATGAATCCAGGGAGTAGCTTGTTTACGCGGCATGACTACATATCAATAAAAAACGTTAAAAAACCCAGAACTACGAGGATCAGGCCTGTTAGGGCATGGCCACTGAGATTCCATGTAGTGATCGTGGCAGAAAATGATTTCGCTCGCTGCCAGCTCCAGTTCACCACCAGCACCATGCCCAGCACGGTGACGACTGGATAGACTCCAGAAACCAGGGCAATCCCAAGCCATCCAAGTGCGCCTGCGGATAGGTAGAATGCGCCGATTTCGATGCACGGGGAAAAGAGCATGGCGGTTGCCAGAGTGACAATAATTACCCATTTACTGCGATCAGAGCTGCCAGCTACGGCAGCAATAGGGGCATGTTTATCCTGAAAACGGGTTTGAGAGAAGTGCTGACGCAGGGCCTTGCCCAGGTAAACCAGCCCTAGCCCAATCAGCACCGCCGGAGCGACTAGATGCGTCACGATGTCGTAGTAGTCGGCAAACTGGTATCCCAACAGCCCTACGGCTACCCCAATCAAGAGAGTGCTGACAGTGTGGGCCGATCCGGTCAGGGCCGTAATCCATAGAGTTTCTTGCCGCGACCATCCTTCGGCCTTGCCCACCGTCACTAACGGCAGCCAGTGCCCTGGAATCAAAGCATGAATCAGGCTCAGGGCTAAGGTGCCCAGCACGATTTGCAGGGGGGCAGACATAAATAGAGATTTGTCTTGGGCAAAACTTGAACTGGGGTGACATCTGGTAACGAATTGCAAGAGGGGCGGGTTTGCCCACATCTGGTCGTTAGGATCAGAGTATAAATACTCAACAGATAAGGAGGTCATCATGAAATGGACTTCTATGATTGCAGCAGTTGTGGCAACTGCTATTGCGCTTTCGGTTCCCGCGATCGCATTGGCTCAAACCAATTCCCCTATTTTCCGTAACACAGACCTTACGGATACTGTGACGCCAAGCCATCATGGTGGCCATGGTGGCACCCACCACGGCGGCCATGGTGGATATGGTGGATGCTGGTAATCAAACAACATTGAGAATTCCTCCTAGCACGATCGCCAGATAGACCAAAACCAGACTGTCTAAGCCCAGCACTTGCCAGAGGGCAAAACCGTGCTCTGGGGTACCCCAGTGAATAAGGGCTGCATACGCAGTTGGCACTAGTGCCACAAATACCAGGTTGGTGATAAACAGCGGCAGGTTGCTAATAGGGACGGTAGCCAGGGCCAAGGGAAAGAAAGCCACAGTCATGGTGACGGCATGGTCGCCGATGACGCTGGCGATCGCGGCGGTAATTTGGCCGCTGCGGGTAATACTCCAGGTGGCAAACAGCTCTGGCAGCATCGCCATCGGAGCGGTGATAAAAAGCCCCCCAATAATCTTTGGAATCCCCAGCGCTGAGACGATATTTTCAGTGGCAGTGACGGTGAAATAGGCCCCGATCGCGAGGGCAAGAACTCCGGCGATCGCAACTTCAATTTCTTGCTTACTCCACTGAGTTTTCTGTCCGGTTTGACGACCTCTGAACACCGCTTGAGCCAGGTAAACGCCATAGACCGTTAACATGAGCCAGCCATCGATAGGTTGAAGTCCGCGCCACGGAGCGGGCAGGGTTAGCAAAGCCATCATGGCAATAATGGTTATGTAAGGAATGGCTTGTACCGTTACGGCTTGTCGATCAACTTTCAGAAACCGCTGCTGGCGATGACGGCGATGAGCTGTGAAATCCTCTCCAGATTCAGCCTGTTCACCTTCGCCTAGCTGAGCCTAACGAGACGCAATGTAGGCGGTTGTCACCACCATTGGAATGGCAATGATATTTGACCCCAGCATGGTGCCTAAGCCGATATCGGCGACCTGTTTGAGGGCGCTGGTTGTGTTGATGCCGATTTCAGGACTAGCAGCAGCAATGCCTACTAATGCGGCCCCAGCGACCTGAGTCAGGCCCCACCGCGATCGCAGTTTTTTCAAGGGCTTGCCCAACCGATCTGCGCCCCAATGGGCTGCCCAAACAGCGGCAATCAAAACGACTCCCCATAGATAAGCACTCATTATTTAATGCGGATTACGGATAATGCGACTGGCATTCAGGATGGCCAGCAGCGCTACCCCGACATCGGCAAATACCGCTTCCCAAAGAGTCGCCAGGCCGATCGCACCTAGCGCAATAAAGATCGCTTTCACCGCCATGGCAAGAATAATGTTTTGCCAGACAATACGCAGGGTTTTGTGAGCAATTTGAATCGCCTCCGCCACTTTCGAGGGGGCATCGGTCATGATCACCACATCAGCGGTTTCAATGGCGGCATCGGAACCCAAGCCGCCCATTGCCATACCGACATCGGCTCTGGCAATCACAGGGGCATCGTTAATGCCATCGCCGACAAAGGCAACTTTGCCCTTAGTCTGACCAGCGCGCTGCAAAAATTCCTCTAGTGCCTCTACCTTGTCTTCGGGCAGGAGTTCGGCCCGGTATTGGTCAAGCCCCAACGTTTTGGCGATGCTGTCAGCGACTGACTGACTATCCCCGGTCAACATAGCGGTTTCGATACCTTGAGCATGAAGCGCCCGAATCGCTTCAGCCGCATCTGCTTTGAGCTCATCGGCAATGAGGATGCGTCCGCTATAGTCACCATCAATAGCCATGTGAACCACCGTACCGTTCACAACACAGACATCATGAGGAATCTTTTCTCGGTGCAGGAGTCGGTCATTACCGGCTAGCACCATGCGGCCATTCACCCGGGCGCGAATGCCGTGACCGGATATCTCTTCGTAGTCTTGTATGCCAGATTTGTCTATGGCCTGACCATAGGCTTGTCGAATCGACTGGGCTACTGGATGGTTAGACTGAGATTCGACCTGAGCCGCTAGTTCTAGCACTTGATGCTTGTTCAATCCGTTGTGGGTTACCACGTTTGTAACCCGGAAGTTGCCCTGGGTCAGGGTACCCGTTTTATCGAATACGACGGTCTTCACCTGGGTAAGAGCATCTAGAAAGGTGGAGCCTTTCACCAAAATGCCGCGTTTGGCCGCCCCCCCGACGCCGCCAAAGTAGCCCAAGGGAATGCTGATCACCAGTCCGCAGGGACAGGAGATCACCAGTAACACCAGGGCACGGTAGGTCCACTCAGCCTGGGAGGCTCCGACAATGAACAGGGGCGGCAGAATCGCCACTGCTAGAGACAGAAACACCACTACCGGAGTGTAATACCGGGCAAAGCGGGTGATGAATTTTTCGGTATCGGCCTTTTTGCTGCTGGCGTTTTCCACCAGTTCCAAGATTCGGGAAATGGAGGATTCGCCGAAGAGTTTGGTCACTCGTACCGTTAGCGCCCCTGTCTGGTTAATCATGCCTGCCAGCACGGTTGCCCCGGATGTGACGGTACGCGGCACCGATTCTCCCGTTAGGGCAGAGGTATCCACCAGGGACTTGCCCTCCAGAATGTCGCCATCCAGCGGCACTTTTTCACCGGGGCGCACCAAAATTACGTCTCCCACGCTGACGGATTCTGGCGACACTTCCTGTATGTCGCCGTTCACCTTCAGATTGGCTGTGTCAGGTCGAACTTCCAGTAAGGCTTTGATGGAACGACGCGATCGCCCCACGGCGTAATCCTGAAATAGTTCCCCAATTTGGAAAAACAGCATCACTGCGACGCCTTCAGGGATTTCGTGAATGGCGATCGCCCCCAGGGTGGCGATCGTCATCAGAAAGTTTTCGTCAAAAATCTGTCCCCGCAGAATGTTGCGTCCTGCTGTGGTAAGCACGCCCCAGCCGCTGATCAGATAGGCCGGAATCAGGACGGCATATTCAGCAACGGCAAAGGGGGTATTGTGCAGCGGCTCATTGAAAATTAGCCCAATCAAAAAGAGGACCGCAGAAATGGCGATCGGCGTCAGTTCCCGGCGCAGATCAAAGTCTTCGCCGCCGTGGCTGTGACCGTGGTCATGACCACAACAGTCGCCATGGTCCTGAGTTTTAGCCTGAGGGCTGCTCGATGGCGCATGAGTATCGCAGCTAGCTTGGGTGTGAGGTTCTGCCATAAAGTCACCTGCCGAGAGATATACTGAACAAATGAAAGATTATTCAGATGATACACAATATACCTTACCTATTCATTAGCCAGTAGAAATAAAATCACTGCCTCCAACCGTCTGACTCACGGCTTCATCCTGGTGCATAATTGGGCGGTGAATACGCAATTGCCTCCGCTGGTAAGGAATGTATACGTCATGGAAACATTGAGAAAGCTGGGTCGTCGTTGGCATCGCGTCAGCATTTCAGTAATAGCCTTTTGTTTTGGCATGGGGCTAGTGTTTGCCCTACATTGGCCTGGTTCATCCAACGCTGCTCTTGCTCAAGATCCCCTTATGTTCTGGCGACAGGCTTCTTTCCCAGTCGAAAATTTTCAGGCTTACACCTCTGCGTTTGGTTACAGAACCTCCCCTACCGGCGGCGGGGGGTCACAATTTCATTACGGACTAGACTTGGCCGCGCCCCAGGGTAGCTTTGTGCGCAACTGGTGGAACGGCAAGGTGATCGAGGTGTCAGACCACACCACCTGTGGCACCTCTGCCGTCATTCGGTCGGGCCAGTGGGAGCACCGCTACTGTCATATGAGCGGTCGGGTCGAAGTCTCAAACGGCAAGCGCTACTTGGTTGACCCGGATGGAGGCATTCGCTATGAGCAGGGGCAAGACTTGCCCACTGGGGTACGATTGGGCCGCGTCGGCATGACGGGGCGCACCACTGGCCCTCATCTCCACTGGATGCTGAAATACGACGGCAATTGGGTTGACCCTGGGTTAGTCCTAAGGGCCATGTATGACGCTCAGCGCACGGGTTAAACTGGCACCTTTGGCATGATTCAACTGCATAAGCTAGTTCGCTATCCTGCCCCGGTGAGGGTTTTCTACTTTCTGCTCTTGCTAGCGCTGGTTTGGGTACCGATTGCCCTGCCTCTCTATGCATGGCTGGGCACCGATGGCTCCCTTAGCGTTATTCCCTTAATTTTGCTCTACGCCTTGTTTATGGTTTGGCTGGTGCCGTGGGGTCGCCGCGTGCATGGGCAGGCTCAACCGCTGCGCGCCCATGGTCTAGAGGCATCGGCCCACTATGGGAGAGAGTTGGCGATTGGGGTAGTCGTGGGCCTGGTGAGCCTGGGGCTGCTGTTTACCCTGGAGGGTTGGTTGGGCTGGCTCACCTGGCAACCGGCACCGCCCACCCTAGGGCGCATTGCCCTGGAGGGGTTGTTGGTGGGCCTAGGTGTTGGTCTAGCTGAGGAGCTGCTCTTTCGCGGCTGGCTGCTGGATGAACTGCGCTACGACTGGGGCTTTACCCTGGCACTGTGGGCCAGTGGCGGAATCTATGCAGCCCTGCACTTCATCAAGCCTTGGGAAGCTATTGTGCGGGAATTGCCCAGCTTTCCGGGCCTGCTGCTACTGGGGCTGACCCTGGGTTGGGCACGACAGCGCACTCAAGGAAGGCTGGGGCTGGCTATTGGGCTGCATGGGGGGCTGGTGGCGGGGTATTACCTGATCGATGTGGTCGATTTGGCGATCTACACCGAGCGAGTGCCGGAATGGGTCACCGGAATTAACCAGAATCCCTTAGCTGGAGCTGTGGGAGTAGTATTTCTGTCTGTCATAGCAGCACTATTACGACAGCTAGATGGCGAAATTTGACCCAGTTTCAGATCAAGCCGGAGGAGCGGGCACTGCTACAAAGATTCGGGAGCCTCTTCGCTGACTACATGGCGTCGGTACGTCGATGGCTGTAGAGGGTTTCAAGACAACAGCCGCTATGCAGGCTAAGAAAATGCTCTCTCATTAGTTCTCCTCTTGATTCTTCAATCGCCTATCCTTCTTCGTCCTTCGGAGCTGACTGAGCCAACCAAGCAGAATTTCTAACATTTCCAGTTCATGCTTCCAGAACCGATAGTCATTAGACTTGCTGACAAAACGTGAAAATGCCCATCGCCCCAACTCGATTAGCAGATAGAGCGTGGCTGCAATAACGAGATATTGCCAAAGGGTTAATCCTAGCGTTATGCCGAACAGGAATCGAATTAGAAACGATGATTCTAGAATCGTAAACGGGATTTCGATCAGCGCTTCTGTCAGTACAACCTTCCACCCCAACCCAAAGAGCCTTTGTAAAACGGGAAAACGTTCCCAGAGGGCCTGAAAGAACAAACGCAAACGCATCATAGTGGAAAGGGGCTAAACCCCTAAAGAGTTTTCATAATTCTTTCATAATTTTAGCTGTTTGGTTTATTGCTCTAGAAATTAATTAATCCAGTCTAAGAGTAAGTTACTCGTCCAGGTGGTCGGCTACTTCTCGATAAACCGCTGTAATGTGGCTGTCTGCCAGGCTGTAGAACACATTGCGGCCCTGGCGTCGGTACTTGACTAAACGCTGAGATTTGAGCACCCGCAGCTGGTGCGACACCGCCGATTCACCCATCTTCACCGCAGCAGCCAGGTCGCACACACAGAGTTCTTGCCGGGCCAGGGCCGACAGCAGCTTAAGCCGGTGAGGGTCAGAAAGAGCGCTAAAAAACTCCGCCATCCGCTGAGCCTTGGCGGTGCTGAGCACCTCAGGCTGCACCTGGCGCACGTTGTCTAAATGCACCAGCGGTTTGTCACAGGTCGGTGAGTCAGCCGCTTGAATGGAGGGTTTCTCTGTAGAGCGAGAACTAGCCATCAATTCGGTTTCCTGGCTTTTTCTCTATGATACTGAGAATCGTTACCACTGAACACCTGCTCAGAGGATTGAGAGCGCTAGGCTCACGGGGTTTGCTCGCTACCCTGCTGTACCTGCTGCATGAAGTACAGGGTTTGCTGATAGCCTTGGCGATCACCCTGGGCCTGAAACAGCGCCGCCGCCTGACGCAAGTCGGCTATGGCGGCTTGGGGGTCGCCGAGCTGGTACTGCAAAATACCGCGATTGCCGTAGGCTTCAGCCAGCTCAGGATTGAGGCTGAGCGCGGTGTTGAAGTCTGAGAGGGCGGCTTCGGCATTGCCCAGTTCGGTATAGATTTTGCCTCGGTTGTAGTGGGCATCGGCGTTCTCAGGGGCCAAGGCAATAGCCGCATCTAGGTCGCTGAGGGCCTGGGGTAAATTGCCGGTAGCCGCAAAGACAAGACCACGATCTAGATATGGTTGCACAACCTCAGGGGCTAGCTCAATGGCCTGGGTCAGATCGGCGATCGCCGCCTCGGCATTGGTCATGTGAGCGTGGGCTTCGCCCCGGTTATACAAGGTTTCTGGATGGTCGGGGCGAAGCTGAAGCGCCGTGGAAAAGTCAGCGATGGCGAGCTGGTAATCGCCCAGGTCGTGGTAGGCAATGCCGCGATGAAAATAGGCCTCGGCACTGGTGGCATCGGCTTGAATCGCCTGGCTGTAGGTGGCGATCGCCGCCTCTAGCTGCCCCTGCTCTGCCTGCTGTCGGCCCTGATTTAGGAGATTGACGGCAGCTTGCTCCACCGCGTGGGCAGGCCTCATCCCCACGGTAATTCCAGGGGCTACCACAACGGCCATTCCTAGAGCTATCGCTAATATTCTTTGGATCTGCATGGCTTCTTTCCTAACCGCACGACTGAGCTATGGGTCTTACCGTGAGCCTGTACCGTAAGCCCCAGGCTCGACTCCAAACCAGTGCCTTGTGACGCTTTACAAGCTGAGCTAACCCTATGAATCCGAGCCCCATGAATCCGAGATTGTGGCATGCCTGAGGCGAGCCTTCACGCTTGGGGTAGAGACCATATCTCTTCTAGTGTAGCGACCGTTTTGGGGATACGATTTTCTCTGAAACCAGATGAAAGGGGCGATCTGGATGCCGTAAAATCAGGCAAAATCAAAAGCTGACCCAATGCACTGTGAGATGCTGCATGAAACAATACCGACCTCTGGTGAGCCTAATCGGCATGGTAGGTGGGCTACTGCTGATGCTTCCAGTCGAAGCCGCTCAGTTTAGAACTTGGCGCTTTGACCCCCAGCAAAACCGACTAGAGTTTTCGACCGATGCCCCCGTGCAGCCCAGGGCGCAGCTTTTGTTTAACCCCACCCGCATTGTGGTGGACTTGCCCGGCACAACCCTAGAGCAGCGGACGATTAACCAGGCCGTTGGCGGCGCTGTTCAAGCCGTTCGCATCGGGCAGTTCGATGCCCAAACCACCCGGCTAGTCATTGAGCTAGCCCCTGGATACACGCTCAACCCAGACCAAGTTGTGGTGCGGGGGGAAACGCCGCAGCAGTGGGTGGTGCAACTGCCCCCAACCCAGGGTGGAACAGCGCCCAGCGCCAGCACCAATCGGGTCAATGCCACCCCAATCTCTGGAGCTGCTACCCAGGTTGAAGGCGTACGCACTACCCCCGATGGCTTTTTCATCCGTACCTCTGGGACAAGCCCGAACCTGACTGTGGAGCGAGTCAGTGATACCCAGGTAGTGCTTCAGCTTGAAAATGCTACAGTGGCAGCGGCCCTCACTGGGCAAACCCTACCCACCAATGGGTTTGGGGTCACCGCTTGGGATATTCAGCCGGTGAGCGCAGCAGTGCCGACCCTGCAAATTACCCTCACGGTGCCCGCCAACAGCGCCGACTGGCAAGCCTCGGTCAGCAACGGCAGCGGCATTGTAATTTTGCCGCCCAGGGGAGTCGCCATCGCCGCCGTTCCAGCCAGCCCATCTGTAGCATCGGCTCAGGCACCCACTGCGGCGTCGCCTCCTATTGCCGTACAATCGCCGACCCCCGCGCCAGTAGTGCCACCCCAGCCTCAGCCCGCCGTACCCGCGACCCCAGCAGTGCCCCCACCGGATAGTGGCATCCCCAAGCAGGCCGTCACTATTGCGATTGACCCAGGCCATGGCGGGCGCGATCCGGGGGCAATCGGCGTGGGCGGCCTGCGCGAAAAAGATGTGACCTCTGCGATCGCCTACGAAGTCGCCAGAATCTTAGAACAAAGCGGGGCGCAGGTGATTCTGACTCGCTCCGATGATCGGGAGATTGATTTGGCACCTCGGGTACAAATTGCCGAGCGGGCCAATGCCGACCTATTCGTCAGCATTCATGCCAACTCCATCAGCCTGAGTAGGCCCGAGGTAAACGGGCTAGAGACCTACTACCACAGCTCAGGAAATCGTCTCGCCCAGGTGATTCATCAATCTATTTTGCGTCTGGTGACCATGCCCGATCGCGGGGTGCGCCAGGCTCGTTTTCATGTACTCGTAAACACCTCTATGCCAGCGGTTTTGGTCGAGACCGGGTTTATCACCGGGGCTCAAGATGCCCGTAATTTTAACGACCCAGCTTGGCGCACTCGCATGGCCCAGGGCATCGCCGCAGGCATTATGCAGTACGCCCAGCGATCGCTCTAATAAAAAGTGCAATTCAGCTAGCCCACTCCTCCTGATATCAACAATAAAGAGGGCAAAGCCAATTAGAAAACTGAGCGCTGACTATGGTTAGTCATTCAAGCATCTTTTTTCGCTGATTCATAGCAAATCTCAAATGCAATAAGCTAGACAAAATCATTTAATAAGTCATTCCACAAGGCATCATGCCGTTGCCCATTGGCATCCCTGCGACTCCATACCAATCCTGCAACCAAGCTTGCATTTGCCAAATTTCTTGCCGCTGGGTATCGGCAATATTTTGAGCAAAGGGCTGGACTGCCTGGTGCTCGACCAGACCGAGGTTTACCAAGCGTTGTGACATCATCACAGCTCCCATGTGGTGCATGATCATATCTTCTAGAAACGCCTGATCTAGGGCATCCTCTTCGAGCTGGCTGAGGTCACGCATCATGGGAGCGTAAGTGAGGTTAGAGTCCTGACCGGGATACCACTCGTCTAACCAGGCTTCCATCTGCTCGATTTCAGCCGTTTGCACGTCGATAATGTCCTGAGCAAACTCTCGCATCTCAGGGCGATCGCTGTACTCCAACACCCGTTGAGCGGTGACAATGGCTTCCTCATGGTGGGGAATCATCAGGCTTAAGAACTCAAACTCGTTATTGGCCTGCATCATGTGCATCATCTGCCCGTAATGCCCTTGCCTGCCACTCTGGTGCATGGGCATGTGGCCTTGATTCATGGGCATCTGCCAACCGGATCGACCAGGTTGCTGTAAGGGATCGGCACTGGAGGGTGAGGTGAGATAGGGAATGGTGATAGTGCCTGCGATCGCAACGCTGAGACCTGCGATTGCAGCAAAAGATTTAGTGGCCAGTCGCATAGGATTACCCCTCGTGAGACTCATATCTTAAGTCTAGATCCTCTAGTTGGAGAGTAAGGGGGGCCAGTACCCAGGAAAGCATGATTGTGGGTTTACTTAACAATCACGAGAAGTTTGAGGGTGGAGTCGCAAGAGGATCTGCGTCACCAGCGCCATGATCGGCAGCTCTAGCAGCGGGCCGATTACCAGGGTTAAGGCAATCAGGGGGCGATCGCTAAAGGCCGCTGCTGCCACCGCCAGCGCGACTGGAGAGTTACGGGCCAGGGTCGTACAGGTCAGGCAAACAACATCGGGATAAGCTAATCTCAATGCCCGTCCCACTTGTTGTGCCAAGAAAAAATTGATCACAAAAAATAGACTAATCGGCAGCAGTAACCGCAGCAACAGGTTTGGGCGTTGTAAGAGGGTCGCTCCCTCAGCAGCAAAGATAGCGGCGATCGCCAGATTAAGACAGAGGAGTTGGACGCTAGCAACCTTCGGCAAATGCTGCGCTAACCAAGCGCTTCCCTTCAGTCTCACCAGGAAGACCCGTGACAACAGCGCCAGAGTCAGCGGCACGAACAGTACCGTCACGACTCTGCCCCCCAGTACCCATAGATTCAATCCGACCAGGGATTGGGCAAACACCGCCAGATAAACGGGTAGCAGCCCCATCTGCAAGACAAAGTTCAGCGGTAACAGAGCCGTTGCCAGCCCCACATTGCCTTTGGCGATGCCGGTAAACACCAGATACCAATCAGTGCAGGGGGTGACCAATAGCATTAATAGTCCCACCCGCAAATCCGGCGCATCCGGGAAAAAGAGCGCTCCCAATCCCCAGGTCAGCAGCGGTGTCCACAGAAAGTTGATCGCCAAGCTGGCAACAGTGACTCGATAGTCATTAAAGGCGCTGCCAAAGTGTCGTAGAGAAATCGACAAAAATGCCGCGTAGAGCATGACCGCCAGCAGCGGCAAAATCCAACGGTCTGCAATGGCAGCAGTTTCTTCAATCAGCGACAATCCGAGTCCAAGCGCTACTGATAGAAGAATCAATAGGGGCTGAAAGCGCTCAAACCAGGTCACGTTAAACTCCTAGGACGATTTGAGTTGCCGAGAACGTAGCCAAATATTCAGACCACCAGAAACAATCAGCCCGGCCAACCCGATGTAGGAGATCGCGGTATTGATAAACAAAAAGACAAACAGCACTAAAGCACTGAGCAATCCTAAACCGAAGGCCCAGGGCTGACCGTGATGACGCATTCCAGTATAGAGTCCGCCTAGTGATACGACCAGAAAGATTGCCAGGAGCGGCAGCAGAATAGCATCGTTAATCAAAAAGCCGAGACCAATGGCTCCCAAAAGCGAGAGCAGTGCCGGAAACCCTAAACAGCACAGCGCTGCAAAAATAGAGCCGCCAACGCCGACTTTATCGGCATAACGCTGCCAAAATCCAGACTTCGATGGAATACTCACAATATCTTCCTACCTCTACTCAGCACAGCACGATAGTTTAGCCGGGTCTTTATAGCGAGAGATGGCGGCAATCTTGAGGGCTTCTGCCATTGTGGGATAGATATGAATCAGGTCAATAAAATCCTGAATCTTGGCATGAAACCGCATCGCCATTGCTGCCTCATGAATCACTTCGGCAGCGCTGTGACCGACCATCGAAACGCCTAAAACCTCGTCGGTATCTGCATCGGCTACCATTTTGACGATGCCCCTTGGATCGCGGATTGCTCCTGCACGGGGCACTAGCGACATCGGCACCGTGCGACACCAGCAACGATGTCCAGCGGCGATCGCTTCTTTCTCTGTCATACCCACAATGCCGATTTGAGGATCGGTGAAAATTGCGCGTGGAATTACTCGATGGTTCACAGCTCTTCGCGTTTCACCCGACAGCGCGTTGAGGGCGGCAATGCCACCATCGTGGCTGCCTACCGGAGTCGCCATCTGGCTGCCCTGCTCACGGCCAATCACATCTCCAGCGGCAAAGATGTGGGGAATATTGGTCTGCAAGTATTCATTCACCTGCACCTGGCCGCGATCGCCTAGAGTAACGCCCGCCTTCTCTGCGCCAATGGCACTAGTGTTGGGGGCACGCCCGGTTGCTACTAGTAACTTTTCAGCTTGAAAAGATTGGAAAGAACCGTTGATCTGCACCTCTGCCACAACATCCCGCTCTGCTTGGCGAATAGACTGAATCGAGGCATCGGTAACGATCTGAATACCTTCTTCTCGCAAAATCGCGCCAATCGTTTGACCGACCTGGGATTCATAGCCATGAGCCAGCACTTGACCGCTACGCTCCAAAATCGTGACTTGGGTTCCAAAGCGGTGAAACATTTGCCCTAGCTCCAGCGCAATGTATCCCCCACCGATGATCAAAAGCGATCGCGGACATTCGGTGAGTTCCATCGATTCATGGCGAGTCAGCAAATCGCTGGTTAGATAGGGCACTTCATTTAGCCCTTCAATCGCAGGCGCAACCGGATGCGATCCAGTTGCTATTAAAATTGCCTCACCGGTTAGGTGCTTATCTCCTACTCGCACCGTGTGAGCATCGACCAATTCCGCGTGGCCTTCCTCAATGTGAAAACTACTTCCCAACAAACTGTCGTACTTCTTGTTACGGTAGCTAGCAATCACTTCATCCTTTTGCTGGATTAGAGCGGAGAAATCTAGATTTATCGAGGTGGGCGTCAAGCCGGGATAGCGCGGATGCTGAGCATCATATAGAAGCTTAGCCGCTTCAATCAGGTTTTTGGAGGGCAGGCATCCCCGGTTTACACAGGTGCCGCCCGGAGTTCGCTCTTCAGTCATCACAGCCGTTTTACCGAGTTCCTGCGCTCTCAGGGCGGCGGCAAAAGCGGTTGAGCCTGAGCCTAAAATGACTAGGTCAAAGTGAGTTTTGTTCATGACAGTCTTTCGTTTAAATTGACAAAGCGTGCTGTTAGCCGCAAAGATCGAGGCATCTCTATTCCTCAAGCAGATTTCCTAAATCGAGGTTGAATTTTCTCCAATATCTTGCTCGATGAAGCCGCAGATTTTGCCGTTACAGATAGCTTCATCGGTCAGGTCAGAAGAGTCAGGCAGTGCGGCTTCGATGTGCTCATAGCGATGGGCTAACTCTCGGCGAAGGCTCAGCATGTCTCGAATGTGCTGATCAAGTTCTGCTAGGTGCTGCTTCACCATAGCTTTGAGGTCAGCGCAAGGAGGCACGCCATCCTGCCTGAGATCAATCAACCGCTTAATCTCATCCAGAGATAAGCCAAATCGTTTGGCCTTCTGGATAAAATCGAGTCTCTCTGCTGCCGCTTCCGAGTAGATGCGATAGTGAGAGGCCGTGCGCTTTGGGGGAGACAGCAACCCCAGTCGCTCGTAATAGCGAATGGTTTGAGCAGGAAGGTTGATCCGACGGCTCAGTTCACCGATTAATAATCCCTCTTTCATGGCAGTGTACTCCCAGCCATACTGGTTTATCCTTGCCCAATACCCGCCGCGATCAGGTGCTCTCGCGAAATCGGCTGTTGGTTCTGGCAGCATTCTGCCAGTTGACCATTTACGACCACTGCTGGAACGCGATAGATGCCATACTGGGCAGCCTTTTCGCGACATTCATCCGTTGCACATCCTGTGCGTAAATCCCAAACCTGTACGTCGCAATTCGAGCAGGCCAGATCTCGAACCAGCTTGACGGTCTCGTCGCAAAGCGGGCATCCGGCGGTGAATACTTCCACAGTTCGCTTAGACATTTTGTCTGTCTCCTAAACGCTGGATTTAGTCTAAGCCTTATACCCAACTTCAAGGTCAAGGGTTCCAGCACGAAAGTTTCAAAACTTCACCAGGAAGGCGGTGCCGTACATCACCATCAGACCAATGGTGAATCCAGCTATTCCCAGACTAGAGAGTTCAGAACCGTCGGGCTGAGATAATCGCCGTTGCAGGTAGGTCCCCACCTCGACAATGACTTGCAAAATTGCTCCAGCCCCAATGCCGAGAAACAGGGCCGCCCAATGGGGCGAAAAAGCAAAGGCCCCGACCCAAATTCCCACTACAGCGGGAAGTCCCGCCAGAGCAGCTAGCGAGAGGAATGTTGTCCAGCGCAGTTTGTATTTGAGCAGGGGAGCGACGATGCCCAGTCCTTCGGTGAGATTGTGGAGGGTAAAGCCCACCACTAGAAATGAGCCTAAGGCAATTTCTCCCAGGGCAAAAGCCGTCCCGATCGCGAGCCCTTCTCCCAGATTATGTAGACCAATGCCAAGCGCCATGTAGGTAGACAGGGCAGTGCCTTCAGGCGACTTGCCTCGACGACGACCCACCGCGAGTAAGGCTAGAAACGCCACCGTCGCCGCTAACCAGACTAAGGCTTGCCCCTGAAAAGCGATCGCGGCTTCTGTCGCCAGTTCCAGTCCCTCTTGCAGAGTATCTACGAGCAAAAACGCCAGCATCCCCAGGGTCAGCGTGAGCATGAACATGAGCCCTCGCTGCCGCAACACTTTCAAATAGGGATAGCACAGCATTCCCAGACTAACCGGCACCAAGCCCACATAGAGTCCGAGCCAGCCATAACCCAATAGCGTTGAGAGAGAAAACCCAGGCGTCGGCAGCGCCACCTCAATCAAATGGTCAATGGTTACGCCTGTATTCGTCAAAAACACCACGTGATGAGCTTCCCCTTCCACCCAGGGATAGGGAATTTGCACCGTCGCTGTCGCCAAGCGCCGTATCGCACCAGGAGGCTGCTGGTCAAACTCCCAATACGCGCCATCCACCTGCACCTGGGCAATTTTCATAGGTTCTGACCCTTCAGCCCGCACCTGTAGAGTCATGCCATCGTGATTCAGAACGGTGCGCTCAACCGTGAGCGATTCCAGTGGCGGAGCATTTAGATTCAGAAGCTGAGCCGGATTGATACTCAACAGGAGGGCGATTAATCCAGCCAGCAAAACAGGGGGCAAAATCCAGCGCCACTTCATGCCACCACCTCAAAAGCGCTCATCCAGCCGAGTTCGGCAAATTCTGCCTGATGGGCATGAAACATGTAGAGTCCTGGTTCAAAGTCGGCAAAAGAGCATTCGATAATTCCTCGTTGCCCCTGACACAGCATCACCGTATCGACCGTGCGCAGGGTCGGAGTCAGCGTAGTGCCGTGGTCGTAGTAATCAAAAAAGTTGGCGTGCAGGTGAAAAGAGTTAATCGGGTCAAATTCGGTGACGTTGATGAGATAGATGCGGACGGGGCGATCGCGCTCGATGCGAATTGGCTGCTTCATGTAGGCGTGAGGAATGGAGTTGACCGCGTAGACCTCATTTTCCTCATCGAAGTTGGTATCGAAGCCATTCATCACCATCAGCAACTCCTGCCAGCGCTGGTTTTCCGGCGTTCCCAATACCCGCGACCGGGCCACCTCTACCTGTTCTGGATGCCGCTCTGGGTCAGGATCAACAATGAATGCGCCGTATAGCCCCTTGTGCAGATGGCGTTTAAATGGCAGAGAATGGCAGTGATAGAGATGGCAACCAAAGGGTTTGGCGTCAAACTCGTAGGTCACGGTCTGCCCCGGTGCGGCTTCCAAGGTACCGGGAATACCATCTTGCCTGGCTCCGTGGATGCCGTGGAAATGCAGGGTGTGCATATGCGAGCCCCGGTTGGCAAAGCGAATGCGGATGCGATCCCCCTCCGTGGCCCGAATCGTTGGCCCCGGCACCTGGCCGTTGTAGGTCCAGGCGGGATAGAACACCCCTGGAGCCACCTCAATCTCTCGCTCGACTGCGGCAATGTCGTATTCCCGCAACCGCTGCCCACTAGGGAGCATTGAGATACTTCCTCCATTCCACTGGGTCAGCAGTACGTGAGGATCAAAGCCATTTCTAAGGTGGTCAACCTCCCCTAGAGTGGTCATTCTCTGGTGATGGAGAGCCGGAGCAGTCGGGGCACTCTCCTGAGCCAGCGCCAGTTGGCTAAACCGTCTACCCAACCAGGTGCCAGCCCCTAAAAGCCCTGCTCCAAGGAGCGATCGCCGTTGTACCTGCCAGCCCATTATTTTTCATAATTGCCTCATAATTACAAGCATAGTCGATAGTGAAGCCTTTTCATAATTGTTTCATAATTGAAGCGTCGCAGTCGCTAGGGTAGATCTGCGGCTAGCTCTGGTATACCAACCGGCGAAATGACCAAAATGGCGGCGACTAGAAACGTGAAGCCATCCAGAAAAAATACCTGCCGGGTGCCCACAAAGGCAGCCGCGCTCCCGGCCAATCCAGGGCCAAGAACGCCCAGAAGCTGGTAGGTAGCACTGGAAAGGGCGATCGCGGTGGGGTCTCCTCCTGGGTTGCGATCAAGGGAATGGTAGCGGTATATGTAGGGGTGAAAAAGGCAGAGAAGAGGTTCAAGGCCAACACGATCGCATAGATCTGCCAGATCTGGGTGACAAAGGGCAGTAGACACACAATTACCATCCGCGCCAAATGGGTAATGACCATGATGCGCTTGCGGTCAACCCGATCGGCGATCGCCCCGGCTAGCGGTGAGAGTACTACGTAGGCCGCAACTCGCAGGGTGAGCGCTCCTGATAAAATCAGCCCAGCGTTTTCGCCCGCTAGTTCAAAGGCGAGTAGCGCCAACCCCAGCCAGGTCAGCGCATCGCCAACCAGGTTAATGGTCTGGGCTGCGTAGAGGCGGGCAAAGGTAGGGTTTCTGAGACACTGGAATAACCGAGGAGTTGAAATCATCTGGCTTACAGGGCTTGATGAGGCGGGCGATGACGTTTGGTCTACCATTCTGATTTATCCCACTGGTGGGATAAATCAGAATGGTTAAATAGGTTGAAGAGGGACGGCTGCCCCTGAGCTAGGGTTTTCAACATATCCTTACGGGATTTCGAGATAAGCCACATGCTGCGCATCACCAATCCTTCTTGATGGGCACGCACCAATAATGAGTAAGCACTTGCTTATTACGCAACACTAGTGTATTTTAGATGTAATAAATAAGCAAGCACTTGCTTATTTATTACATCCTCTTTAAAGTGGGAACTTTGTCATGCAAGAGTATATCGACGCTGATTCTTCATTAACCCTTGGTGAAGCAATCCAAAAAATGCGTGCATTGGAACCCGAGGACTTCGTAGGTAAAACATCGATAGACGTTGTGCAGTTAGTAGAGCAGCATGATGCAGTACACATCTTGTTTGACTGTGGTACCTCGATTCAAGACGAAATAGCAGTACATGTTTGGATGATCTTTGCTACAACAGCAAGCATGAGCGACATGCACCGCGCCGTTGCCAATCAGGAGCATCGCACTGCTTTATCTGGAATGGGACATCTCAAGTTAATAAGTGTCTGGGTTTTAAGTCTGCCGCGCATCATTGGGATCCTTTTGAAGAGCTTAAAGATGAAAAAGAGAATCGCGATGGAAGAGCTTTCTGGACTAAAAGGACAGTTCATATTTGAAATCCGCCGAGAACACGGTATTGTCTTGTGATTGCTAGCGCAAGCCCAAAATTCTAAATATTGCACGATAAACCCTAAATTAAAAACATGCCGAATGCCCCGCAATAAAACGATTTCTGATGATGAAATTCTCGCCGTAGCACGTCCGCTCTTTCTAGAAGAAGGGCCAAGAGCTTCAACGCGAACCCTCGCTAAGATGGTCGGAATCTCTGAGGCCGTTATTTTTCAGCGATTTGGCACGAAAGAAGATCTCTTCTTTGCAGCGATGGTGCCCCCAGAATCTCAACTTAAGGCAATGTTTGATGTTCACCCCGGAATGCAACAGGTCGCAAGAAATCTAGAACTGATTAGTTTTCAGATTGTTGCCTACTTTCGTGAGATAATGCCCGTTTTTTTGTCTCTGATTAGTCATCCATCCTTTGATTTAAAGACTTTTTTGCAGCGTCATACAATGCCTGCGACACAAATTGAGTATGAGCTGACAGCATACCTGAATGCTGAAGCAGGCCTAGGTCGAATTCGTAAAGATAGTATTGAACCGATGACGGATCTTCTAATTTCATACCTGCATCACTTAGCGCTATCTGAAACAATCGAATCACATCCCTCCACTGATATCAACCGCGCAATTTCTGATGTAATTACTTTGCTATTAAATGGACTGACTCCATAAGTCTTATGCTTTGAGGCGCGATCATCTCCTCCCATATTGGGCAAGTTAACCGCGCCCCAAATTGAATGCCATCCGAACTACTGCCGCGAACCAACGGCAGATTGCGAGGTAGCATTGACAGCTATAGCCACCTCAAGGGGAGTCTGCTTTCGTTTCGGCATTAGCCACTTGCCAAACTTAGCGTAGAGAGCCGGAATCACCAGCAGCGTCAGCGCTGTGGAGGTGAAGAGACCACCCAACACAACAATGGCTAGCGGTTGCAGAATCTCATTCCCGGCCCCGCTGGCGATCGCCAAGGGCAGCATTCCTAAGGCCGAGGTCAGCGCCGTCATCAAGATGGCGTTGACCCGGTCGAGCGACCCGGTGACGATTACCTCTTTGAGCGGCATACCCTGGGCAAATTTGCCGTTGTAGTTATCCACCAGCAGCAGGCCATTGCGCACCGCCACGCCAAACAGGGTGATGAAGCCGATCAACGAGGCAATCGAAATCACGCCGCCGGTTAACGCAATGGAAATAATGCCACCCACCAGTGCTAACGGCAGGTTGATCATGATGGCAATGGTGGCAGGTAGCGATTTCACCGAGAAGAACATCAGCACCGCGATCGCGATCGCCGCCAAGAGACTGTAAATCAGCAGGCTGCTGGTGGCCCGTTGCTCTGACTCAAACTGACCGCCGTACTGAATAAAGTAGCCATTGGGCAGCGGCACATTCTGCTGAATTTGGGCCTGAATATCGCCCACCACGCTGCCCAGGTCGCGCTCGGCCACGTTGGCCGAGACCACAATCAGGCGGGAGACATCTTCCCGGTTTACCACGTTGGCCCCCATGCCGTAATCGACCGTGGCCACATCCCCTAGCGCAATCATCTCGTCCGTA
Source organism: Nodosilinea sp. LEGE 07088 (assembly GCF_015207395.1). GTDB lineage: Bacteria > Cyanobacteriota > Cyanobacteriia > Phormidesmidales > Phormidesmidaceae > Nodosilinea. The sequence continues at coordinate 43,987 of NZ_JADEWX010000001.1, forward strand.
GGGGTCGAAATGGGGATGGCGCGAATGGCATCTAGATTACTGCGGGCGGCCTCGGGCAGCGAAACTACAATGTCGATCAGCTGCTGATTTTCCGGCACCTGGGAGACAACACGACCGTTCAGCGCCGTTTCCACGACACCGGAGAGCTGCTCCATGGTCAGGCCATAGGTGGCGGCAGCCCTGCGGTCATACTGGATTTGCACCTGGCGAATGGGGAGTTGCGGCTCAAGCTGTAAATCCACCACGCCTTCAATGGGTTCGATGGTATCGCGCACCTGTTCGCCGATGCGCCGCAGTTCCGCCAGGTCGGGGCCGAAGATTTTGATCGCGATCGCGCTCCGTACCCCCGACAGCACCTCATCCATGCGGTGAGAGATGAATCCGCCAATATTTGGGGCTACACCAGGCAACGCCAAGAACGCCTCCCGCAGTTGTTGTACGCTAGCTTCGCGGTCTTCCAGCGCCAGGTCACTGAGTTCCACATCGACGTGGGCCATATTCACCCCGGCCCCATCGGCATCGCCAGGGGCACGGCCCGCCCGCACCTGCACCCACTCGTAGAGGGGATTGTCTTGCAGCGTTGTGGCCAGCGCTATCCCAGCTCGATTAGTGATGTCTAGCGACACGCCGGGGAACAGCACCATAGAGTTGACCAGCGACTTTTCCTGAAATTCTGGCAAAAATACTCGTCCGAGGGAGGGCACAATCGCCAATGCCACTACCAACGCCGCCAGCGATAGCGCCAGAATCACCTGGGGAGCCCGCAGAGACACATTCAACAGCGGACGATAGAGCCGCTCAGCCCAGCGCGACACAAAGGTACCTTCCTGGGGCAAGGTTTGGTGGGCCAGCAGAATCGCACAGAGCGCAGGCGAGATGGTCATCGCCACCAGGGTAGAGGCGGCGATGGAGAGCAAATAGGCCAGGCCCATTGGCGCAAAAATTCGCCCTTCTACCCCGATCAGACTAAAGATGGGCGCAAACACCACGATGATGATCACCGTGGAAAAAATCACCGCCAGCCGCACCTGCACCGACGTGTCGTACACCACCTGGAAAGGGTGCTTGGGGTTGCCCTGGGCCTGGTTGGTGCGCAGGCCGCGATAGCAGTTTTCCATATCCACAATGGCGTCATCCACCACCGAGCCAATGGCCACCACCAGGCCACCCAGAGTCATCGTGTTGATACCCAGGCCAAAGGCTTTCATCAACAGCAGGCCGATCAACAATGAGAGGGGAATGGCGCTGAGGGTGATGATGGCGGTGCGCCAGTTCATCAAAAACAGCAGCATGATGATCGATACAATGACGATGCCTTGAATCAACGATCCGCTGACGTTGCGAATGGCCGAGTCGATAAAGTTCGACTGACGAAAGGTGCGGGCCATTTGCACATCGGCGGGGAAGGTTTGCTGTAAATCGGCCACCACCGCTTCTACGGCTTTCGTTACCGTGGGCGTGTCCACATCGGGCTGCTTGGTGATCATCAGCACCACGGCGGGAGCACCATTAAAGCTGGCATCGCCCCGCTTGAGGGCGGCTCCGGTCTGCACCTCGGCCACATCTTGCAGCAGAATGGGTTCGCCGTTCTCAACCTTCACCACCGACTGCTTCAGGTCTGCGATGGATTGCATCTGACCCAGGCCACGCACCAGCAGTTCTTGACCGCCGCCAATCAAAAAGCCGCCTGGCGCGTTGGAGTTAGCCCCTCGGGCGGCATCGGTGACCTCGCTGAGGGCGACATTGCGGGTTCGCAGTTGATCGGGATCTACCAGCACCTGCTCTTGCCGTTCATCGCCGCCGTAGACGGTCACCTGCGTGACCCCTGGCACCGACAAAATTTGCTGGCTGAGGGTGCTTTCTGCCAGGCGGCGCAGATCCATCATTGAGGTCTGACCCTGGCCATTGAGCGTAAAGGCATATATCAAAATCGTGCCCAGGGGCGAAGCCAGGGGCGATAGCTCGGGGGTGTGGGCACCCTCCGGCAGTTGACCCGTGACCTGTTGCAGCCGTTCGGTAACCGACTGCCGCGCCTGGGCAATGTCGGCATCCTGGTCGAATACCACCTGCACCATCGACAGCCCCACCTTTGAGGATGAGCGCACGGTAGTCACCCCCGGCAGGCCGTTCACTACGCTTTCAATGGGCACAGTGATTTGAGTTTCAACTTCTTCAGGAGCTAGGCCGGGGGCTTCGGTGTGGATATCGACCTGGGGCGGTGCAAATTCGGGAAACACATCCAGCGGCATTTGGTTGAGGCTGAAAACGCCCCAGATCGTGACCGCAATGGCCGCAGCCACGATCAGCCACCGCTGGGCAATGGAATTTTTGAGGGTCTGGTCAAGAAGTAAATTAAACATCGAAGGTAATTTCTGAGAAAAAAAATACCGCCCATCGCGCCAGCGTCTCGTTTGCACCGCAGTTCCGAGAGCGGCGCGACCATCTATTGCTGAGACATTGATTCAGAGAAACGACCCAGGTTAGTAGCCCCCTCGTTTGCCGGAATAGGTGCCATCGGAAAAGCGGCTCTTCTTTTTGCGACCACCGCTTAAAAAGGTCATTGCCCCAGTCACTACAGCAGTTGCGGCCGTTATACCGACCACAATCCCCCAGGGGAAACCTCTGGAGGGTGTAGCGGTTTCGCTCGCCTGGGCCAGATCACCTGCTGGGGGAGCGGCTTCACCGGATTCGACCAGGTTGCCTGCCGCATCGTGGCTGTGGGGAACGCCTTGGGCATCGGCCTGGGCGTGAGTAGCATCGGTTGCCGGAACGGCTGTGGAAGGAGCCGCTTCAGCGGTCTGGGTTTTGCGCGATTCGGCATAGAGCGACAGGCTGCCCTGGGTAACCAGTTGCTCGCCTACCGACAGTCCATCGGTGACTTCAATCAGGTCGCCCTGGGTGGTGCCGGTAGTCACCGGCACTGGCTCGTAAAAATTCTCGTACTGCACAAAAACGAGCTGCTGACCCGCATCATCTACCAAAGCCGTAACCGGGATGAGTACGGTGGCACTGCCATCGGCGATGGACTCAATGGGGGTGACTTCAATCCCCAGTAGGGAGTCAGTCTCAGCCTTGACCTCGACTCGGTTGACACCGCCTTCGGCCTGAAATTCATCGCCGTGGCCCACGTGGGAGATCGCGGCTTTGGGCACTGCTAGCAACAGAACGGTAATTAAAACTGCCTCTAGAACGGGCTTTGGGGTGTAACGCATGATTCCTCACTCCAAGTTTTGGGATGGTCGGTCGTAGTCTGCCAGAGAACCGATGAAATCGAGGTGAAACGGCGGGTCGTTCTGTAAGATCAACATCGTGACCCGTTGTGCCTGGGGCTATGCGAATTTTGCTGGTGGAAGATGAGGAGGATTTGGGACTGGCCATCAAGCAAGTCTTGATGGGCGAGAAGTATGTTGTGGACTGGGTAACCGATGGTGCCCAGGCCTGGTACTGTCTGGAAAATCAGTGGACAGACTACACGGTGGCGATCATTGATTGGTTGTTGCCCGAGCTGTCTGGGCTAGAGCTATGCCAGCGGCTTAGATCGTGTCAAAACTCTCTGCCTGTACTGATGCTGACCGCCCTAGGCCAGCCTGAAAACCGTGTCGCCGGGCTAGATGCTGGAGCGGATGACTATCTGGTTAAACCCTTTGTGATGGAGGAACTGCTGGCCCGGCTGCGGGCCTTGCAGCGGCGATCGCCCCAGCTACAGCCTCAGACCCTGACAGTGGGCCGGTTTTCCCTGGATAATGCCAATACAACACTTCAGGTCGGATATGGCGACCAGCCTGCTCAGACCATTCCATTAACGCTGAAGGAGTTTCAGGTGTTGGCGTATCTAATGCAAAACTGCGATCGCATCATTTCCGGCAGCAAAATTCGCTATCAACTGTGGGATCTTGATGACGAGCCGGTGAGCAATGTGGTGGCCGCCCAAATTCGCCTGTTGCGCCGCAAGCTTTCCAAGCATGGCTGTGCCTGCCCGATCGAAACTATTCCTGGACAGGGCTATCGTTTTAACTCCTCCCTGTAGCCGCCCATGAATAGCCAGCAACTCTTTCGTCGCAGTCGCACCCGTTTAGCACTCTGGTATGCCGGGGTCATGGCGATGATTCTGAGTCTATCGGGGCTGGGAATCTACCGGGCGCTGATTCAGTCAAACTGGGCTGCCCTGGAGCGAGAAATTGAATCGATCGCCGGGACGCTCCACGATAGCCTGGAACCCATGCTGCCCCCGTCGGTAGACCCGACCGTTGTTTTGCAGCAAATTTTTCCGGATCTGTGTGTGGCAGGACAGGTCTGTGCGCCCCAATCTACGGTAATTCAGCGCCATACTATTGGCATCAGCGATCGCAGCAGCTACTACATTCGCCTGTTCAACCACCACGGCGACCTGCTGGCCTTTTCGCCCAACCAGCCCTTGCCTCTGCCCCAAACCGTAAACCCTACCCTGTGGCAAACTCTACAAAGCGACAGCGGTACTCGCTATCGCCAGTTCACCACCATTTTGCACAGTGCCGATGCCCATCCCACCAGTACCAATGGCCATGATCATCCCTCCTGGGGCTACATGCAAATTGGGCGCACCCTGGCTCCCTTTGATGCCGAGGTAGAACGCATTCAGTGGGTACTAGCGATAGGGTTGCCTCTGGCTTTAGCCCTAGTGGGGGCCTCTAGCTGGTGGCTGTCAGGTCTGGCCATGCAGCCCATTTACCGATCTTATCAACGGCAGCAGCAGTTCACCGCCGATGCCGCCCACGAACTGCGATCGCCTCTGGCCAGTTTGCTTGCGACCGTGGAAGCCATCCTTCGGCTACCACCCGCTCAGCAGCAGAATGTTCCTCCCATGCTCCAGACGGTAGAGCGCCAGGGCCGTCGACTTAGCCACTTGGTCACCGACTTACTGTTGCTGACCAGCCTAGAGCAAAACGCTTCACCCCAATCGTTTAAGCCCTGCTGCCTAAATGATTTGATTGCTGATTTAACCGAAGAACTCTCAGAACTAGCCTCCGCCTCAGACATTCATCTAGTCCGTCACCTTCTCAATAATGAGATTTATGTTTTAGGCCACGAGTCTCAACTCTATCGGCTCGTCTCTAATTTGATCGCCAATGCCATTCAGTACACATCCCCTGGGGGATCGGTACTGGTGAGTTTAGATGCTCGCGATCGCATGGCTATCATTGCCGTCAAAGATACGGGCATTGGCATTTCCCTGACTGAACAAAGCCGCATTTTTGAACGATTTTATCGGGTCGATGGCGATCGCTCTCGCAAAACCGGTGGCACTGGGTTGGGGTTGGCAATTGCCAAGGCGATCGCCAAGAGCCACGGGGGGCAGTTAACCGTTGCAAGCCAACTCGGAGAGGGCAGTGTCTTCACCTTACGATTAGCTACTATTTCCCATTAGCAAAAGTTCCGAGGTACTGATAGACAGCAATTGATTAAGGCTGTAATGCCAGTTCAGGTTCAAAGTAGTCTGCCAAGACTTGTTTTACCATTGGCCCCGCGATCGAGCCACCGCCACTACCAGAATTTTCAGCAAAGGCTACGACAACAATTTCAGGGCTGTCAGCCGGAGCATAGGCCCCAAACCAGGCATGAGACTGACGCGGCGGGTCTTCGGCAGTACCGCTTTTGCCCGCAATGGGCGGTAGAGAAGAACTGTTTAACGCTTGCCCCGTACCTCGCACAACAACTGCCCTCAGTCCCTCCTGAATCACCTGTAACGTTTCGGGACTAAGATCGACAGACTGGCGCTGAGTCGATGCCCCTGAACCCTTTTGCAGATGCGGCGTAACCCGAGCACCACCGTTGGCAATAGAAGCAAACATGACTGCCACCTGGAGTGGTGTCGCCTGAATCGCTCCCTGCCCTAGGGAGAAATTGACCGTGTCACCTGGGTACCAATCTTCATTGAAGTTTTCCTGCTTCCACGCCGTATCTGGCACCAATCCGTGCGCCTCTCCGCTTAGCTCAATGCCTGTCTTTTGCCCTAAACCAAACTTCCGTGCCCATCGAATAAGGGTCGTTTCACCCACACCCATACCTACGCTGCCAAAAAAGGTATTGCTACTGTTTGCCATCGCGCCAATAAAATCTAGTTGACCAAACCCCGATCTATTCCACTCCCAAAACTTGATGCCACCTAAATTAAGGTAGGGTGAAGTTGGCAATACAGTACTCCGAGAATAGCGACCCGACTCTAAAGCTGCTGTAGTAGTAACAATTTTGAACGTACTAGCAGGCGGATAGCCTTGCAAAGCACGATTAACAAATGGAAATTTTTTGCTTTGAAGCTGCTGCCACTGGGTTGCGTTAATCTGGCTTGTAAACAAATTAGGATTAAACGCAGGGTGACTAACCATGGCTAAAACTTCGCCTGTTTCGGAAGCAAGCGCGACGATCGCTCCTGCTCTACTTCCCAAGGCAGCTTCCGCTGCTTTTTGCAAATCCAAGTCTAAAGTAAGCTGTACATCTTGCCCTGGCCGAGCCAGTTTTTCGCCTAAAACGCGAATAACCTGCCCTGTCCCATCAATTTCAACCTGCTGCCCGCCGCGATCGCCACGTAACTGTTGTTCAAAGGCTGCCTCTACACCCATCTGCCCTACAATATCACCCAGGCGATACCCCTCATTGGTACGTTGTTGCAGTTCTTCTCCAGAAATTTCGCCGAGATATCCCAACGCATGTGCAGCCAATTCATTATTGGGGTAGTAGCGTACTGTTTCAGTGTTTACCACTACACCAGGCAGATCTGTCATACGTTCTTGAAATGCTGTTACTTGGGCAGGGCTAATATCCTGAGCAATACGAAACAAAAATGGAGACTCTTGATCGACTTGTTCTAACCGTTTTTGAATTTCAATTTCAGGAATATTAAGCAGCCGAGCAACCTGTTTTCGAGTATTTTCCCAGCTCGACTCGCGAACTGCAAATGCCCATACGTATACTGCATAAGATAGGCGACTTCCTGCTAGTTCCTGTCCATCACGGTCTAAAATCCTGCCCCGAGTAGGCTGATTAGAAATCAGACGAATTCGATTACTGATTGCAAATTGGTGGTAGCGGCTGCCTTCAACTAACTGCAAATAAAACAAACGGCTACCAATCACGCCCAAAAAAACTACAGAGAGAGTCAAAATGATAAGCAGTGATCGAGGATGACTACCAACCCTGCGGCGTTCAAAAGAAGGGATTGTGTAACCCTTAGAGGTTTTACTATTGCGGGAGGTCAGAATCATACAGGTAAATCTAGTCATCAAGATGAGAATCAACTTTTCATTCTGGCAGTTATGCGATGAAAACGAGATGAAATGCTGGTTCTTAAGATCAACTACGAATAAGCAATCCGCACATTCTGGGCATTAATATGTTGGAAATGATGTTGTCAGAAGGACAAGGACACTGGCGTGGCTGAAGTCAAGCTTTTAGATCAGGCACAGGCACCTGTCGAAACGCGATACTACCCCTGGCAATGGCATGACCAGTCAACCACCATAGCCTACGACCTGCGCGGGGAAGGGCCGCTTATACTCTTGCTACCTGCCCTCAGCAGCATCTCTACCCGTGTCGAGTTCAATGCTGTAGCGGCAACGTTGGCTCAGCACTATGAGGCGGTTACCCTAGATTGGCCAGGTTTTGGAAAGTCTGATCGCCCAGCCTGGCGAACTCGCCCAGCGATTTACCACGCCCTGCTGAAGGATTTTGTCCAGGATATCGTGCCAGGGTTGGCCGGGTTGGTAGCGGTCGGCCATAGTGCGGGGTACGCCCTGGCCCTGGCTACTGACGGAAGTACCATACACCAGTTACGAGCGATCGCGTTGGTGGCACCAACCTGGCATGGGCCACTGCCCACAGCGATGGGCAATCATCGCTGGGCCTATAGCCTGCTGCGTTGGTTAGTATGATGCCCGGTGGTGAGGCAAGCCCTGTATGCCTTGAATGCCCACCCAACTTTTTTACGATGGATGATGGGTCGCCATGTCTACAGCGATGCCGTCCACATTACCCCAGAGTTGATGCAGGCTAAGCACCAAACAACCCAAGCTAAGGAAGCCAGATTTGCCTCCGTAGCCTTTGTAACTGGGGGTCTCGACCCAGTGCAGCAGCGCACTGACTGGCTAGATTTGATGCAGGTGGTGACGGTACCTAAGCTAGTCATTGTTGGGCAACAAAGCCCACCCAAGTCTAAAGCCGAGATGGAGATGTTGAGCGCTATGACCGGAGTAGAGTCTGCCATAGCACCAGGCTCTTTGGGCCTGGGAGAAGAATATTCGGAGAAAGCACTGGCCTTTCTACTACCGTTTCTAGCCCAGCATTTGGTGGACTAACCTAATCATGCCTTGACTGAGTATTGAACGATATTTAGCAAGAGTGCTTCCTTTTACATGCTTTCTTAGGGAAGAATATACCGAGTCAGAATAGACATGACCTCCCCAGGATTAGGGGTAGGTAGGAGGGGACTCCATATTCCCACTTCGGCATAGCCGAGCCCATAGAGATTATGGATGGTACTTGTAACCCCCCTCGGGGAGCCGATCAGCAGATGGCGTAACGGCTCCCGCCCAGATGGTACATCTTCTATCTCAATAGGCAAAAGCGGAGAGCGGGGATCCTGTGAATAGCTTGCCGGAGATTGAGTCATTGTGGTTCACCACATGAGAAGTACTAAATGGGCTTGAGGAGACTAAGCGTTCTGGCGATGCCCAGCAGACCAAGTCGCTTTAAGACCACGATAATTTTGAAGTTGCCATCAGGGCAATAAATTAATGCACACATGACAACATCTAATCTCGTTTTCGCTTCCGCTTTCGTTCCCAAATCTCCCGGAGGTGGGCGGGCTCGTTTTCAAACTGGCTCCAGAGAGCATGAACTTCGGCCAGCCGCCGCTTATCTGCCTCGGATGGCTCGCGACGATGCTCTCCCTGCGAGAACCAGTGGGCTACTGTGCTCTTAGAGCGCCCGCACAATTCCGCTAATTCGTCGTAGGTGACAACCCAGTACTCTAGGAACTCTTCCGGCTCCATTTGTCTCGAAATCCTAGCCTTGTAAGCCTTGAACAGTTCCCAGTGTCGTCTGGTTGGGGTTTTAGCGGCTATCATGGCAAGAATGTGAGTATGCACGGGTGACAACTTTTAGGTCATGATACGTCAATTTAGAACTGATCCGTTAGTTTGCCTTGAGGATATTTGGCTATTCCCTAGATCTTTCTGTAGCTCCTGCCGAATCAGGGCAAACCGCTGCACATCTGCCTGAGTCAGCCAGGCGTCAATCTCGTAAAACGTTTGCCCACCCTGCCGATTCGTCCTTAACGTCAGAATCGTCTCCGGCAGGTGGTGACCATCGCCCCTGAACTCGATATTCAGATCGCGCCCCCGCTCCACAATCGTATAGAACTGCTTGCCCTCAAACACCCGCTGCCCCCGAGCTTGGTCGTGGCAAAACCGCTCCAGCAACAGCACCGCCGTCCCCGCAATCTGCTCCTGGGTCTGACGGTCAACGAGGACCGGTGTTCTGGGTCGCGGCGGGTTCACGTCAAGTCATTGATGAAAGGGTTGAGCCCCGCCATGATGGCGGCATCGTCGCCCAAGAACTCTCGCAGGGGCTGATCCACCGGCCCTGGGTCAGTCACCGTTTTGACGGATGCTGGGGTGGATGCCATGGAGCTATTGGCCGATGGTAGATGTCGTGGGTTTGGCCTAACCAGTGGGAGAGCTGTTTGGGGTGGCGTTATCGAATCATCGAAGGCTTCCCACTCCGGCAGAAACCGCTCTCTGATTTCTAGAATCTGAGTCGTCAACTGCTGAATTGATCGCAAAGCCTGCCGCCGGATCTCATTCTTGGGGGCTTGAACTGCTGCCATGGCAAACGGCCCATAGCACCCATTCAGAGCCGATCGCATCCGGGCATGGAGGTCATGGCGAGACTTTCCCCGGCAGTAGCCAATCACTGCCACATCCAGCTCATCCCGGCTGGAGTATTGAATCCTGGCCTTTGTTTCTGACGTTTGGGTCATTCCTCTGAGTCCTTATCGTTGCTGCAACTGGGGAGAGTTTGGTGCTAGCGAGTTTGGCTTGGCTTGGCGCTGTACATAAAGGTCTTGAACAACCCATAGACATCGGCCCAGCGGACGCTGGTGATCAAGTCGGGTTCAGCCGTGCCATCCTGGCCTCGCAGTACGTCGGTCATCTCCTGTCTCAGGGTTTCGGCCCAGGTGATCTGCTGAGCCAGCCCGCGCTGGTCAAAAAACTGCTCCAGTTCTGGCCGAATGAAATAGGCGGCACCCCCGCCGACAATCACCTCCACCTCAGCGGAGGGCAGCCACTCCACCAAGAACTGGTTCACCCGATCCAGATAAAACTCCCGAGCATAGCTACAGGCCTTCGCCAGGTCGAGGGCTTCCTTACGGCCTGGGACGTGGAAGGTGGGATGCCCCTGCAAAACTGCTTCCAGCAGAGCCGGGTCATCGGGAGCAACACCCGGCAGCTCGGTGGCACACTGCTTCAGGTATTCCACAAACCCTGGCCCCTGGGAAGTACTGTTGGTTTCTTGCGGGGTGCTGCCCTTCTCGAAGGTGAGGATGGAGAGATTTCGGTGACCAAACATAAGAACGACGACGGTGGAGTCGCGAATCCCCACCCCAGCTCTGGCCAGCTGCAACCCCTTGGCCAGGTAAAGCCCGGCCCCCTCTGGCTGCATCTCAATGCGCTCTAGCTGCCCAAACAGAGACCTACCCCGAAAGCTGAAGTCTGAGATCGCCCCCAGGATCTGGGCCTTCAGTTCCTTGCGGTCTTGCCAGTATTCCTCCAGCGGCAGCAGCAGACCCAGTTGAGCGGTGAACTCACAACCTGAGCTGTCGGAGTCCTGTTCTGTCAGAGTCTTCTCAGCGATCACCCCCAAGGTGGCCAAGATTTTATAGACGGCGCGATCGCGTTTCGGCAGAGCCAGACCCGAGTCGCCTTTTTGGGCGATCGCTAAGGCCCCAATCGCATAGGCGCTACTCCCCACCATCACATAGGCACTGTCCTCCGGTTCCTGGCTGGTCAGCCCGCCGAGCATCAGCCGGTCGAGGCGAGCGGGGTTCAACCGAGCCACCTGGGGGTCGAGGTGCAGCAGGTAAGGCTGGCCCTGCCAGTAGAGACACTTGGTGGCAGAGCTGCCCATGTCGATGTAGGTCTGGATGATTTGGGTCATAGTTTGAATGCCAATGACAGCGTTTAATCAACACCATGAAGACGTAAGAATGCCTTCTGGTTTGTTGATGACTATCTGTATTCTGAATCGCCGGTTTTATTCACGACTTAATAACGACTGAATTGTCATCTTCAGTAAAATCCATCATGACTTTGATGGCTGACAAATTTCATTCACGCCTTATTCACGACTTGATAACGACTTGCTTGCGAGGACTCTGAGAGAACGCTGGAATCACTGAATCATTCACGACTTGATAACGACTTAATCGCGACTTGCTGATTGAGGCCTTTCTAGGAGAGGCGAAAATCAATCATTTAAGTGATGAATAAAAACAAATTTTGCAGCCCGCTGGACTGAACAGAACTAGTAATAGCTGTGGGCTAAAACAGAGATTATTGCCCCTTGTATTCTCCCCAGGAAATGCCCTGGCGAAAGCCAGATAGGCTGCCCTGGGGGCTACGCCACTCCACTGCGTTTCGTCGCTCCGCGTTTCACACACCACGCCCAGCCCTGGGCCAGGGGGTTGCCGAAACCCAGCATTATCAGGGGTTTCGAGCATGGGAGCCAGTGGCCGGTCGTTTACGAATCACTGACGAATTCACGGAAAAGCTCATGGGTAAAGGATTTAGCGTCTCGCTGCCCCTCGAAGAGGCGGCGATCGTCGAGAAAGAGGCCAATCGGCTGGGTCTACCCGCCGCCAGCATTATTCGCTTGATGATGCGTGACGGTCAGCAGCGCCGCGAACTGGAACGGCAGGTGGATGACCTCAAGGCTCGGATGGAGCTGCTGCAAGTGCAGTTTCAGGGGCTCCAGATTTTGCTAGAGACCATTGCCCTAGAACAGGCCAATGCCCGAGGGCCGCAAGCGCTGGAAAATCGCAAGGCGCTGATTCAAGAAATTCGCAAGCGCCAGGGATTGGTAGAGGGATAGGAGGTCAGCCATGCTCAGCCTGACGGTGATCAGCGCCAACCAGGGCGAAACTTACTACACCGCCGAGAACTACTACACCAGCGAAGAGAACCAGGCCCACTCAAGTTGGTGGGGCCAGGGGGCCAAGAGCCTGGGGCTATTGGGTCAGGTGCAGGGAAGCGACTTCAAGAATCTGCTCCATGGTTCTCATCCCCAGGGGCACCAAACCCTATCGGGTCGAAAGATTGACCCAGAGCGCCATCGAGCCGGGCTAGATTTGACCTTTAGTGCGCCTAAGAGCATTAGCCTGGCGGCCCTGGTCGGGGGGAATGAGGCGATCGAGCAGGCCCATCGCACAGCGGTGGTGCGAACTCTGGCCATCATCGAGAAGCGCTATGCCCAAACGCGGGTGCGGACACCGGAGGGGCGGCAGGCAGTTGGCACCGGCAACCTGATCGTCGCCCAGTTCCACCACGACACCTCCCGCGAGAAGGATCCGCAACTGCATACCCATTGCGTGGTGATCAATGCCACGCAGCTGAACAATGGCCGCTGGCAATCGCTCCACAATGACATCCTCTTTAAGCAGCAAAAGCTGTTGGGGATGATTTACCAGAACGAGTTGGCAGTGGAGGTACAGCGCCTGGGCTATGGCATTGAGCCGAGGGCGAACGGTCAATTTGAACTCAGGGGATATGGCCCCGAAGATCTCCAGACCTTCTCCAAACGGCGGGAGCAGATTTTAGCGGCGGTGGAGGAGAATGCGACCGCCCAGGAGCGAGAGCTGGCGACGTTGATGACCCGTGCCCCCAAGGGGAAAGAAATCCCTAGAGAAGAGCTGCGCACCTACTGGCAGCAGCAGGCCCAGGCGCTGAATCTGGAACACCCTCAAGCCCATCTGATGGACTGGCAGAGCCAGCCGAAGCGGGCCACGCAAGCCGGGCTGACCCACTGCGCCGAGCGGGAGGCGGTGTTCCAGCGCGAGCAGGTGGAGCGGTTTGCTCTAGAAAACCATCTGGGGCAGCAGCTCTTTGATGAGGTGCAGCAGACCTTGGACACCGATCCGGAGGTGATTCACACCCATGACCAGCGGCTGACCACTCAGACGGCGGTGCTGCGGGAGCTGGACACCATTCGCACGGTGCTGGATGGGCGAGGGGGTGTGGGAGCGATCGCCTCGACAGACTTAGTGGAAGCACATCTGCGCGATCAGGGGCTAACCGAGGGGCAGGTGAAGGGGGTGATGCTGGCGGCTACCACCCGCGATCGCGTCATCGCCTGGCAGGGGGTAGCGGGGGCGGGGAAGAGCTATGCCCTGAATCAGTTTCGCCAGATTTCGGAGTCCCAGGGCTATACTGTCCGGGGCTTTGCCCCCAGTGCGGAGGCGGCAAAGTCGCTGGGCGACTCGGCCCAGATTCAGCCGGTGGAAACAGCGGCGGCCTTGCTGTGTGCTCAACCGGTGGAACCCAACCCCTCTCAACCCGAGGTTTGGGTAGTAGACGAGGCCGGGCTCTTAAGTGCGAAGGATGCGCTGGCCCTGGTGACCAAAGCTCAGACGCAGAAGGCCCGAGTGATTTTGGTGGGAGATACCCGGCAGCTGTCGGCGGTGGAGGCGGGGAACCCGTTCAAGAGTTTGCAGCAGGCGGGGATGGCGACGGCCTACCTCACCCAGTCGCTCCGGCAGAAGAATCAGCAGATCAAGGCGGGGGTTGACCTGATTGCAGCAGGGGAAATTGCGGCGGGGGTGCAGCAGTTGAAGCCCTACATTCAGCAGGTGAGTAGTCAGGAGGCGAGGGCAGCGGCGATCGCCCACGACTATCTGGCCCTAGCCCCAGACGAGCGCAAGAAGACCTTACTGCTAGCGGGCACCAACCAGGAGCGGCTGGCCATCACCCAACTGGTACGAGAGGGCCTAAAGACAGAAGGAACCCTGGGCCAGAGCCTGTCGGTCAAGCGGCTGAAGGCGAGGGATTTGACGGAGACCCAGGCGGACTATGCCCACCACTTTCAGCCGGGGAATATGCTGATTCCCCAGGCCAGCTACAAGCGGCTGGGGTTGGAGAAGGGGCAACGTTACGAAGTGCTGGCGACGGATAGTCATAGCAATGGGCTGACGCTACGGGGGCAATCCGGGGCGGCGTTGCAGGTGGATCCAGCTCAGATCAGACGGAAGTCAGTTTATGAGACTGAAGAGATAGAACTGGCCATCGGGGAGCGGCTTCGGTGGACGCGGAATGACTATGCCCTGGGGCGACGTAACGGCCAAGAGTTTGAGGTAGTGGGCCTGAAGAATGGGCAGGTGCTGATTCGCTGGAGCCATGGGGAGGCAGGACAATTCGATAGTTCGGAACCGGCTCATCTAGACTATGCGCTGGTCAGCACCACCTATGCGGCTCAGGGGAAGTCAGCAGAGCGAATAATCGGAGCAATTGATCAATATGTAGGTCGGGAGAGCTTTTATGTGACAGTCAGTCGAGTGAAGCAGAACTTAAGGCTTTACTCTTCGGAAGCCTTGGATACTCTGATTAACCACGCTGAAAAATCTAAAGTAAAGGAAAACCCCAGTGACATTCTGCTACAAAATCAGACAAAGGAAGATCGAAAGAAATCCGTACACATCGAAAATTCAGATAAAATACCAATTTTCTGGGATTTAAGTAGGTTAGAAGTCAGGCGAAGGAAGATGGCCACCGAGACAGAGCTAGAGCACTGATGCAGACATATAAAATAATAGAATGACAAAAAATTTCTTTTCGAGAATTTCATATAGCAATTTAACCTGGGCTACCTGGAGAGATAAAACACTAATAGCCTATTTAACATCTGTTAACCTATGCCTTTCCTGTAAACATATCTTCAGGCCGTGTTTCGGACGAAGCGTAATAGAGGGATTTAACTCAATAGAGTAATTGGAGTGCAAGGATAGATGGAACCTTTGCGCGATCGCAACTAGAATCAGCACAGATTCCATCAGGGCAAAGCCCTTGCCGATACAAGTACGAGGACCCTCACCAAACGGAAAATAGACTCCCTTTGGCAAATGATGCTCTAAGCCATCCGCCCAGCGTTCAGGGCAAAATTGTTCAGGATGCTCGAAAAAGCGAGAGTCTCGATGCATAAGCCATTGGCTCAGAAAGACAGTCACTCCAGGCTTTAAGACATAGCCACCAATTTGAAGTGATTTGACGACTTGACGACTAGTGCCCCAGGCCGGGGGATACAACCGCATCGATTCTTTGATAATCCAGTTGGCATAGTGAAGCTGAGCAATATCATTCACTGTAGGCGAACGTCCTTTAAGTACTGCTTGAATCTCTTCGACGAGTTTTAATTCGACTTGTGGATTTTGTCCCAATAACATCCATGTCCAAGTTAAAGTAAGCGCAGTAGTTTCGTGACCCGCCATAATGAGAGTGGCCACTTCATCTCGAATCTCTTTGTTGCTCATCTGTTCGCCGCTTTCATCTTTTGCTTGCAGCAGCATTGTCAATAAATCTCTATTTTCCTGCTGTGTCTCTCTACGCTGATGAATAATCTCGTAGATAGCCTTATCCATCTGTCGGAGCTGTCGCCAGAATCTCAATTTCCCCAACGTTGGTATCCATTCTGGAAGCAAAAATAGAGTACTCAGCTGATTTGAAAAATGTATCAAAATAGCGTCAAGCGCTGATTCGATGATGGGCGTTTTATCTGCGATATCTGCTCCAAACAATGATTGGGCAACAATTAGCAACGTCAGCTTCATCATGTCATCGTGAATATCACGTGTGCTTCCATCTTGCCAATGGCCTATCATTGACTCGGTTTGATTGACTATAATTTCGCCATATTCAGAAACTCTTTCTCGATGAAATGCAGGCTGCATCAACCGACGATGACGCTGCCAAAAATCTCCTTCGCTAGTGAGTAATCCTTTACCCAAACTACTCTTCAAGCTTCGAACTGAAACTCCTTTTATGAAGCAGTCATTTTGATGGCTAAATACTTCATGAATATGCTCAGGATTGGTCAAAAGATAAACTTTTATCGGTCCAAGAGGTAAAAGAACAACTTCACCAAATTCCTGAGCACAGCGTTGAGAGAATCCTAATGGATCTTTAATATAGTCAAATAGAACACCTACAAAGGGAATACCTTTTGGCCCTGGAGGAACTATTCGTTGCGATTTGGCTTGCATTTTCGATTTCTATATTTGAGCTCAATTTACAGTTTTCAAAAAGGCACCTCGATTGATTGCTTTATTGCGAATTGTCGGAGTCCAGAACCGTTGAAATCTCGTTTTCATTCTCAATAATATTTGCATTTTTCGAGGTGTCCAAAACAAAGATCATTCAATATGAATGATGTCCTTCAGTCCAAACCAGTCGTAGCGACGAATACCCAAGGGCAGCAATATCAGCAGCGTAACGAATACAACTGAAAGGGCGATTCCTAATGGCAAACCGATTGTAAAAGACTGGCCTATGAAGGTCAGAAAGAGCGTTGATGGAACCATGCCTAATAGAGTTGACGAGGCATAAATCGGCAAAGAAAGATCTGTGAGTCCAGCCCCATAACTGATCAAATCAAACGACAGAACGGGTAGCAGACGGCTAATAAAAATGACTCCGCCCACCAGCCATTCTCCTCGTTCCTTAGAGAAGTAAATGGCTTTACCGGTGAGAGCATGCACGGTGGAACGACCTAAGCTACGACCAATGAAGTAGGCAATGATGCCACCTGAAAACCCCCCGATAACGCTATAGAGGGTTGCTGGGAGCGCTCCCCATGCAGCTCCAGCCGCCACTGTGAGAGGCGCACCCGGAATAGGACTAATCACCACAGCCAGCGCAATGATGGCAATGTAGGCCAAGATGCCCCAAATGCCTGTGCCGTCGATGAGTTGCTTGAGGCCCTCAGGTGTCAGCGGATTCGTGTCAGCTTGGCGGAAAACCCAGATATACACGAGGAGGGAAAGCCCTAGCACCCCAAGGGCAATTAAATTTTGTCGTCTCCATAGCTGTCGCGATGGTCGGAGACTGGCCCCGAAGGGCCATTGTTGTTGCCGTTTTCGATGCATTACTATTCTTTTTTGCCTGCAGGATGGGAATGGGGATTGCTATAACCGTTCATGAATAAGTGCATTAACGGGCAAAGCAGCAGGAGCAGATAAGGAGCGAAGGCTGGCAAACCTATCCGGAACTGAGGAATCGCGACTGCTGCAACCAAGCCGAGACAAAACAACAATCCTATACCCACTGGAGATTTCCAGATTCGATTGACATTTTGCAGCAAGGCTTACAAACTCCTAAACTATATTTGGATAATACTCAGAGCTCTATTTCTGTTTAATTAGTCGGCACAGGGCGCAGCAAGACGTAGTAGTTTCGAGTTTCTAGCCCCAATTTGAAAGAGAAATTTCCAATCTGATTGAATCCCCATCGATTAAAGAAAGCTTGAGCCCGATGATTGTCCTCTCCAACCTTTAGCCAAAGGGCTTCAAAACTGTTTTCCACTGCATACCTCAAACTTGACTGAATTAAGCTTGAACCATGGCCTTTGCCAAGCTCACGGTGTTCTACAAATAGTTGGACTAGCTCTATCGGTTTTGAAATAGTTTCAACAATAGGAATGGAGGAATTACCAACTAGATGCGCATATCCAATCGGTTGATGGCTTAATGATGGATTGTTATAGGCCAAAAAGAAGATTGATTCTGGTCTTAATAGGTCGTCTTCAATTTGCTCTGTCGAGAATACTTCCTCTAAATACTGTCTGATATCTGCAGGGTCATGCTCTGCGGCAAACGTATCAGAGAAAGTACGTCTGCTTAATTCAGTCAGAATATCAATATCACTCCAGGTGGCTTGTCTAATGTTGTCCATTGTTCGTCATGCGCTAGGATCTCTTACTTTAAATTCAGAGGTTGACTGAGAAATATTTCGGCTTCCTTCGACTCATAGAGAGATTCAAATCTCCTCACGATTTTAAGTCTGCTGAATATCTAAAATCCCCATCATGCCTCGATCTTCGTGGTCTAGAACATGACAGTGATAGACCGTTTTACCGGCATAGTCACGGAAGGGGATGCGAATTCGAATGGTTTCACCTGGACTCACCGATGCGACATCTTTCCACGCGGCATAGGGCGTAGGCTGGCCGTTACGACTGATTACCTGAAACTTGTTGATGTGGACATGAAAAGGATGGGCCATGGTGCCTGTGTTGATAATTTCCCAGTCTTCAACGGTGTTGAGCAGTACCTGGGTATCGATGCGGTTATGGTCGAAGGCTTTGCCGTTGATCAAAAACACCATGCCCATGCCCATACCGTGGTTGAAGGTGAACTGGCGGGTAGCTTGAGGTTCCGGCAGAGACTCAACGGTTAAGAGTTGATTGGGTAACGGAAGCGCATCGGTAGTGCCGTTGTAGGTCAGTGTCGCTACGGTTTCGGTAGAGTTGCGATTTGGGGAACTCCCCATCATGCCGCCGCCCATCATGCCACCGCCCATTCTGCCGCCACCCATCATGCCCTGAGCCGGGTTGAAAGGCTGGTTCAACAAGCGATACTGTCCAGGTTCACGATCACCTTTAACCAGAACCTCGACCCGTTCGCCGGGGGCCAATACTAGATCATTGAGTTCAACGGGAGATGCGATCGCACCTCCATCGGTTGCAATCAGATAAAACGGGTGATCCTCCAGCGATAGCCAGAAGAAGCGGGAGGATGAGGCATTCAGCAGCCGTAGCCGCAGTAGTCCTCCCTGCGGAATCTCCAGAGAGGGGTTGAATTGGCCATTGGCGGTCAGCAAATCGCCAATCCGTCCGGTCATCTGGGCCATGTGGCCAGGATTAGGAATGTTGCCGCTGCGATCTAACGCAAAATCTTTGAGAATGAGGAATTCTTCCTGCGCCGCCTGAACTTCGGGAATCTCGTCCAGTTCGCCGCGCACTACAAACAGTCCAGCGAGTCCACCAAACAGTTGTTCGGCGACGAGTCCATGGTAATGGGGGTGATACCAAAAGGTACCAGCCGGATGGTTTGCCGGAATCTGAAATTCGTAGGAGTAGGTTTCGCCAGGTGGAATTTCGAGAAAGACGTTGTCCCCGGTGCCCGTCGGCGGAATGTGGAGCCCGTGGTAATGGAGATTGGTGGACTGGTTCAGTCGATTGGTGAAGCGGAGTTGAACGGTGTCACCGGGTTTAGCTTCCAGACGAGGGCCAGGAACTTGACCGTTATAGGTCAGCAGGTTGGCGTTGCGGTTACCCAGCTTCACCTGCTGCGCCTCTGCTACCAGGTCGAAGCTGAGCAAACCACCTTCGCTGCTGTGTACCGGAGCCTGCGCTAACGCTGAACCTGGCACAGAAGATTGCGATGCTCCTCTAGAGCATTGAGAGAGCAAGATTGCTCCTGTTGTTCCGAGGCCCAACCCCAGAAATTCTCTGCGCCTCATGGCTTTTATCACGGTCATAAACAGATACGGGAACTAAATGTGTTGGGAAGCGTTGTACTGCAATCACGCCCGTTGAGTCGTCGTGGCCGGGCTAGCTTCACTGAGGGGAGCGGCGAATGGATGAGTGCTGCTGCATCCCCAGCCGCGCATCATACCACCGCGCCCCATCATGCCGCCCATTAACAACACGCCAACGAGCAGGGTGACAACTATACCGGCAGCAAACCCAACTGCTCCAGACGCTAAGACTTTGGCATCCATGGTCGAACCTCCTGCATCATGTTTCCAAAAGGACACTTTTCGGGATCTGAAAAGCGATACTGCGATCGTAGAATCGCTAGCTGGCTATAGGGTCAAGATGGGATACGAAACGCAACACTTCGATCGCCTCTTGGGGCCGGTCTTTGACCATCGCTAGCTTAAAGAGTAACGATGAAATGGCGATGAAATTGGGGCTACAAGGGACAAATTGCTGATGCTTACAATGCCTAACACTGAGCGATGAAATCAAGATGAAATGCCCCTACTTCATGGGGTGGAAATGCCAATCCCTCATAGATGGTGATAAGCAAATGTAGTTTAGAAGAAATCAGAATGAAAAGGCCAAGTATCTGAATCAAGTCGATTTAGCCGTTGTAGCTAAATTGGCGGTCTTGGACTCAGAGGAATTCGCCACCACTTTGATGGTGCCTCGGAACATATTCATGCCGCAGGCAAATTCATACTGTCCGGGTTCATCAGGGGTGAACTCGATCTCGGTAGTCTGATTCACCGGCAGGGCTTTAGCGATGCGAAAGTCAGGAAGGCGAACCTCTTCCAGACAGTTACTGGGATCGGTACGGTAGAAATTTAGCCGTACGGGTAGTCCGGCTTGCACCACAATTTGGTTCGGGTCGTAGCCACCATCAACCGCTATGGTGATTTCCTGTATGCCGTCTTGGGCCTTGGCTTGGCTCGATTTGGGTTGACTGAAGACAAACCACCACAGTTCTAACCCAATCAAACCCAGACCACCTGTCGTCACTAGGGCTTTTACCCACAGCGGCTGTTCGATGCGGCGAAATCCGCTTCCGGACTCAGACATGGCCTCATGGGCCATTTGAGCCGGAGAACCCGTAGCCACGGCTAGAAGTAGCCCCAAACTGGTTAAACCACTCAAGGCTAGTTTTCGATAACAAAGCATGGCTGACCTCCTGGGCTAGCTAACGATTCCAAAGATGATCAAATTGCCCAGAATGCCGGATATGGCTCCGATTAAAAAGCCAGCACCGACTAGAAGGGCGAAGAAGGAGAGCGGGTAGGTCATGGTAAGGTTCCTGGGTGGATGGGTGAAAGAGTCCTAAGCCTGAATTTTCGGGCGGAAGTTACGCAGTCGCAGTGCATTAGTAACCACCGAGAAAGAGCTGAAGGCCATGGCCGCTCCGGCAATGACCGGGTTGAGCAGCCAACCCAAGATCGGGTATAGCACCCCAGCCGCGATGGGAATGCCTGCCACGTTGTAGATGAAGGCAAAAAACAGGTTTTGGCGAATGTTGCGAATGGTGGCGCGGGAGAGTTGAATCGCGGTAACGATACCCCACAGATCCCCGGAAATTAGCGTGATATCGCTAGCGGCGATCGCGACATCGGTGCCAGTCCCGATGGCCATGCCGACATCTGCTTGAGCTAGGGCAGGGGCATCGTTAATCCCATCGCCCACCATCGCTACCAGCTTGCCTTCTTGCTGAAGTTGCACAATCTGATCCGCTTTTTGGTCAGGCCGCACCTCTGCCATGACTCGTTGAATGTTGACTTCGCGGGCAATTACCTCAGCGGTGCGGCGGTTATCGCCAGTGAGCATGACGACTTCTAGGCCCATTTTTTGTAGGGTGCGAATCGCACTAACCGAAGATGGCTTAACAGCATCGGCAATGCCCATGATGGCTTCCACCTGCCCCGCTACCGCCAACCAAACAGCGGTTTTTCCTTCGGTCTCTAGTCGATCCCACTCGGGTTTGAGGCTTTGGGTGTCGATACCCAGTTCGTTCATCCAGCGATGGGTACCGATCTGTACCCATTTCCCATCCACCTGGCCCTGAACACCGCTCCCGGCTACAGCCTCAAATTCCGAAGGTTCTGCCAAAGCTGCTCCTTGCTCTTGGGCATATTGCACGACCGCTTCTGCCAGGGGATGCTCGGAGTTTTGCTCTAGGGAACCCGCTAACGTGAGCAGGGCCAGTTCATTGCCATTGGCGGTGCCGCTAACGGTAATGTAGTTGGTGACAGTAGGCTTGCCCTGGGTTACGGTGCCGGTTTTATCTAGCACAAGGGTTTGAATTTTGTGAGCCAGTTCCAGGCTATCGGCTCCTTTGATGAGAATGCCATTTTCGGCCCCTTTTCCAGTTCCCACCATGATGGAGGTGGGGGTGGCGAGTCCTAATGCACAGGGGCAGGCGAGAATCAGCACGCCCACAGTGGTGATCAGGGCTATGCTGACGTTGCCCATGAGGTTGAACCATGTGACAAAGGTTAGAATCGCGATCGCAATAACCGCTGGGACAAACCAGCCGGTCACGCGATCGGCCAATCGTTGAATGGGCGCTTTGGAACCCTGGGCCTGCTGCACGAGTTTGACAATCTGAGCTAAGAACGTGTCTTTTCCCACCCGTGTCGCTCGAAATTTAAAGCTCCCTGTCTTGTTGAGCGTAGCGCCAATGACCTCATCGCCGACCTGCTTTTGGACCGGAACACTCTCACCCGTCACCATCGCCTCATCCAAGGTAGAGGAGCCCTCAATGATTTCCCCGTCTACCGGCACCTTTTCACCCGGTCTAACGAGCACGATGTCTCCCAAAACTACTTCAGAAATGGGGACATCAATGGTTTGACCCTGGCGAATCACTCGTGCCGTTTTCGCCTGCAGCCCCATCAGCTTACGAATCGCTTCAGAGGTTTGCCCTTTAGCCCGGTTTTCCAACAGATTGCCCAGCAAAATCAGGGCGATGATGATAGCCGCAATCTCGTAATAGACGTCGGGGCGCAGGCCCTGATCAATAAACCACTGGGGATACACCGTCGGGAACAGCGAGTACAGGTAGGCGGTGCCGGTACCCACAGCTACCAGGGTATCCATAGTAGCCGAATGGTGTTTTAGAGCCTTCCAGGTATTAATGAAAAAATCACTTCCGGCCCACACCATGACCGGCAAGGTCAGCACCAACTGCAACCAGGGGTTGTGCAACCAGGCTGGAATCAGCGGAATTTCCAGCCCTGTCATCATTGGTAGTGCCGCAATCACGAGTACAACACTCATCACCAGACTAAAAATGACTTTGCGCGTGAGCTCTCGGTCTCTAGCAGCTCGCTCGCGCCGCTCAGCGTCGTCTTCAGCCGTTAGTGGGTTATCGTCAATCGGCTGAGCAGCATAGCCCGCCTTATCTACCGCTGATTGAATATCGGCAGTACTGACTTGGTTAGCGTCATAGGCGACAACAGCTTGCTCAGCCCCAAAGTTGACACTACAGGTTTCAACCCCCGGTACTGACTGAATAGCCATTTCAATGTTGCTGGCACAGGAGGCACAGCTCATGCCCCGCAGTTTAAAGGTTTGACTGTCCATTTTTTGCTCCTCAGGCGACTGTGTATCCCGCCGTGGTGATAGCGTTTTTGATGTCAGCTTCAGCGGCGTTAGAGACAACGCTGACCTGCTTAGTTTTGGGGTCAGCCGCCACCTGGGCCGTGGCATCGACCGTGTGAACTGCTTTGGTGACGGCCTCAACACAGGCTGAACAGGCTAGATTAGGAACGCTCAAATCGAGTTTCATGGGAAGCCCTCCGAGTAGGTTATGACTCTATCTTGAAGTCTCTAGCCAACTACAGGGTCAAGGGGGCAGCATTAAGTTTTATAGCCAAACCCTGTACTAAGAAAAGCGGAACATGACTTTGCTGTGCATTAACTGCAACGATTCAGCGCCTGCGAGTGAGATAAAACGGGTTGACCTACTCACTGAGGTCAGACTCCTCAGTCTGGTCTGTGATATCCCGTAACTGCTCAATCATGATCGCCATTTCCTCAACCATGCGATTTTGGTGCTCTAACATCACTGGCTGGAATTCCTGCATTTGTTCTGGCGTTAACGTTGACATGAGCTGCTGCATTTCGCCCATCAGTTCCAGCATTTTGCCTGACATTTGCATGGGCACGCCTTGGTGAGGCATGCCCATGTTCCCCATAGGCATCTGTTCTGACTCCATCATGCCTTCGGGCATGATGGAGTCAGATTCTTGTGGCACGTCTTGGCTAAAGGCAGGTCTGGCCAGCGTCCCCAGAAGCCCGACCCCGAGAATAGCGGTCAGCGCGATCGCTGAATTTGCTTTTTTCCAGAATTCCTTCATGATCATTTCCTTTCCTTAAGATTTAATTTTTCAAGCTGCTATCACAAAGTTTCTAGTCATTTTTAGGAGAAAGGTGGCAGCAGAAAAATCGTGGCAGCGTTACTTAGCTTACAGACATACTATGAAACAACAATGAAATGTGAACGGTTTGTGACTTATTGCCAGGAAGCTCAATTACGTATCACAAGATTATGAAATCAGGATGAAATGGCTCTACTCTGTAAGATTGAAATATGGTCTATTTCCATTGATAGATGTGGAAGCAATTGTTTTTCCGATATTTAGTTAGTCATTGATTACGAGAGAAAACAATGCTTCTAAATCACGAAAAATACCAGTCTAGCTTTGATAAAGCGATGGCTTGTTCGGTGGAGTGTGAGCACTGCGCCGAAGCCTGCATGGGCAATCCAGATATGGTCAAGTGTGCCCGTATGTGTTTAGACACAGGGGAAAGCTGCCGTAGCTTAGCGACTCTCATGGTGCGTGGTTCATATTTTATCGCTCCGATGGCCAATGCCTGTGCAGAAATCTGTGAGGCTTGCGCTAGCGAATGTGAAAAGTACGACATGGAGCACTGTAAGAAATGTGCTCAAGCTTGTCGCACTGCAGCCGAAGCCTATCGCAAAATTGCAGGCGTAGGCGCAGTCACCGCTTAGATTTAACTAGGACTTGCGAAGTGAAAAAATGTTATACGCCTCTAGGAGCTCTACAGATACTGGTGGAGCCTCGTTAATAACGACCTTAACTGACAACCACTGGCCTAGCCTACGGCCAGAAGCTGCCAGATTTAGGAATAACTCACCATCTGAAAGATTCCTTCAAGAGGTTCAAATTAGCGCTTCAGGGGAAGCGGTATCGGCTTTTCCGCCTGTCGGCGTGGCAGTAGCAGTGCTCATCCCGGCGATCGTGCTGTCTATGGGTATTGCTGTTCTACTGAAGTCTCAGAAGCGGTTGTATTTCCAGGCGCTAATACCTCTCAGGCAGGTTTCACCGTGCAAGCGATGCCAGTTTTTTCACGACAATGGTTATCTCAGGTGTGCTGTTCATCCTGCCCGTGCCTTAACTCCAGAAGCCAGAACCTGTCAAGATTACCACCCTTAGATTACTAGCAAACGCTTCAGAAAAGACTGTTCAGTTCGGAATTCCTTTTTGTCGTATCAGTTCACATCAGGAGGAGCAATGAATACTCAAGACAACGCGATCGCCAGTTATCAAAATACCGAACATCACAGTGGCATGCGAAGTAGCTATGCCAGATACTTTGCCATGATTGGCACCTCAATTGTGGTGATGTTTTTCTTGACGTACCTGAATTCTTATCAGATTCTCGGCCATGCTTGGTTTAGCGAAACGCGGGTTTACATGGCACTGATTATGGGTGCTGCAATGATGATAATTATGCTCTTATACATGCTGAACATGTATAAGAGCAAAAAAGCGAACACCGCTATTTTCTTAAGTGCAATCCTGCTGTTTGGTTCAGCCTTATGGCTGGTACGAAGTCAGATTACGGTAACCGATGTGGACTGGATGGAAGCCATGATTCCGCACCACTCTATTGCAATTCTAACAAGCGAGCGCGCCCAGATTCAAGATCTTCGCGTCCGCGAACTGGCCGATGAAATTATTGCCGCCCAGCTTCGCGAGATCAAAGAAATGGAGTGGCTAATCGCCGACATCCGAGAAGGCGGCTTGGTTACGACACAGCCCGAGTTAGGGGAAAGACCCCTACCCGAGTTTGAGCCCACCGTCGAATAAGAAGCTACATCTCCTGCATCTAGATAGTTGTCTGAAGCTGTGCGAAAGGGTGTTTGGCACAAAGCGCAAAACACTCTGCTGCTATAGAACAATGGCTCTCACAGCCAGAAAGCACTTAAGGACTTCGGTGACTTTAAAGCCGTCCAGGTCAATGCCCTATTACTAGTAGAATTTCGATGAATCATTCTCACCAAACAACCCAGAGCGATCGCCGAGAAGCTGACCGGGCTTCTCACAATGGGCACCAGCAGCACCAGCATGGTGTTGACCACAGTCAGCACAGCAGCCGGGAAAGTCATAGCGGACATGGCGATCATGGGCATCACAGTCCGGACATGTTTAAGCAGCGGTTTTTCGTGTCGCTGATTTTGACCCTGCCGATTCTCTACTTTTCGCCTCAGCTTCAGAGTTGGCTGGGCTACGAGGCCGTTGCCTTCTCTGGTTCTGGCTGGATTAGCCCGGTTTTGGGTATCGCCCTGTATTTCTATGGTGGCTGGCCATTTTTGCAGGGGGCATGGCACGAATTTCAGAGCAAGATCGGCATGATGACGCTGATTGCCCTGGCGATTACCGTGGCGTTTATCTATAGTCTGGCGGTGTCTTTAGGGCTGGAGGGCAAGCCTTTTTACTGGGAGCTGGCGACGCTAATTGACATCATGCTGCTGGGCCACTGGGTTGAGATGGCCTCGGTGCAGGGAGCCAGCAAAGCCCTGGAGGAGCTTTCCTCGCTGGTGCCTAACGAAGCCCACCGGATGCGGGACGGGGAGATTGAGGATGTATCTGTCAGTGAAATTCAGATGGGTGACGTGATTCTGATTCGTCCTGGCGAGCAGATTCCCAACGACGGCGAGGTGATTGAGGGTAATACCAACGTCAACGAGTCGTTTCTGACGGGCGAATCCAAACCCGTTTCTAAGCATGAGGGGGATGAGGTGGTGGCCGGGTCGGTGAATACCGAAGGCTCAGTACAGGTGAAGGTGACGCGAGTTGGCGACGATACCGCCATCAGCCAGATTATGCGCCTGGTAGAAGAGGCCCAGTCTTCCCGCAGTCGCTATCAGGCGCTAGCGGACAGGGTGGCCTACTGGCTAACGATTATTGCTATCTCTGTCGGTACGCTTACCTTTATCGTCTGGCTGACTCTAGAAGATCTGGTCTTTTCGATTAATCGGGCGGTGACGGTGCTGGTGATTACCTGTCCCCACGCGCTCGGGCTGGCGATTCCGCTGGTGATTGCCAACTCGACGGGGCTCGCGGCTCGCAACGGCATTTTGGTCAGGAATCGTGATTCTCTGGAGCGGGCGAAGGATATTAAAACCGTCGCCTTCGACAAGACCGGCACGTTAACCCAGGGAAAGTTTGGCGTGCAGCAGGTGGCTGCTGATGGACTGTCGGAGGAAGAAGCACTGGCGATCGCCGCCGCCCTGGAAACGCCCTCAGAACACCCGCTAGCGAAGGCGATCGTCGATTCAGCCAAAGAGCGTCAACTCGACCTGCCCCAGATGAAGGACTTTCAGACCGTTACTGGGCATGGTGTAGAGGGCCAAGTTGACGGACAGACTTACCGGGTGGGACGACCGGAGTGGGTGCAGGAGCAAAATCTGTCTTTTCCCAAGTCCTTGCAGCAGGCTTTAGACAGAGCAGATGATCGCGGCGAAAGTGCCGTAGTGCTGATGACCTCTGATCGACCTGTGGCTGTAATTTCCATGGCCGACCAAGTGCGCGAACGGGCTCGCACCACCATCGATCGTCTCCACGACATGGACATCCAGGCGGTGATGATTACGGGAGACGCCGAAGCTGTGGCCCGTTCCGTGGCGGCGGATTTGGGCATTGATCGCTACTATGCTCGTGTGCTGCCGGAAGACAAAGTGAACCGCATCAAGGAACTGAAAAAAGAAGCGCCGACTGCCTTTGTGGGCGACGGCATCAATGATGCAGCGGCGTTGCTAGAAGCCAACATGGGGCTGGCGATCGGGGCTGGAACCAATGTAGCGATCGAATCGGCTGACCTGGTATTGATCAATGATGACCCCCTGGATGCCGTAAAAGCCCTGAGGTTGGCAAAGAAGACCTACAGCAAGATGATCCAAAACCTATTCTGGGCGACAGGCTACAACGTCATTGCCATTCCGCTGGCAGCGGGTGTGTTGTATGCCTGGGGCATTCTGCTGTCCCCAGCGGTAGGGGCATTGCTGATGAGCCTTTCCACCGTAATTGTTGCCATCAACGCCGTGATGCTGCGTCGGGCAAAGCTAGCTTGAAGCTGTAATATCTTTAACCACACATGTTCGCTCAAGTTCTAGGCATCGGCATCATTCTTGTTACCCTTATCGATGTCTATCTGACGGTGCTATATCCCCGAACCTATAAAAGTGCTATAAGCCTAAAGCTCTGCAAAAGCACATGGGAGATATTTCGATGTCTGTCTCACCTACCGATCAGGGGGAGCGACAAAATTTTGTCCTATTGTGGGCCAACATTGTTGATTTTGATTGTCTCTGTCTGGGTGTGCAGCCTGCTTTTGGGATTTGCCTTACTGATTTGGCCTGCTTTGGGGAGTGGCATCCAGGCTAGCCAGGGTAAAACACCCACGGATTTCTCTACTGCGCTTTATTACAGCGGTTTTTCCTTGACGACATTGGGGGTCGGGGATCTAGTTCCGAAAACTAATCTTTGGAAGCTAATTACGATTTTCGAGTCAGCGGTTGGTTTTTCCGTTTTTACAGCCTCGCTAACCTACTTACTGTCAGTCTATAACGCCCTCACTAAGCGCAATACCTTTGCATTGAGCCTCTTTCATCGCTCAGGAAGAGAAGCCGATGCTGGGTTATTCTTGGCCCAACTCAAGGGCTACAATCGATTTGAAACGGCTTTTCAGGATATTTCCAATATCAGCCGCGATTTGCTGTTCCTGTTAGAGTCCCACCATGCTTATCCCATCCTGCACTATTTTCGCTTTCAAGAAGTACAGTATTCTCTAGCTCGTATCGCTTGGATAAGTCTTGACCTGGCAACATTGGTCAAAACATCCCTCCATCCTCAAGAATATGGACCTTTTATTGATTCTTCTGCTGTCAATGAGCTAGAAAGTAGCGGGCTTGATCTGCTATTTCAGCTTTCGAATTCTTTTCTAAAGCAGGACAAACTTGATCAGCCTGCGTTTGAGAAAGAGTGGCGATCGCACTATTTGCGGGCGAGTTCACTGCTCCAAACTTATGGCATCAAAATCGTTCCAGATTTGGAAATGGGTGCAGATGAATATGTTGCGCGTCGTAGGCAGTGGAACGGGGCTGTCTTAGCGTTTTCAACCTATATGGACTATCACTGGAGTGACATTGTAGGTCTCAAGCCTGGAGAAACCTAAAGACACCAGATCTAGATCAGAAAAGTATACCAGAATATAGTCTTTTAAGGAGTGATTTTTGTCACCGGAAGCACAGAATCCACGCTGTAAAGAGCCTGATTAAGGCATCCAAAATTTGGAACGTTTATCCGAGAAGAGATGAAAATGGAAGATATGAAAACTATCACTCCCGAAGTGGCGGTTGCAGATAGCCAACTGACTCCCGAGCAAATTCAGCAAGCTGCTAAGGCAGGGTTTCGATCAGTGTTGAATTTGCGATCGCCCCAAGAAGAAGGCACCCTGCCCGACGAACAGACTCACGTTGAACAGGCCGGACTGACCTATACCAACATTCCGGTCAAGCCCAGCGACATCAGCGATGAGCTGACTGACCAGGTTCTTCAAGCATTGGACGAACTACCTAAACCCGTACTCACCCACTGCAAAAGCGGTATGCGATCGGGAGCAATGGCGCTGATGTATATGGCAACGCGCAACGGCATGAGCGCTGATGCTGCCCTAGAAAAAGGCAAAGAAAACGGCTTTGACTGCGACGCCCATCCCCAAATGAAGCAGTTTTTCATCCACTACATCGATAGCCATACGGGAACTAGTGCGCCCGCCTGAGTCCACCAAACCTACTGAGTTTCTACTAAAGCCATGTTTTTCAAACAGTTCTACCTCGAAAGTTTAGGTCACGCCTCTTACTTCATTGGCTCTGAAAAAACGGGTGAAGCACTGGTGCTTGACGTGCGCCGGGATGTGGATACCTACTTCGATACGGCTCGTAAGCAGGGAATGCAAATTCGCTACGCCGCCGATACCCACCAGCACAACGACTACCTGACCGGCATTTGCGAACTGCCGGAGCGGGGCAACGTACAGCTGATCGGCAGCGCCCGCGCTGAGCTGGGCTATAGCGTCCGTGGCATGAAGGATGGCGATCGCCTGGAGATGGGCGAAATTGTGTTTGAGGCGATGCAAACCCCAGGACATACCCCCGAGCACATGAGCTTTCTCGTCACCGATCGAGGCCGGGGGGACGAACTCGTGATGCTGCTTTCTGGGGGTGCCCTGCTGGTCGATGATGTGGGCCGCCCCGACCTGCTGGGCTCCGATGACGATATTCGCCACCATGCCGGGCAGCTCTGCCAAACCCTCCAGGAAAAAATTCTCAAGCTGCCGGATTATGTCGAGGTCTACCCCACCCATGTGGCCGGTTCCCTCTGTGGCGGCAATATTGGCAGCCGTCTCTCAACCACCATCGGCTACGAACGCCGCATGAACCAGATGCTGGCAAATTTGGCGTCCCAAGATGAATTTACCAAGCAGTGCGTGGATTTGTCCGAGTTGCCCACCGTGCCCCCCTACTGGCCCCGAATGCGTCAAGCCAATCAGGCAGGCCCGCCGCTGCTGGGAGTTTTAGCCGATCCGCCACCGCTGACCCTGGGCCAGTTTGACCAGCTGCAGAAAGACGGTGCCCTGGTGGTCGATTGCCGCTCTCCAGAAGCCTTTGCCAGCCATATTCCCGGTGCCATCAACGTAGCCCTCAGTTCCTCCTTCACCACCTGGGCGGGGTCGGTGCTGCCCCCCGATATGCCGCTGATGCTGTTGCTGGAGCGTCCCGACGACCTGTGGGGTGTCTGCTGGCAGCTGCTTCGTATTGGCTATGACCTGCCCAAAGGCTGGCTGGCAGGCGGCATGAAAGCTTGGCGTACCGCCGCTCGGGAGATTGACTTTTTGCCCCTCTGGACTGTCCACACCCTACGGAAACAGCTTCAGCAGGATGATCAGTTGTTCGTGCTGGATGTACGCCAAAAGGGCGAGTGGAACAGTGGACATATCAAAGGGGCGACCTTTATTACCGGCGCGGAACTGCCCAAACGACTGGAGGAGGTGCCCCGCGATCGCCCCGTCGCAGTGATCTGTGGCAGCGGCTATCGCGCTTCGGTAGCGGCGAGTCTGCTACAGCACCACGGCTGGAGTGACGTCGCTAACGTCTTAGGCGGCATGAGCGCTTGGAAACAGGCTCACTATGAGACGGTTTGACTTTGGGGAAGCCCGGCTCACTTCTACTGCTCTTAAGAACAATACTTATATCAATATTCTTCTGACCAAAGGCAATCTAGCCAACGAAGTAGTACAAACCAGAGTATGTACTTGGGTTAAGCAAAACCAAGAAATATTGCCTAATCAAGAGCCTTTCATTTTGATTTCATACCTATCTGTGAGTCTGGAAATATGTTGGTTAAACTCGTTTCCCTTGCTCAGTAGGGCAGAAGAGATCTAGACCAATTAAATCAGTAGCAGAGCAGTAATTTGAATATCAGTCTATTCTGTTTCTCTGTTCTGAGTTAGTCAGGTTGCAACTGATAGTGGCATATGACAGTTGAACTTCAACAGATCGAATACTTCATAGCCGTAGCCGAAGAATTAAACTTTCGCCGGGCAGCAGAGCGTTTGCACATTGCTCAGCCACCTCTTAGCCGACGGATTCGTCAATTGGAGCAATCACTAGGCGTTGAGTTGCTACATCGAACAACAAGGCATATAGAGTTAACTGCGGCAGGAACGATCTATCTACGGGAAGCAAAACAGATATTGACCCAAGTTCAGCAAGCCACAGCTCTCGCAAAGTTGGCCGAACATGGCAAACACGGTCATCTCACTGTTGGGTTTGAAGGCTCTTCAGCCTACGACATCGTGCCGGTTTCAGTCAGAGTTTTTAAGGAAAAGTTTCCCATGGTCAGTGTATCTGTGCACGAAATGGCCACAGGCGATCAAGTACCAGCAATTCAAGGTGGACAGATTGGGGTTGGATTTGGGGTACCGTTGCGCTTCAACGGGTATAACTTAACTGTCAAGACTATTTTGCAAGAACCTCTGATTGCTGTTTTACCCCAAAAACATGTATTAGCAAGTCAACCCAGTCTCAATCTGAGCACTCTGCAAGATGAAACCTTTATCATTTGTCCGCGCCATTATCGGTGCGGATTGTATGACCATATTATTGTAGCCTGCCATCAAGCTGGATTTAGTCCAAAGCTGATGCAGGAGACTCAAGAAGTGCATAGTATTTTAGGTTTTGTTGCAGCAGGTTTAGGGATCGCACTGTTACCAGCTTCCGTAGAGCATTTACAGCGATCGCACATCATTTACCGCCCCTTCAATCCACCCTTAGAAGGGCTTGACTTAGCCATGGCATGGCGTTCAGAAAATGAGTCTCCTATACTACCAGCTTTCCTGGAAGTAGTGCAGCAGGTTGCCCATCAATTATCAGAGGAACAGAAAATTCACAATTTCAATGCCCTTCAGCGTGAGGAGGTCGTAACCAGCCATTAATACCATTTAAGTATCAATTCCCTTCAAAGTTGGCAAGAGTCTCAAACAAAAATTCCTTTAGGATATTAGATAAGTAGAAAGCCAAGCTTTTACATACGGCAGAAACTCAAGTAACTTGAAGCGTGAAATCCAGCTTTCCAAAGAGTTCCCATCGAGTCAGCAAAACAGAGAGTCAGCAAAACAGAAATCAATTCGATATTTATCATTTCATTGCAAGATCTATGAACTTGCGGCCCGGACAGTGGATTAAGTGTTCTCATACCCAAGAGAAAGGAAAGATTTTACCCTACGAAGGTCGTGCAATCTGTATTTCTTTGGGGGACGGCATTACACTTTATGTCTCACCTGAATCTCTGGAAGCTCTGGGTTGGCAATTACTGAGAGAACGGTAATGATTCAAACCATTTGGTCAAAGGAACCCGATGCTAAATCTCTGCAACCAAAAACTCCCAAAAAAATCTCACAAACACAGTTTTCTCAGCGAGGCGATCGCATTCAGTGTTGTTACATTAACCGAACTGCTCAATTTCAGATCGTACGGATTTCTAGTGCTTCAAGTGACTTCCTTGAAAGAGCCGTGCTCCCACGCACAAGGCTCCTCTTTGAGGCTGATCTTGACGACTATTTAGAAATCCACACCGGCAACCCGATTTGTTCAATTCTTTCAGATAAGATCCCGTGCCATCGTTTAGCCCATAGAAAGGATCATACCCCATGACAACGATCGCCAATCCCCAATTTCTTCACTTTTTGCGAGATGAACTTTCATTGTCTGAAGCTTCTATAGAACTAGCCCTAAGGCATGGAGAACAAGATCTAGGCTTATTGCCTATCGTTTTGTGGAAATATGGTCTAGTTACACTAAAGCAACTCGACAAAACTTACGATTGGTTAGCATCCCATAACGTAGCGGAGGCTATGGCTTCACTACAGAATTTCAATACATCAGCCCAGGCAATTGAAGGCATAAATATAGAAAAAAATAGCCAGAATGAAGGGAATTAGAAATCGCCTAAACAGCCTAGTAGACTGCGGCATAAGTATGAGGACTATTGCCAATCGCTAGGGAGCAGGGGAGCTAGGGAGCCAAGCGATCCGGAGTAGTGGGCATATTTCGCCTTCGAGTACTAGACGGAACACTTCGAAGAGTATTTGATTTGCAGAAAACCTATAAGAATTTCCAAGCACCCTTGGAGAGCAATCTTTACAGGCTTCCAATACTCCCAGATAAATAAGATCACTACCAGGTTCAGTAATGCAGCATCAACATAGCCAGGAACACGCACATCACGAGAACCACACTCAGGAAAGCCATGGAGGGCACGATAAACACGCGGGGCATAGTCCCGAGATGTTCAAAAATCGATTTTTTATCTGCCTCATCCTCACCATTCCCGTACTTTATTTTTCCCCTTCGTTTCAGTCTTGGTTTGGCTATCAAGCTGTTCAATTTTCTGGATCATCCTGGATAAATCCTGTCCTGGCGATCGTTATTTACTTTTACGGTGGCTGGGTCTTTATCAAAGGAGCCTGGCGGGAGATGAAGGGTAAAATCGGCATGATGACCCTGATTTCTCTAGCCATCACAGTTGCTTTTATTTACAGTTTGGCAGTGACATTTGGTTTGGAAGGCGAGCCATTTTTCTGGGAATTGGTCACCTTAATCGACATCATGCTGCTCGGGCACTGGATTGAAATGTCATCAGTGCAGGGAGCTAGTCGGGCTTTGGAGCAATTAGCTAAGCTAATGCCATCCATGGCGCATCGGCTAGTAGAGGGGCAGGTTGAAGATGTTCCCCTAGACCAAATTCGAGAAGGCGACCTGATTTTGATTCGCCCTGGTGAGCAGGTTCCGATTGATGGGGTCGTGGTTGAAGGAGCTTCAAGTGCCAACGAAGCTTTTCTCACTGGTGAATCTCGTCCTGTAAATAAACAGGAAGGAGATGAAGTTATTACAGGGGCAGTTAACGGGGAGGGAGCCTTAAAAGCTCAAGTGATCCGGACAGGTGAAAAGACTGCCCTTAGTCAGATTATGCGCCTGGTGGAAGAAGCCCAGAATTCGCGAAGTAAGTATCAGGTTTTGGCTGACAAAGCCGCTTATTGGTTGACCTTGATTGCGATTGGCATTGGGTCACTGACCTTTGTGGTTTGGATCGCACTCGGCGATTTGGTGTTTGCCATCAACCGTACAGTGACGGTATTAGTGATCGCCTGCCCTCATGCCTTGGGGTTGGCAATCCCCCTGGTAATTGTCAATGGAACTGCGATCGCGGCAAAAAATGGCATTCTCGTCCGTAACCGCGAAGCTTTCGAGCGAGCTAAAACCATTAAATATGCTGCTTTCGATAAAACGGGCACGTTGACAGAGGGACGGTTTGGCGTCCAACGGATTTACACTGAAGGTTTGAGCGACGAACAAGCTTTATCAATTGCTACGGCCTTAGAATCTCTCTCAGAACATCCACTCGCTCATGCAGTTGTAGAAGCCGCGCAACAACACAAGGTACGACCTGCCACTGTCAGTGACTTTAAGGCAGTGCCGGGCATGGGTGTAGAGGGGATCATTAACGGCAAAACCTACCGAGTAGGGCGACCCGAGTGGCCTAAAGAACTGGGCCTCGATTTCTCTCTCGAGCTCGAACTCGGTTTAGAAAGAGCAGAAGCCAGGGGAGAAAGTGTTATTGCCTTAATGGATGACGAGAAAACCCTGGCATTATTTGCCTTGGCAGATCAGATTCGAGAGAGTGCCAGAAAATTAGTCCACAGTCTAGAGGCAATTGGCGTTCAAGCAGTGATGATTACAGGGGATGCTCAGGCAGTCGCCCAAGCTGTTGCAAGTGACTTAAACATTGAGCGTTATTATGCTCGGGTTTTGCCCCAGGATAAAGTCCGAATTGTAAAAGAATTAAAAGCCGAAGGAGCCACAGTCTTCACAGGGGACGGAATCAACGATGCACCTGCACTGTTAGAAGCCGACCTGGGGGTTGCCATTGGTGCGGGAACGAATGTAGCGATTGAATCCGCCGATTTGGTTTTAGTCAAAGATAACCCACTGGATGTGGGACGAGCCCTAAAGCTGGGCAAGGCAACCAACAATAAGATGATCCAAAATCTGTTCTGGGCGACGGGGTACAACATTATAGCAATTCCCTTGGCAGCTGGTGTTGCTTATCCTCTAGGCTTTGTCCTTTCCCCCGCAGTAGGAGCCGTATTTATGAGCCTTTCAACGGTTGTCGTTTCTATCAATGCCATGTTGCTACGGCGGATCAAACTGTAACTGCCATCCAATCTCAATTCTTAGTATCGTGTCGCTGTTTTCTACAGGGAGTTCATAGATGAGACTTTCTATTCCTGAGAACCTGTATCTGCGTACGCTGTGTCATTCTTTAAGAATTGCCTGAAGTATTGTTTTGAAAACTTAGTTGATATCAGGCTCAGTGATGAAGTCAAAGATTATAAATCATAGAATCATCATTTGGTAAATTCAATGAAACACGAGGATTTTATTGTTTCTCCGACTACAAAAATCGCGCTGAAGCAATATGACTCAACGTACATAGGACATTTCAAAAACAAGTCTGATGCTCAGCAGAAATTACAGGAGCATGTTAAGCATCTAGCAAAGCATCAGGAGGTTCTATATGCCCAAAATACCTTTGCACTGCTGATCATCTTTCAGGCTATGGATGCTGCTGGCAAAGACAGTACGATCAAATATGTGATGTCAGGGGTCAATCCACAAGGATGCCAGGTATTTAGCTTTGGAGTCCCATCTGCTAAAGAACTGGATCATGACTATCTTTGGCGCTATACAAAGGCATTGCCAGAACGAGGAAGAATTGGTATTTTCAATCGTTCGTATTATGAGGAAGTCCTTGTCGTCCGCGTTCATCCAGGATTACTGGATAGACAGCAGTTACCACCGAGGATAAAGACCAACAAGATCTGGAAATCTCGATTTGAAGAGATCAATAACCTTGAGAAATATCTTTCTCAAAATGGAATTATTATTCTCAAATTCTTTCTCAATGTTTCTAAAGGAGAACAGAAAAAACGATTTCTGGATCGTATTAATAGGCCGGAAAAAATTGGAAATTTTCTGCCAGCGATCTTAACGAGAGATATTATTGGGATGACTATATGGCAGCTTATCAAGACGTCTTTAATCACACCAGTACTGAATGGGCACCTTGGTATATCATCCCAGCCG
This sequence comes from Nodosilinea sp. LEGE 07088, assembly GCF_015207395.1. Taxonomy (GTDB): domain Bacteria; phylum Cyanobacteriota; class Cyanobacteriia; order Phormidesmidales; family Phormidesmidaceae; genus Nodosilinea. Next base: position 80,552 of record NZ_JADEWX010000001.1, read on the forward strand.
ATCACAAGTGGTTTACGCGTCTTGTCGTTTCTGACATTATTTGCGACAGATTAATCTCACTTAAACTATCATATCCAAAGGTCAGCAAAGCGCATAAGACACACCTCCTCCAAGCCAAAGAAAAGCTTGAAAGTGACAACTAAATTTGAAAAATAAAAGCATCAAAAAATACTTTAGCTGGAATTTTGTAGATACCTCTAAAACCGTAACAATAATCTTACATTTTTCCTTCACCTAGAGCCATTTCAAATGATACTTGATCCTAAAATTATGCGGGCCGTGGAGCAACTGAACTATCGGGTGACCGTTGGTGATATCGCTGCTCATGCTGGTTTAGAAGTCAATTTCGCACAGCGAGGCTTACTAGCCCTTGCTTCAGAAACAAACGGTCATTTGCAAGTATCTGAAGCAGGTGAAATTGCCTACCTTCTTCCCAAAAATTTCCGAACCATTTTGCGCAACAAGTCTATTCGACTGCGTTTGCAGGCTTGGGGATCAAGAGCTTGGCAGATCTTATTCTATTTAATCCGAATTTCCTTTGGCATTTTTTTGATAATGTCTATCGTCCTCATTTTTGTGACGATTGTCGTAATTCTGATTGCTATGAGTAACAGTCGTGGGGGAAATTCAAACAATCGCAAGCATGGAAGTAGTATTCCCTTGTCCTTGCTCCATTTTAGATTTGGTTCCGGCCTGTTATGGTTTTTTAGCCTAAATCACCATAGACATGCGCAAAAAGGTTCAGTAAAGTACAGGCAGCAGCAGGATCATGGTGACGGACAGCTTAACTTCTTTGAGGCGGTTTTCTCGTTTTTGTTTGGAGATGGCAATCCCAATCCCAATTTAGAAGAACGACGTTGGCAAATCATTGGTACTGTTATTTACAATCAAGGCGGTGCAGTCGTCGCAGAACAAATCGCGCCCTATCTCGACATTGCAAAAACTCAAGCGATTGATGAAGATTATATGCTGCCAACCCTCATCCGTTTTGATGGTTACCCAGAGGTCAGTTCTATAGGAGATATCATCTATCGTTTTCCTGTATTACAAACGACCGCTCTTGCTGAGGGGCAAAAAGCTGTACCTAGTTACTTACAAGAATCTTTCTGGAACTTTAGTCGAGTAAGACCAGGACAGCTCTCGCTGGTCGCTGGGCTTGGTTTTCTTAACCTGATTGGGGCATTAATTCTCAGGGCACTTCTGAGTGATGGCACAATTGCCCTTCAACTCGGTGGGGTAGTGGCCTTTGCTCAATCAGTCTTTTGGATACTCTTAGGATATGGCGTCGGTTTCCTAGGCGTCCCTCTGGTTCGGTATTTCTGGATTCGAGGCCGCAATCGTCAAATTGAACGGCGGAATCAAAAGCGGCAGGAATATGCAGCTACTCTAAATCAAGCCGATGCTAATATACAACGCAAAATACAGTTTGCCCAGCAATTTTCTACCCAATTTGTCGTTACCCAAGAAGATTTAGCCTACACCAGCGAAAAAGAGCTTTTAGAACAGGAAATCGAACATTTAGATGGGACAGATAACAATGGTCAGCGCCTCTTGTCTTGACCAAGTGGTTTGGTGAAAATTATCTAGAGCAACAACAGGGTATCCGCATCCCAAATAGCATTATCGATTGCGATTAAAAACAATAGGAGTTGAGTATGATTCAAACTGCCCCTGAAGCCCAGAAAGCACCCCTTGATAGTGCAGAATTGTGCAAGATGAACGCCTATTGGCGGGCAGCTAACTATCTTTCCGTAGGCCAAATCTATTTATATGACAATCCCCTCCTAAAGGAACCCCTGAAATTAGAGCACGTCAAGCCTAGGTTGCTGGGCCACTGGGGGACTACGCCAGGGCTAAACTTCATCTATGTTCACCTCAACCGATTAATTAAGAATCAAGACTTGAACATGATTTACATTGCAGGGCCAGGTCACGGCGGTCCTGGCTTAGTTGCTAACACCTATCTAGAAGGAACTTATAGCGAATATTATCCAAATATTTCTCAAGATGAAGCAGGAATCAAAAACCTCTTTCACCAGTTTTCTTTCCCAGGTGGTATCCCCAGTCATGTAGCCCCTGAAACCCCTGGTTCGATCCACGAAGGTGGTGAGCTTGGGTATGCACTTTCCCATGCCTATGGGGCTGCTTTTGACAACCCCGATCTCATAGTTACTTGCGTGGTCGGCGATGGAGAAGCAGAAACGGGACCGCTGGCTACGGCTTGGCACTCTAATAAATTCCTCAATCCTGCTACAGATGGAGCGGTGCTACCCGTTTTACACTTGAACGGCTATAAGATTGCCAACCCGACAGTATTAGCCCGGATTGGTCAACAGGAATTAGAAAGCTTATTTATCGGCTACGGCTATAAGCCCTATTTTGTAGAGGGATCTGACCCTACGGTGATGCACCAGAAAATGGCGGCTACCCTCGATACGATAGTTGCTGAAATAAAGCAGATTCAACATCAGGCTCGCACCACCGGAAGTTCCCAACGTCCCCAGTGGCCGATGATTATTCTGAAAACACCGAAAGGTTGGACAGGCCCCAAAGAAGTCGATGGGAAGAAAACTGAAGGCTCTTGGCGATCGCACCAGGTACCTCTATCTGGGATGGCTGCTAACCCAGCGCATATCAAGCTACTGGAAACCTGGATGAAAAGCTATCAGCCAGAAGAGCTTTTCGACGAAAACGGTACGTTGATTCCTGAACTAGCCGAATTGGCTCCTCAGGGGGAGCGGCGGATGGGAGCTAACCCCCATGCTAACGGTGGCGCATTACTAAAAGATCTCAAAATACCCGATTTTCGTGATTTTGCAGTTGATGTTCCTAGCCCTGGGACGCTCACCGCAGAAGCCACCCGAGTGATGGGTCTTTTCTTGCGGGATGTCATGAAGGCAAACTTAGAGAGCAAAAACTTTAGAGTATTTGGCCCAGATGAAACTGCATCGAACCGGTTGAGTGCGTTGTTTGAAGTAACCGATCGGGCTTGGTCAGCCGAAACAATCGCTGAAGATGATCACTTAGCGGCTAGCGGTCGAGTGATGGAAATCCTCAGTGAACATACCTGTCAGGGATGGCTAGAAGGCTATCTCCTGACGGGTCGCCACGGTTTCTTCTCCTGTTACGAAGCCTTTATTCATATTGTGGATTCAATGGTTAATCAGCATGCTAAATGGCTCAAAACAACCAGTAAAGAAATTCCTTGGCGAAGACCGATCGCTTCTCTTAACTATCTCCTGACTTCCCACGTTTGGCGACAGGATCACAATGGATTTTCTCATCAAGACCCTGGTTTCATCGATCATGTTGTCAATAAAAAGGCAGACATTATTCGGGTTTACCTACCCCCGGATGCCAACACCCTGCTTTCAGTCACTGACCATTGCCTGCACAGCCGAAATTATGTCAATGTCATTGTGGCTGGAAAGCAGCCGGAACTTCAGTATCTAGATATAGATGCTGCTATCAAGCACTGTACTGCGGGTATCGGCATCTGGGAATGGGCCAGCAATGATCGCGATAGCGAACCTGACGTAGTGATGGCCTGTGCGGGAGATGTGCCGACGCTAGAAACGCTTGCTGCTGTTGCGATGCTTCGCCAGCATTTTCCTGATTTGAAAGTTCGCGTTGTCAACATCGTTGACTTGATGAAACTCCAGCCAGAGGAAGAACATCCCCATGGCTTGTCCGACAAAGACTTCGATACGATTTTTACCACTGACAAGCCTATAATCTTCGCTTATCACGGTTACCCCTGGCTAATTCATCGTTTCACCTATCGTCGAACAAACCACAATAATCTCCATGTCAGAGGATACAAAGAAGAAGGAACAACGACCACACCGTTTGACATGGTCGTCCGCAATGACTTGGATCGCTTTCACTTGATGGGTGATGTCATTGACCGAGTACCCCAGCTTGGCTATAGGGCGGCATACACTCAACAGTTCATCCGCGACAAACTTATCGAACATGAACAGTACATCACTCAATACGGCCAGGATATGCCGGAAATTTCTCAGTGGAAATGGCCATTATAAACTGCTCATTGACTTGGGAATTACAGCAGTTGAACGTTTGCCAGTTGTCGATTTTGACGATACAGAATTCTTGTCTATTGATGGCAAACCTTTGAAAAACTACTGGGGCTACAGTTACATGTGTTTTTCCCCTCACTCTCATTGCGGCACTGAGCCTGAGACAGGTTACCATGTACGATTTAGCTTGTTGTGAATAAAAACCTGCTGCTCTTGTTAGCCTGTTTATTTGTTCTTATGGTGGGCTTTGGCATCACTTTGCCAGTGCTACCCTATTATGCCGAACGTCTTGATTCAGCAGGTAGGGTATCCCGAGAAACTATGGTTATCCACGTCAGTCTATTGACCAGTGTTTATGCCTTGATGCAGTTTATTTTTGCGCCGCTATGGGGAAAGTGGTCAGATCAATTTGGGAGAAAACCATTGTTGTTAATAGGTTTGGGTGGCTCTGCGATTGCCCAGATACTATTTAGTATGGCAACCTCTCTGGGCATGCTGTACATTGTACGAGGAATCGATGGCTTCTTATCTTCAGCGGCTCTACCGGCAGCGACAGCTTATATTGCTGACGTGACAACGGAGCACGATCGCAGTCGCGGTATGGCATGGTTCGGTACTGCTGTCAGCCTGGGCGTTGTTGCTGGACCAGCCGTAGGAGGATTAACAACCCGTAGAGATCTCCACTTTGATGTCAATTTTGGGCATCTCAAAATTGATAGTTTCTCGCTACCTTTCTTAATTGCAGCAGCATTAATGCTAATTATGTTCTTTGCAGCTATGCTTTGGCTGCCAGAGTCTCTACCACTGCGACGAATTTCTACCCCAGCCAATCAATCAAATCAATCAGATATCAGATGGCAAAGTTTAGGCAATAAGCTGCTTATACTGCTGGGTTTGACAACAATCGGGCAGTTAGGATTGGCAATATTTGAAGGCACCTTCGCGCTCTATGCCCAGGAAAAGTTAAGCTATGGACCGCTTGAAACTGGCCTCGTTTTCATGGTGTGCGGGTTAGTGATGGCAATTTTTCAGACCGTCGCGGTTAGCTATCTTTCGGGAAAACTTAGCGTAACGAAGCAAATTGCTTTGGGCTTTAGCTTGATGGGAATTGGCAGCGTTCTGCTGTTAATCGCTCGAACATTTCCTTATGTTTTGAGCACTGTTGGGTTATTAGCTTTCGGGGTATCTTTAATTGCCCCAAACCTCTCAGCCTTAATTTCAAAACGGGGAGGTCAACACACGGGAACAGTATTAGGAATGCAAAATGCTGCCAAGAGTCTGGGACAGGTGAGCGGTCCAGTAGTGGGAGGTACTCTATTTGCTTGGCAAACAGGTGCACCTTACCTGTTTACTGGCGTCATTTTGCTTGGAATTGGCCTCAAACTCGGTTGGACCGTAAGAAATAGGTAAGCCCCACTCATAACCCCATCTCACTTGAGGGCTTAAGTGCTTGACCTATAGGTAAACATAGAGCTAGATGTAGTCGAATTGAAGTTTGGCTAGCCGACAGAAAACCATTCATCATATATTTGTTACGAGCATTCGGTCATTTCATTTCAGTTTCATAATTCTCTGAAATACTTAGGAGAAAGAAAATATATTAGGATATTTCTCTTCAGGCAATAAAGCCACTCTACTCTTTACTTAACTTGAGGATCAATTATTTTCCCCTTAGCGGCGTCTATTTATGCTTAGGAGCAGTCACCTAATCAAAAGTGACAGACTAACTATGATGTTGCACACAGTTCTGTTAACATTTATTGCATCCGCTGGAGTCTCTAGCAAGCTGTAGGGACTAAGCTAAATCTATACGCGATGGTAGTGAATACGATTTTGTCAAAATGAAAGTATAAGTGGAATTAATTGCATCAAGTCAAGCCATAAAATCCACTGAAAAAGCCAACTTTGACGGGTTTTATCTAGGAGATCAAGCTATGAAAACGAGTTACTTGAAATTAGACGGGCTCATGTGTGACGGGTGCAGTGAAATCATTGAGCGAGCAACTCAAAAGCTTCCAGGCGTAAGGCGCTGTCAAGTCAATCTTGATCTAGAACGAGCTGAAATTGAATATGATCCTCAACTTATGAGCCTAGAGACAATTCAAAAAGCCTTGAAAGGGGTTGGGTACTCTGCCGAGCCCATTAATGAGACAAACCATCTAACAGAATAGACAACGATGACTCAGAAATCTAACACAAGTTGGCGATGGCGATCGCCCACAGGAATCGCACTGTTGGTCTTTTTAGGAATTGCAGCCTTTTTTCTTTTCACCGAGCATTTGGCTCATGTCATTCCTGTTCTACCCTGGCTGTTTTTATTGCTGTGCCCTTTGATGCATGTATTTATGCATGGCGGTCATGGTGGTCATGGTGGTCATAATGCTCACCAAGGAGATAAATAATGAACAATACTCCTGCTTACGGTCTCTGGTTTTTAGTGATCATCAACTCTCTCGTGTTCATTATTTTTGCGTTCAGCTTTACGAAGCCCAATAGCCCTCGTGATTGGCGTTCATTTGGGGCATTTTCAGCTTTCATTGTTGCCCTCTTCACCGAAATGTATGGTGTTCCTTTAACCATCTACCTGCTTTCAGGATGGTTGCAGAGCCACTACCCCAATTTAGATCCCCTTTCCCACGATGCGGGACATCTCTGGTGGACTATATTAGGACTTGGAGGAAATCCCCACTTCAACCCAATTCACCTACTCAGCAATTTGGTGATTTTGGGTGGCTTTATTCTGTTGTCTGCTGCCTGGAGGGTACTTTATAGGGCTCAACAGACTCACAAACTAGCGGTTTCCGGCCCTTACTCAAAAGTACGGCATCCTCAGTATGATGCCTTCATCCTAATTATGCTTGGCTTCTTGCTTCAGTGGCCCACGGTCTTGACGTTGCCAATGTTCCCAATTTTAGTGTGGATGTATGTTCGACTAGCTCGTCAAGAAGAACGCGAAGCTTTGGCAGAATTTGGTGAGGAATATGCTCGATACACAGCCAAAACACCAGCATTTTTTCCAAATTTCAATGAAATAGTTAGGCCCAGTGAAAAGAGTTCTAAGTCATAGCATCGCTCAATGACTTAATGCCCTACAAACAACGATTCAAAGACCAAGAAGGATGCGAAAATCTACTCAGCAAGGAGGCCTATTATGCAATCAAATTCTTATCCTCGAAAAAATCACCATAGTAGCAGAAACCATGTGATAAAACTCAATACTCGATCGCTCTTCACTGCGACAACTGTGCTTGCAGGTGCTCTGTATGTAATCTGCGCTCTTTTCGTTGCGATACTGCCCCAGACAACCATGGCCTTCTTCGGCTATGTCTCACACCTCGACTTACTTAAAATTGCTCAACCGATTACCTGGGGTGCTTTCTTTGTTGGTTTGATCTTTTTCGCCCTAGGAACAGGAGCCTCTGCTGCATTTATCAGCTATTACTACAATCGAATGGCTTCAAAGTAGGGTATTTGATAGGTAATGGGTTTGTCCTCAAGGCTATTTCTAGCTCTCGTAACGGAAGTCAGAAATATGAGTTTTTTGACAGAACTTTAAGATGTATAAATCTTTGATGCCTTCAGAATTGAGATCTGCTTCAGAGAGATAAGACTCTTACAATTCAACTATTTGAGGAACAATCTGATGAAACCGGATTATCTGATTGTCGGTAGTGGTTTATCAGCATTGACCTTTGGGGCTTTGATGGCAAACTCTGGCAAGATTGTGCAAATCCTTGAAGCCCATGAGCACCCAGGTGGTTATGGGCATACGTTTACGATGGCTAGAAAGTATACGTTTAACGCTCAATTTCACTATGTTTGGGACTGCGGTGAAGGGCAGACCGTGAATCGAGTGCTCAAAAAACTGGGCCTAGATCGAGAAGTAACTTTTGAGCGTTATGACTCGAACGGCTTTGACCACATGAGAATGCCAGGATATGCGTTGGACATTCCCTCAGAGCCAGAGGACTTAATCCAGCGATTATCTGCGCTGTTTCCTGCCCATAGCGATCGTGTTCGCCAATTCATTAACGAAGTAGAAAAGACAGGTATAGGCTTAAAAAAGATCGCTCCCCCGGTTAAGCCCATGGAGCTCCTAAATCACGCAGGAGAAGTGCTTTGTGCCGCTCAATATCTTAACAGCACACTTCAAGATGTCTTTGACAAGTTTCAGTTACCCCAAGCAGCCCAAACTCTATTAGCGCTGCAATGGCTTGATTTTTTATTGCCTCCTAATCAACTGTCCTTCTATGCCTGGGTTGCCTTATTCAGAGGCTACCAAACAGGTGCATTTTACCCAACTCAGCATTTTGAGCATGTTATCAATTCGTTGGTCAAAGTGATTGAATCCCATGGAGGGCAGGTACTGCTCAACCATGAAGTTACGAACTTTGAGGTCACAGACCGAACGGTGATGGGCGTGAAGGCTATGGATCTAACCACCCATCAGGTCCATGAATTCACAGGTAATAGCGTGATTTGCAATATTGACCCTCAAAGGGCTGCCAAAATGATTGGCAAGGAAAAGTTCTCTCAAAAAGTGCGTCGAAAACTTAACTATGAATATTCGGCATCTAACTTTATGGCTTATTGCGTCGTCAAAGATATCGACCTGCGAGACTACGGCTTTGGAAAGTGGAATGTCTCGCATACCGGACACCAGGATCTCAATGAAGCCTTCGCGCAGATGTATGAGCAACATGACTTTTCTAATCCTAGTTTTGCTATCACAACGCCCACTTTATTGACAGAAGCAAGGGGAGATTGCCCAGAGAATTGTCAAATTGTCGAATTTCTTACCGTGGCAAATTACGACTACTTTAAGCAATTACGGGAGCGCGATCGCAAAGCTTATAACCATAAAAAACAAGAAATCTTAGATTCCATCCTCGATGTTGTGGAAAAACACTATGTACCGAATTTTAGAAAGCATATGGTCTTCCATATTACAGGGAGTCCTACTACTAATGAGCGATTTTGCTGGAGTCCAAATGGAAATTCCTACGGTTCCAGTTTGACACCAAACAATATGGGACTAGGGCGACTAAACCACAAAACATCTCTCAACCATTTCTATTTCTGTAATGCCTCGTCCGGCTATCCAGGCTTTGCTCCCACCATTTGGACCGGAACATTGCTGTATCAGCGATTATCTGGCGACGTGATTTTAGGCAATGGCTAAACAAAAAGCTAGCACCCTTTATTTCATTAACTTAGGAGTCAACTATGAGAATTGCAGTTATTGGTGGCGGAGCGGCTGGTATGGCAACAGCCCACTGGCTCAATAAACAAGGGCACCATGTCACTATATTTGAGCGGCAGCCCATATTAGGGGGACACATTCGAACCTTGAACAAAAACGTAAAGCCAAGCAACTTTGTATGCAATAAAGTTTTGTGCCATGAGATTTTGGAAAGTGGACCACTTGAATTTCCCACTACATTTCATAATTTTGTCGCGTTCATGAAAGAGCTAGAGGTCGAACTCGTACCCGTTAACATTGGGTCAGAGTTGTTTCCCAAAGAAGGTAGTCCCTTTTTGTCTGAGGTTGCGGTTGAGAAGAATTTCACGGGTATCAAACGTCTGATCGAATTTCTCCGATTCAATGCCATCCATATCCGTTCTGCTGGATTATGGCTGAAAGCACAATTTTCTGACCTGGAGGATTTTTACGACCAGCCGCTGTCTCACTATCTGAAAGACGATAGTACTGGCAGTCTCTGGCTCAAGTTGCTGACCATGTATAGCTACTCAATCCCCTTTGAACTCATTGATAATGTGCCAGCAGAGTTGGCAATTCCAATGTTGCGCGACTACCTCGCAGTCAAGTGGCTCAGGGTGGAAGGCGGTGTATATACTTACATTGAAAAAATTCTGGATCGTTTCCAAGGTGATGTTGTACTTGGTGTGGAGATTACCAATATTTCCAGATGCCCAGATGCCATCAAAATTGAGCTTTCCGGAGGTGCGCTCCAAGAGTTTTGTAAAGTCGTATTTGCCACACCACCTGACCAAGTCATGGCGTTGTTGGCTGACCCAACCGATGTTGAAATCAAACGCTTCTCAGCTTGGCAAGCCAATTACATCAAGACTACGGTTCATACAGATACTTCTATGTATGACAATTATGGCATCCGCCAACCCTCTGAATTTGATTTTTTCCAGACAGACACCCAATGGGGATATAACGGCTGCTTGAATCAGCTTTGCGGCATCTCCTCACCGCAGCATCACTTTTTATCGTTTCAGCTGGAAGAGTTGATTGCCAAGGATCGTATTGTTCATATTCAAGAACATCATACTCCGTTGTACACCACTGAGGCTTTCCGATATCGAGATGAAATAGTGGCCACGAACGGAGAGAATAATACTTACCATGCCGGAGCCTATCTGGGAGATGGTCTTCATGAAGGGGCTATTACCTCTGCCCTGCGAGTTGCTCAATTGATTGGTTAAGCCTTGACTCTATCCAATTGATTAACAGAAAAAAGCAGCAAGTAGGATACTAGTTTTTCGAATTATGGCTTCAACCACCAATTTTTCATTCAAGGTTTTTGATGCTGCTGATCAACTTACTTCAACCCAAATTTCAAAGCTATATTCAGGACAGCTTAGCTTCAGCGGACATAGAGATTAATGGCGATCATCCTTGGGATCTGCAAGTTCACAATACAGATCTTTGTCAGAGAGTCTTGAGGCAGGGATTGCTGGGGCTGGGTGAATTTCACATGCAGGGGTGGTAGGACTGCCCAAAGCGAATGGATTGGTTTAAATAAAGAACGTAAACAGCGATCGTTCAAATAAGTCATCAGCAATCTTTTGATAATAACGATTGACCAAACTTTCGGGAGAATAACAATGCTAGATATAGATGAAATGGGGCAAAAAGAAATACACGAACTGCTACATAAAGTAGGGCATGGACATCTCGGCTGCATAGGCGAAGGACGCCCATACGTTGTGCCTATGCACTATTACCTCAAAGACTCAGAAATATATATCTTCACAACGATCGGCATGAAAACTCAGTACATGGATGCAAATCCAGAAGTTTGTTTACAGATCGAAGAAATTCACGACCTCCTACACTGGCGCAGTGTTGTTGTGACGGGGCAGGTTGAGCGCCTCACTGAGCAGCGAGACATCGATCAAGCAATGCTATTGGTCAAAGCTCGGAATCCAAAGCTTTCGCCTGCGATCAATCGAACCTGGATAGACTCCTGGGGACGCGCGGAGGTCATTGCCATCTATCGCCTTTACCCCAGCGAAATGAGCGGACGGACAACCGATGGAGTCAGCAGTCAAGCGCTCCCATCTCCTTTTGCTAAAGAGGGCTACCAGGAGCAGAAATTACGTTCAGGAGCAGAAATTAAAAATGGATAACGCATATAAGCCAGGCAGTTTATCGCTGATGGGCGCGATCGCCATGGGAACAGGCGTGATGATTGGGGCTGGCATCTTCGCATTGACGGGGCAGGTGGCAGAGCTAGCGGGTGCGCTGTTCCCCCTAGCCTTCTTAGTCGCTGCAATTATCAGCGGCTTCAGTGCCTATTCCTATGTCAAACTGTCCAATGCCTATCCCTCGGCAGGGGGGATTGCCATGTATCTGAGGAAAATTTACGGGCACAGCACTATGACTGGGGTCTGTGCACTGCTCATGGTGTTTTCCATGGTGATCAATCAAAGCTTGGTAAGTCGCACCTTTGGCACCTATGCACTACAGCTATTTGATGCCGGAGAAAATAGCTCCTGGGTACCGATTCTAGCCGTCGGGCTGGTTATAGTGGCCTTCTTGGTCAATATCTCAGGCAATAAGGTTATTAGCTCTTTATCGCAGCTCACAGCGGCTTTAAAGATTGGTGGAATTATTGCCTTTGCCAGTGCAACGCTCTGGGCTGCTGGATTTTCCTTTGAACCTAGCATGGGTACCAATTCTGAAGGGGCTATTCCGGGAAGCGGTTTCTTAGCTGGGGTCGCGATCGCAATCTTATCTTACAAAGGGTTTACAACAATTACAAATAGTGGTGGTGAGGTAAAAAATCCCCACAAAAACGTAGGCCGAGCAATTATTGCTTCACTACTAATTTGTGTCGTCGTTTATCTATTGGTGGTCTTCGCAGTGGCCTCTAATCTATCGTTAGATCAGATTATTCAGTCAAAGAATTTTGCCTTGGCAGAAGCAGCAAGACCTGCATTTGGTCAGTATGGTGTTTGGTTTACTGTGTTAATCGCCATCATTGCTACCGCTTCAGGCATCATTGCTAGCATTTTTGCAGTTTCCCGAATGCTAGCAATGCTGACTGACATGAACCTTATTCCTCACCGGCATTTTGGGATGCCCGGCAATATTCAAAAGCATACGTTGGTTTACACCGTTGTTTTGGCAGCAACGCTAGCAGCCTTCTTCGATCTAAGCCGAATTGCATCCTTGGGTGCTATTTTCTACCTGGTAATAGACATTTCCATCCACTGGGGTATCTTCCGTAATCTCAGGCAAGACGTAAACGCGAGTGGTGCGATTCTACTGACTGCTATTGCACTGGATATTTTTGTATTGGGAGCATTCTTAGCTATAAAGGGAAGCTCTGATCCAACAATTTTACTAATCGCCGGATTGGGTTTACTCTTAACATTCCTAGGAGAGCATTTATTTCTTAGAAAGCATTCAGTAACGTGACAATAAGTCTTTATCATTTAGTTGAACTGAAAACGACCGATTAGTGACCCGTACATTTCTAGTCTCTAAAAAAGCAATTTAGTTAATACTCATAACGATTTATGATGTATGGATGAGGTTTGCGTCAGAATCAGGAAAATAATTAAATTATGACAGTAAAAAATTATTTGAACGGACAATCTTCTGTCGATTTGGTTACATCAAATCTCCAAGATTATTGCGGTGGTATTCTTAAGTTTTTGTTGAGAGGTGTGAGAATATCAGCCATGTATTTAGGCTGCTTGCCTGGCTGCGATTCTCTAGTATTATTCACGGCTGACTAAAATAGTGCTTTGGTTGACTTGAGTTCTAGAGGAAGGGAAGAATATTTAGCTGTAAGTGAATTCAAGCGTATATCATGTCAGCTCAAGATAAAAAACTCTTCTTTATTGGTCAAATTGCCAAACTGAGTGGCATCTCGATCACAACCATTCGCTACTATGAAGATTTGGGTCTAATCAAAGCATCAGGACGTACTGATAGTGGCTTTCGCCAGTTTTCGCTAAAGGTTTTGTCATACCTGGAATTTATAAAACAATGTCAGAGCTTTGGATTGAGCCTTCAAGAGATCAAAGAATTATTCAGAATCTATGACCAGCAGAGTACTCTTACTGACGAGACTAAGAGACGTCTAGAAGATAAAATCTTGATGCTTGATAATCAGATTGAGGCGCTGATAAGCTTGCAAGCTGAGCTTAAGAAACTGCTCTCTGAAAGGATAAACCAGTAAGTCATGGCAATTCCAAGTTTCATCGTTATTGGTTGACTGATACTGAAATCCGACTTGATTTCTGGAAGACTCCATGAAATTTTATATAGCAATTCTCATGCAAGTAAGGTGAAGCATGTCACCTTTAATTGTGCATTATGACCCTCGTTGTACTTCATCTGACTTATCGAGTGTCAGTTCAGTCAAATGATATAAGCTAGGGTAATTTTCTTGGCGATTTGGTTAGTATAAGGCCATCAATGAGCTAAAGAAAATAAAAATTGAGTTTGCCAAAAAATTCTGGAATTTTTTAAATTAAATTCAGGTTTTTTCTATCTGACGGGAGTATTTAAGCACTCAGCTTAGAAAGCTAATCCTTAGGTTCTTAAGCTAATTTTTAAGTATAGAACAGGATACTTTAATGGGCTGTTTAGCATGGCGTTTTATCATAAGAGTATGAGTTGAGTAAAAGATACTTAACTCTGCAAAAAATCTACTCTTATGGAGAATAATGATGAAACAGCTTTTACTATCTAGTTTGACAGCTACGATGGCCCTATTGGCGATGACTCCTCTAGCTAGTGCTACTAGCCAAACTAATCTTCAGAATTCAAGCGCAGACTTGAATGGAGATGGAGTTGTCACTCTGCTTGAACTAAAAGAACACAATCGTGATTATCGTGGTGGCTAAAAAGTAGATTTAGGCAGATCAAGTGAAAAATAGATGCAGGAATCTTTAGCAGGATTCCTGCATTTTAGGATATTCCTAGATGTCCTATCTTAGTGGTGCAGAAAACTTTTTTGAGTCTCATGATGGACAACCTGAACGGTCAGAATAGCAGCTGAAACCCATTGCCTTGGTTCGTTTGCCCGATAAACCTCAAGATCGCTGTCTCGGTGAGAATCCTTGATTTATAAGGGGTTCAGGAGTTTTCTGCACCACTAAGGATGTCCTATTAAAACCTATTATTTATTTGATCTTAATTTGACTATCAGAACAATACTGTGTCTTGTAAATACTCTTATTCTAGCTAACTTGAGATAACTTACTAGTAGAGCAGTGTGAAACAGGTAGTCTAAGGACATAACCAACCCCTCGAACAGTTTGAATTAAGCGAAGTTCTCCAGCTGCTTCTAGTTTATGCCTAAGGCTACTAATGCACACATGCAGTACGTTAGTGCCACCCACAAATTCGTAATCCCAGATGGTCTCAAGCAGACGATCCTGTTCCATCACCTGTTTAGGATGACGCAGCAAGTAGCTTAGTAAATCAAATTCCTTAGGGGTTAGTTCAATCAGGCGATCGCCGCGATAGACATCGCGACTTTCGAGATCTAAAGATAAGTCTTCGAATGTTAGAGTGTTTTCCTTTCTTGAAATTTTCGAGCACATCGCTAACTTAGCTCTCAACAGGAATTCGGTTAAGTTTAGAGGCTTAAATATATAGTCATCGGCTCCCCAGTCAGAAGCTTGTACCCTTTCGTTGTCAATGATAAGAATGATTTTTAGACAAGGATTCGTAGTACGTAGACGCTGACAAACTTCGATCGCGGATAAACCCGGTGCTTCTACATCTAAAATCAGCAGTTTTGGTTGAGTCTTGCGCAACATAATAAAGCCAGACGTGCTATCAGTGTCTGTGAGAACGCTATGACCTTCTAGCTCAAGTTCTATCTGCATGAGCTGACTCATTTTCTCATCATTAGAAATAACCAAAATATCAGTGTCCATTTTGTCTACTCCTAAAAATCAATAGATCAGCACATAAATTGCTAGTACTCAGCGGCGTAAATCTTGCCATCATCTTGTTGAGCAAGCTTCTATTCTGCGACAAGCGTGACACTTGCGCGGCAATGATAGGGATACTTCCGCCAAGCAGTACTAGATTCAGGGCTTTATGCTTGCTCTCCTATCCAGGTTAAGAGGATGTGATGAAACCATGATGAAATTAATTACTATTCATCAGCTAATTCCTGACGATTTACGTTGAGCCTCTTATTTTGCGCTGATTTCCAAAGAGGTGATGAAGCCTGAAAGCCCTGTCTTACGAGAATTTTAGAGAATTGAGTATTAAAAACGGAAAGACTTATGCAGTACGATGTTGCGACCTGCATCATCCATCAACAGTCTAGTTCCCCCTTATTGTTAAGCCCCCCTTGTTGAGATGGGTAAGCTAACTGTGAAAAGGCTACCTTGACCGAGCTGACTGTGTACCCAAATACTACCGCCGTGGGCTTGAGCGATCGCCAGTGAGATCGACAGCCCCAATCCTGAGCCACCGCTTTGTCGTGAGCGGTCTTTTTCGACCCGGTAGAAGCGGTCAAAAATTCGCTGTTGCTCTTCTGGGGTAATGCCAACCCCCGTATCTTCTACCGTGATGAGTACCTGCCGCTTTTCTCCTTCAGGAAATGTGTTGCGGACATTGTGTCGTAGCTGAACAAGCACCTTGCCACCTGCTGGAGTATGTTGCAGAGCATTGCTGACGATATTGAGTACCAGTCGGTAAAGATGGGCTTCATGCCCTATGACAACTATGCGGGGCTCAAGCGGTTGATCAAGGACCAATCGGATGTCACTGGATAGGGCTAATGCCGCTAGTTCTTCTTCAATGTCACTCAGAATGTCTTGCAAGCAGCAAGGCGACATCTTAGCTGGTCTCTGAATGTCCAATCGGGAGAGCAGTAGTAGATCGCTGACTAATGTCGTCAGACGCTGAGTTTGACGAGTTGTAACCTGCAACATTTCTCGGGCGTCAGCATCCGAAATTGTGGAGAGTCGCATTACAGACTCTGCTGTTGCCTGAACAGCCGTAAGCGGCGTCCGCAGTTCATGGGCCGCATCAGCCGTAAATTGCTGAATTTTTTGGTACGACGCTCGCACAGGCTTGAGTGCTAATTCTGCTAGCCACCAGCTGGCGATCGCAATTAGGCCCATTGTGATTGGTAGGCTAAGTAAAATAATCCAGCGAATGGTTGCCAGGTAGTGAGCAAAGTCACCAAAAGATCGCCCCACGAGTAGAGTGGCTAATAGGGCATCACCTTCTAGCGTCTTGATAGGTAATGCGATCTGCCGATACTCGTTGTCCTCATCATCTCGTAGGGTCTGCCAAGCAGGCTCAGTATCTATAGTCGGTAAACCTGCAGGATAAATTCCAGCAGTTGCCATCAATTCTCCTGCCGGATCAAGCACTCGAATGTAATAACTACCTCGATACAACGTCCCGCCGTGATGGCCACGAGAAAGTTCAAAAGGGACCGGGCACCCTTCGCCCGCAACACATAGGTTGGGCAACAAATTAGGCGATACTGCATCAATTTGCCCATCTGTCGTAAGCGTCTTTTCTAAGGCATCGTGAATCGTTTCAGCAACAGACTTGAGTTCACGATCGGCAGTTACCCGATGGGCATGAGCAATGGCCTCGTAAACCGCCAGCCCACAAACACTTAACACCAAAGCCATGACCCCGGTGTACCAGGCTGTGAGCTGCCAACGGCTGCGACGGAACAGCTTATTAGGTGTTGAGGCGGTATCCCATGCCATAGACAGTCTCAATTAGATCATCGCAGCTATGTTGAGCCAATTTACGTCGCAGTAGCCGTATCTGAGCCGCGACAACGTTGCTGTTGGGTTCGGCTCCAAATTCCCAAAGCTGATTCAGCACTTGGTCGCGAGTCAAAATCTGGTTCGGGTGCTCCATGAAGTATTTCAGCAGCTGAAACTCTTTTTGGGTGAGTTCGATGAGCTCTTCGGCATCGCTAGAGTTGAGGAAGGCGATGCGGCGATCGCAATCTAGCATTAATGGCCCTACCTGTAGTTTACTGGGCTTAATTTCGGGCGATCGCCGTCGCAGGGCTCGCAGTCGGGCCAGCAGTTCGTCCATGCTGAAGGGTTTCACCAAATAGTCATCGGCTCCGGCATCCAGCCCGGTAATGCGGTCTTCAATTTGGTCTTTAGCGGTGAGGATGAGGACGGGTAGGGCATGGCGGTTTGACCTGAGCCAATTGCACAGCTCAATGCCTGACTTCCCGGGCAGCATCCAGTCGAACACGCCCACGGTGTAAAGCGACAGGTCATGCTCCAGGTAGGTCAATGCCTCATCCCCTGATTGCACCCAGTCCACCACATAGGCTTCTTGGGTGAGGGTGCGTTTGATGGCCTTGCCCAGGTCGGGTTCGTCTTCAACCAACAGAATGCGCATGGCGATCAGTAGCTTGGATTTTTACGTGCGAAGATTTGTCACGCTGAAAGTCTATACAAGGCTCACCATGACAATGATTGACTTCAACAATTACATGAGAAAGGGCTGGAATATGGTTGAGCAGTCTTTTGTAATGTTCTGGAGCCTGAGGATAGTGGCTGACCAGTGAGATGGTTGCGGCTATATGATTTTGGCTCACATACCAGAGGTGTAAATCGGTGACTCGATTATCAGCATCGTCCTCAATAGCGGTCATGATATCTAGCTTAATTTGCTTATCAATACCTCCATCCAGCAAGATTGAACTCGTATCACTCACCAAACCGTAAGCCCATCTTGTAATCAAACCTGCACCGACTAAGCCCATCACAGCATCTAGCCAAACCCAACCTAAAAACTTTCCGGCGAATAAGGCAATAATGGCCAGAACAGAGGTGAGTGCATCTGCTAAAACGTGAACGTAAGCAGCCCGAAGATTGTGATCCTGGTGATGGTCATGATCATCGCTGTGGTGATCATGGCCGTGATCGTGATGATCCCGCAATAACCATGCACTGGCTAAATTGACGGCCAGCCCAAGCACAGCCACACCAATCGCTTCATTGAATTGAATCGCTTGGGGTTGGAAAAGACGGGTGACTGATTCAAACGCCATGACAAATGCAATAACAGCAAGGGCTACAGCACTAGCAAAGCCGCCAAGCACACTTACTTTGCCAGTCCCAAAGGTATATTTAGGATCTACCGCATGGCGGCGAGCATACTGATAGGCAAAGATTGTAATTCCGAAGGCGGCGACGTGAGTTGCCATATGCCAACCGTCTGCTAGCAGGGCCATGGAACCGAAAATGGTTCCAGCTACAATTTCCGCAATCATCGTAATTGCGGTCAGTAACATGACGATCTTGGTGTTTTTCTCCGCACGATCCTGGTTAACAGAGAAATCGTGAGAATGCTGCCACTGTTCGAGGGTATGAATGTGCATAAAATTCCGGATTTCACTTAGTAGCTTCGACTCTTCAAAACCAAGTCCAGGAGAGCCTCACAATCCCAGACTTTACTTACCGATAACAGCTTCCAACTTTTTCGGAGTCCGCCGTCGCCCCCGTCGCTTCAGCCATACCGTGGCATCGTCGATAAAGGAATACACCACCGGCACCACCACCAGCGTCAGCAGGGTTGAAAGCAGCAGCCCACCCAGAATCACCGTGGCAATGGGCGAGTAGGCATCCATGCCGATCTCCGGGAAAAAGGCCAGTCGCACGATCACGATCACGGTGGTGAGCGTGGTCATCGTGATCGCCTTCAGCCGCACCGGGCCTGCCATGCGAATGGCGACATCGCGGGGCACCCCTTCGGCTCGCTTGGCCAAAATCAGCTCTAGCAATAAGATTGCAGCGGATAGGGATAGACCCGACAAAATCACAATGCCTAGAATTGAGACACTCGACAGGGTCTGCTGAGCCAGGATGAGACCACCGAAGACGCCCACGAGCTGCAACGGCACCGATAGCATCATCACCAGCGGCTGAATGAAGGAGCCGAACTGGATCACCAGAATTAGGTAGATCAGCACCAGCGATACCAGCAGCCCTTTCAGCAGGCGATCGAACTCGATCATCATGTCGGTCATGTCGCCCATGGAATCTACACCGTAGCCGGGGGGAAAGCTGAGTTCTTGCCCCGCTCGCATGGCGATCGCCATCGAAAGATCCATCGACGCTGGCCCACCCTTGCGGTAGTAGCCGTTGACGTAGACGACCCGCTTACCGTTGACATGCTCAACCAGGGTGGGGCCGCTCTGACGTTCCAGGGTAGCGACGGTGTTCAGCGGCACCTGCTGCCCCATCGACGTGGTGATGTAAGTCCCGGCCAGATTGTCCAGGGTGCCGCGATCTGCTTGGTCGTAGCGCACCAAAATGGAGTTCTGCCGCAGGTTAGGGCGGTTGTAGTAGCGCTGGGTGAAGCCCCCATTCAACGCATAGCGGGCCTGTTGGGCCACCATGCGCACATCCAGCCCCAGTTCTTCGGCGCGACGGCGATCCACTGTGAGCTGGTATTCCGGCTGAGTCAGGGCCGAGCTGGTTTGGGCCATCACCAGGCCGGGGGTATCTTCGGCAATGCGCAACACGCCTTCTGCTAATCGGTGCAGCACCTCCAAATCTTCGCCATAGACCGCCAGCTGAATGGGGGCCGCAGAGGTGGCCATCACATCGACTCCCATTTCTTTGAGCCCAATCCGGCGCAGGCCGGGGATGGTGCGGCGGGCTTCGGCCTCAACGCTGTCCATAATTTCCCAGATGTCGCGATCGCGATCGTTCTCCAGCGTCACGATCAGCGAGGCCGAGTTGACGCTGCCCATGCTGTAGCCGCTGAAGTAGGTGCTGTTGCGGGTCAGCTCAAAGCCCGTCTGGGCAGACACCTTGGCAATATCGGGCTGGGCCAGCAAGAGCTGCTCTAGCTGGTAAACGCTCTCATCGGTCTTGGCAAAGGAGGTGCCGGCCTCCATTTCCAGAGAGGCCATGAACTGGCCGGAATCTCCCAAAGGCATCATTTCTTGCGGCACAAAGGGATAGAGGGCAACGGCGAGGACGATGGCAGAACCCGCGATCGCTAGCGTGATTTCTCGGTTGTTCATGCAGCGATCGAGCAGCCAGCTATAGCCCTGCTCCAGCTTCTGAAACCCGACCCGCACCGGGGTCATCAGCCACTGTAGCCAGGTCTGCCGCTGCCGTCGCTCCTGGGGCGGCTTCAGCACAAAGGCCGCGATCAGCGGAATCAGCGTCACCGACACCACCAGCGAGGCAATGAAGGCAAACACCATGGGCCAAACGATGCCCACAAACATCAGCCCGGTTAATCCCCCCGCCAGAATCGTGGGCAATAGCGCCGCAATCATCACGCAGCTGGCCGCTGCGCTAGCCAGAAACACTTCTCCGGTGCCTTTAATCGCCGCCTGCATGGGTCGCAAGCCTGCTCTCAGCTTTTGATCAATGGAGTCGATGACGATAATCGAGTCATCCACCAGCTTTCCGATCGCCATCATCATGCCGATCAACGTGGACGAGTTGAGCGACATGTCAATGGGAATGAAAGGTAGGGTCGAGAGCGCCAGGGACGTGGGGATAGAGATCATAATGATCGCCGTCGCCCGGAAGTCCTCCAAAAAGACCAGAATCACAATCCCGGCCAGCAGCACACTAATCATCAGCTCCTGAAAGGTGCTGTCGAGGATGATATTGACCAGATAGGAGTTGTCGTAGGCTTCCTCAAAACTCAGCCCCGGATTTTCGGCCTGAATCTGCTCCAGCTCCGCCCGCACCTGCCAAATTACCTGGGGCGAACTGGAGTCCGGCTTTTGAATAATATTTACCGCCAGGGCGGCCTCGCCGTTGTAGCGATAGCCGCTGCGGCGCTCCTCAAAGGTATCTTTTACCGTCGCCACATCGCGGACGTAGACCACCTGGCCGTCCTGCTCCAGGATGGGATAGTCCATCACATCGGCGGCACTCAGCGCCCGCTTGTCTGCCCGCACCAGAATCTCTGAATCTCCCTGGGTGAGTACCCCCGCTCCCTGGCTGATGTTGTTGCCATCGATCGCATCCCGCACCTGCAAAATCGACAGTCCATAGGCCGCTAGCTGTTGCCGATCCACCACCACCTGCAGCTGCCGCCGATAGCCGCCAAAGATCGACACCGCCTGCACATTGGGCACCTGGGTTAGCCGATCGACCAGGGCATTGTCGGCAAACTCCCTCAGCTGCACCGAATCCCAGCCGTCCCCCTGTAGGGCCAGGGTCAACACCGGACGGTTCAAGGGGTCGATGGGCAGCACCCAGTAGGAGCGCGAGTTGAAGCTATCGAGCTCAATGTCTCCCTCTGCCGCCGTCATCACACTCTGCACGGACTGTACCGCTTTACTGATGTCGTCTCCCCAGGCAAACTGAATCGTCACCAACGACATATCCTGCTGGGAACTGGAGCGAATGAACCGCACGCCGTCCAGCACCGTCATCCGCTGCTCGATCGGTTTGCTGATGTAGGTTTCCACCTCCGTCGGAGATGACCCCGGTGCCATGGTCACAATGGACACCAGGGGACTTTCCACGTACGGCATCATCCGCACTGGCAATAGGAACAGCGTCAGCATCGAGAGCACCAGCACTGCAATGTACAAAGCCGCAACGATGACCGGGTGCTTGATCGACCAGTTGGTTAGGAAACTTTTCATCGTCTAAGTGCCCTCAAAACAAGGGGGGAATAGTCAGGGGAAAAGGGCGCAAACATAATCCCCTTCTGGGAGGGCTCACCGCTTATACACAAATACATCTCAGCCGTATTGCACTAGGTCGATCCCCCCAACCCCCCTTAAAAAGGGGGGCAATGGCTCCCTTTTTGAGCAAAACTGCCCCCTTTTCTCAAGGGGGGGTATTGAGGAACTTGGAAAGGGCGCATCTGGGGGGATCATGATGAGGATTTAGCCAAGAACAGAGATGTGTATAAGCGGTAGCCTGGGAGGGGCAGGGGTGGGACAAGCCCATAGCGCTGCAATCTAACCTATCAGTAGCGTACTCACGGTCGAACCCACCCCGCCCTACGGGCACCCCTCCGAGGAGGGGAGGGGAATCTACTTCACTTCCAGGTTGAAGGTGGCCTCACCCTGCATAGCGGGATCTGCGGAGGTCACTTCCATCATCCACATGCCTTGCATGCCCAGGTTGGTCATGACCTTGTACTGCCCTGTTTCCTCACCGGGTTCCACGAGCGCCATCGTGGTCATCGGCTCCATGCCATCCATGGACATGGAAAGATCAACTTGCAAATTTTCTACCGCCACAGGGTCTCCAGTAGCGGGGTCCATCACTTGCAAGACCAACTCTGCATCCCCCATTGGCAGGGCGGCATCTTCAGGGGATACCAGAGAGATCGCAACGCCTTCATCGGCAGGTGTTGCTGCCGACTCCGTCATTGGGGCCATATCTGCTGCAGGCTCACTCTCTGCCTGATTGCTGCCACCGCAAGCCGCTGTGAAAAAAACAACCGGAATCAAAAGAAAGAACAGTTTTTTCATGAAATCCTCAATGATGTAGAGAAAAAGTGAACTGAACCGAAGCCCTGCCCAGCACTACTCAACCGGCACGGTGATCAGGGCTTGGCCCGCGTGGTCAGAGTCATTGACCTCGACTTTAATTTGCCAATCCCCGGCCATGCCGAAGTGAGTCTTGACCCGGAACTGCCCCGGTTGGTCAGTGGGTTCCAGCTGCACCAGGGTGGTCATCGGGGCCATGTTGGGCATCGGCATGGTGGCATCCACCACGACATCCTTAACCGGTAATGGTTCCTGAGTGGCGGGGTCGCGCACTTCCAGCATGAGTTCCGCAGCTCCCGGCTTAAATCTTTTTGTTGGATCGGGCTCGACAATCGCCACCTCCACGCTGCCCTGGCTGCTGTCGCCCAGCACCGGTACAGGGCTGCCCGCGTCATCCACGATGGCGACCGACACACCGGGTACAAGCTGACTGTGGCCCGAGGTGATCACCTGATCGCCAGGGCTCAGCCCGCGGGTGATTTCGATCCGGTCTCCACTGTCCATCCCCGTTTCCACCGGTCGGCGCTCGGCCATCGTGCCCGCCATCACCCAAACCGAGGGTGCGCCGCTGAACTCCATCACCGCCGAGCGCGGCACCGACAGAGTGCTACCCTTGCTCTCGGTTAACAGCGTCATTTCCAAATACTGTCCCGACAGCAAGCGGCCCTGGGGATTGTCGATCAGTGCTTCTACCATGACGGTGCGGGTGTCACTGTTGGTCTGGGGGAAAATGCTGGTCACGCTGCTGGTCAGAGGCTCCTCAGTCGCCCCCGGCACCTGAGCCCGAATCGGCGTCCCGACTCGGATGTACCCGGCGTCTTTTTGGGCCACATTGGCCTGGAGCCGCACCCGCGAATAGTCGCCGATCTTCAGTACGCCCATCCCCGGCTGCACCACCACACCCGGATCAACCAGGCGGGCCTGCACGATGCCGCTGATGGGCGCTTGCAGGGTGGTGTAGCCCTGCATCACCGCCGCCGTGTTAACTTTGGCCTGGGCCTGCCCGACGCGGGCGCGCTCCCGCTCAACTTGAGAATTCAGGCGCGTTAGCGTCGCCTTTGCACCGGCCAAAGCGGCTTCCTGAGCGGCCACGTCAGTGGCGGCCAGGTCATATTCATTTTGGGAGGTTGCGCCTGCTGCCGTCAGCTTGGCAAAGCGCTCTTCTTGAAGCTTCAGATAATCCAGCTCCGCTTGCAGGCGAGCGATTTCCTGCGCCTGCTCGTCAATTTCTACCTGGCTGACCTGTAGGGATGTCGTCATGGCGTTGGCCTCGGCGTTGGCCTCAGCCAGTTCGGTCGAACGCTCATCGGCCATCAGGTCTGCGAGGACCTGACCCGCCTGCACGCGATCGCCTGGATACACCGAATAGTTGGTCAACTGCCCGGCTACTCGCGGATACACCACCGCTTCCTGGTAGGGCATGATCGAGCCCGTGTAAGACACCCCGGCCTCAAAGGCTCCCGGCTGCACCACTTCGACGGTGACCGGAACGGCATTAAACGCCCCATCGACTTGCATCATGTCGTCGTGGGACATGCCACCCATATCGTGACCTTCCATGCCCGCCATGGAATTAGCTGGTTTAATCTGCTGGGTGACCAGCAAGATGCCACTGCTCAGCGCCGCAAAGACTCCGAGTCCCAGCAGAGCCCGGCCATATCGACGGTGGGCAGGTTGGGAAGCACTATCTTTTGCAGACTCACCACTAAAATTTGTAAAAGATGACGCTTCAGAAGATTGGTCTGAAGCGTCGATGCTGGAATCGTGAATATCTGATTGAGATGAAGGCGGTTCCAAAGACATCGGATTACAAGATTGAGAGATAGCTTCTCTGCGAAGTTATCAGTCAATTGTGAAACCAGGATGAAACGTCCAGCAGCTTTAGACAAGCAGAATAAGCCGATGCCTATGCCGTGAGCAGCATCGTCTCGATCAGCGGGCAGATATCCCCTGGCGCAGGCCGGGGGCGATCGATCGCCCAGCGATCGCGATAGTTTTCGAGTTCAGCTTTGAAGGCATTCATCTGCTGGATCTGTGCCTCAAGCTGCTGAATTTTGTCTTGCAGCAGCGACTGCACAAACTCACAGGGCACATCGCCACGATGATGCACCGTCAGCACCTCACCCACATCTTCCAGCGAGAACCCTAAAGACTGCGCTTTTTTAATGAACTGGACCTGTTGTATCGT
The DNA here is from genome assembly GCF_015207395.1 of Nodosilinea sp. LEGE 07088. Taxonomy (GTDB): domain Bacteria; phylum Cyanobacteriota; class Cyanobacteriia; order Phormidesmidales; family Phormidesmidaceae; genus Nodosilinea. Next base: position 105,493 of record NZ_JADEWX010000001.1, read on the forward strand.
TTCGGGCGAATAGTAGCGATAGCTGTTCTCGCCCCGTTCTGACTGAATTAGCCTCAGACTCTCATAGTACCGCAACGCTCCGACAGCCACTCCGGTCTTCTTAGAAATCTCGCCAATTTTTAACCGTACTGCAACGACCATGAGCTTTGCCTCATAGACGACTCTAAATTCAATCCTAAACCTTCTAGTTAGCTATAGAGTCAAGGGATAACCGTGCACGCGATTGCACACGCGACTATTTCATTTCCATTTCATGATTACCAGTAATACTGATTGGCTAAAGTAGTTTCTTCGCCACCATGCAAGCGAGTCTGAAGATTTTATCGCCGCTTAAGCGTTACTCGATGGAGTCTGCGATCGCAGTTCTTCTGGCTGTGCTCTATGCCCCTCTGGTGTTGTACTGGGTCGATGGCTGGCTGAATAAGTCCATTAGCATAGAGCACGAGTACTTTTCCTATGCCTTGATTGGCTTCCCGTATGCAATCTTGGCAACATGGCAGTTGCGACAACGCTGGCATCAGCTGCCAGCACGGAACAATCTTTTTGGGCTAGCGCTACTGATTCTAGGCAGCATAAGCTATCTCAGCCCGCTGCAAAACCTGATAAACCTATCGCTACCCATCTTACTCAGCAGCCTAGTGTTGACTTCTAAAGGCTGGGCTGGGCTCAGGCTGATGGGATTCCCTCTCCTTTTGGTAGTGCTAGCGACGCCAACTGATCTGCCCTATTTGATTGCACCTTACTTGATGCCGCTACAGCGAATGATTTCAACAATTGTTGGATTCATTTTGATTCAGGGTGGAATGACTGTGACAGTTGACCAGATTTATATATTGGTAAATGAACGGATTGTGGAAGTCGCCCCATACTGTGCCGGACTAAAAATGCTGATGACTTCTCTGTATGTAGCGTTAATACTGCTTCACTGGACAGGTAATTTACGCTCTCGCACAAAGACGGGAATGCTCTTGGTTGGTGCTGCGGTTATCAGTGTTGTTGGCAACATCATTCGCAATACCTTGTTGACCTTCTTTCATGGTACCGACCAAACCAGTCTGTTTGATTGGCTTCATGCAGGCTGGGGAGGGGATGTCTTCTCAGCACTACTGTTGCTGAGTGTCCTTATGTTGTCGCAAGGTGTAGACAGTGCCGAGAATGCTTTGAGTATCGCTTCATCCAGGTATGGCGACAATGATTCCACCATATTTTGAATATTACACTAACTATCTTGATTCTCTATCCCACAGGAACGTCTACGCTATGTTATTAGGCTTCGTAGAGTTTCAAGCCGATTTTTACCCAGGAGGAAAGGATGAGTCACCACTTATATCGGTCTAGGGCTTTGGCTATTGGTTTAGTCGTCACAGGATTTGTGGTGACAGGCTGTAGCCTTTCCAAAGGCCCAGAATTGTCAGCTGTCAACAACGATTCGGTTGAACGGGCCGCTATAACCTCTGAAATCACCGTTTTTCGTAGCCCCACCTGCAGCTGTTGCGGTCAATGGATTGAACACATGGAAGCCGCTGGCTTTCAGGTGAAGGACAACACCATTGAAGATATGACAGCGGTTAAAGAACAGTATGGTGTTCCGGCCAATCTAGCCTCCTGCCACACGACAATTGTGGATAAGTATGTGATAGAAGGCCATATTCCAGCAGCCGATGTACAACGTTTGCTAACTGAAAAGCCTGACGTAACGGGTATCGCCGTTCCCGGAATGCCCATTGGCTCTCCCGGTATGGAATCTGGCAGCTACGTTGAACCTTACACCGTCTTCTCCTTCCTGGAAGATGGCACCACCGCTGCCTTCGCTGAACATTCATAAAAAGGGCCATGTATCCGCCTGTTGACCCCATTATTTTTCAATTCGGCCCCTTAGCGCTGCGGTGGTATGGGGTGTTAATGTTAGCAGCCATTCTGGTAGCAGCTTGGGTTGCCAGTCGTGAAGTTGCTCGCAAAGGAGAAGATCCCGAAAATCTCTGGGATATGCTTGTTTGGATTCTGATTCCAGGATTTATTGGAGCGCGACTCTACTACGTCTTCATCCAGTCTCCACGGGGAGAGTCGGGCCTTGGCTACTATCTGCAAAATCCGAGCGAAATCCTCAAGATCTGGGGTGGCGGCATCCACATTTTTGGTGGCTTTATTGCTGGCGGAGTCGCGCTCTGGCTATTTACTCGTATCCGGCATTTAAGACCGCTGCCTTACTTAGACGCGATCGCCCTGGGATTACCCCTTGCCCAGGCGATCGGGCGCTGGGGCAACTTCATCAACCAGGAATTATACGGGCCACCAACTACACTGTCGTGGGGCTTACGAATTGACCCACAGCAGCGGATTCAACCCTACAACGATTTGAGTACCTATCCCGAAAGTACCCGGTTTCATCCCCTTTTTCTGTACGAATCTCTCTGGAATTTTCTAGGATTTGCCGTTCTCTTTTGGATTTCGCGACGGTTTCAAAAAGATCTGAAAGAAGGGGATATTGCCCTGCTATATCTAATCTGGTACCCGTTAGGTCGCTTCTTCATCGAGTTTCTGCGGACTGACTCCTGGTTCTTTCCTGGCACACCGTTCAACATGGTGCATATCTTGTCTGCGATCGCGATTATGATCGCAGTAATCAGCTTGTATGTCCGGCATAGTCCTTCTGCAACCCATAATCCGAACATCTAAGTCACGTCGATTTTCATCATTGTCTGAATAGTTTTACACACTTATTTCACATGCATGGTTGAACAAACAAAATCTCACAAAAAATCTAGACGCCGCACGACTAAAAGTCTAAATGTTTGGACAATCGTTTTTGGGCCAATTGGCGTGGCTATATTGATGGTGGCGGTGATTGGCACGCTCTGGTATCGCAATCGCCCTGAGCGAGTCGCCTTCGAGCCCAATACTGAGGCCGGAGCTGCGGCCCTCGCAGCCGTTAAAACCTTCCCTGACCAGGGTCAAACTCACGTCACTCCAGGGCAGTCTGTTAATTACGACAGCGACTTCCCCACTTCTGGCCCTCACGACCCCACCCCAGCAATGCCGGGAGTTTACACGGAAGCGCAGCGCCCCGAACAGCTGGTGCATTCTCTGGAGCACGGCAACATCGTGATTTATTACGACCAACCTGCCATCGAGACGATGACAGCGTTGGAAAGCTGGGCCAACCAGTTTTCTGGCCCCTGGGAGGGCATTGTGGTTGTGCCTAAAGCAGGACTGGGTGAAGAAATTGTCCTCACCGCCTGGACCAAGAAGCTCGTTATGCCTGAATTTTCTCCTCAGGCGGCAGCCACGTTTGTGGATGAGTATCGGGGGCGCGGACCAGAGAATCCGGTGCGGTAGAACTGGCGAACAGGGCACCTTAGAGAAGGTATTGAAGCGAAATCACGATCGCGATCGCCCAATCAAGCCCTACGCACAGCGGCGGATACCAGCGCTGGGTAATCTGCGTACTGACTTGCACGGGATGATGAAAGAAGTCCCACACGCCATGCAGAAGGTAGCCTACCATCAGCGCCAGAGGAGACACCCAGAGAGCAACGAGAGATAGGGCAATGCAGACGATCGCGATCGCCGCTTCCAGGAAAATGCTTCGCCCTCGTTTCTCAGCTAGCGCTGAGCCCACATATACGGCTCCAATTGCTGCAAAGGCAACAGCATACACATCCAATCTTGGTTGAGGCGGTACCCAATGAAGGAGGATACCAGTTGCGATCGCAAGGAGAATCCCAATTCCAAAAGATAGCCATCCACGTTGGTCTTGGATAGGTTGTTGATTTGACAGATCTTGAAAACGATCCATGGGTTAATCTTCCTACACACCTCCAGATACACGTTAAACGCTCTAGCTACTTACAGGGTCAACCCTTCGCATTTGGCAATCAGCGCGTCTAAGCTTGATATTGCAGCTAGCTGTAGAGTCCTAGACTGGTGCCATGATCTTAAAGTAGTACTATCGAAGAAATTCCTGTGGTTCAAGAGTGCTTGCTGAATGCCTTAAAAGAGCCTCTCAAAAGAGAAATCTAAAACCCCCTACAACAGCGAAGTTGCTCACTTCTTCGCCATCTTCTCTAGCAAAATTTGCTGTTTCACCAAATTTCTGGGTCCAACTAATGCCTAAATAGGGCGCAAATCTGCGATTGATTTCGTAACGTAGACGCAGCCCTAGCTCAATATCATTAAGACCTGAACCGACACCAAACTCCTCCACCTTCTGAAGCGCAATATTTGTTTCAAACTCGGGTTGCAGGATAAGTTGTTGGGTCAAAAGAAACTGATATTCAGCAGTAAATCTTGCAGAAATATCTCCTTCTTGACTGACAAATAAAGAGCTATCTATTTCGAAAAGATAGGGTGCTAATCCCTGAAACCCAATTACGCCAAACGCACGCCCCGGACCACCTTCGGAACTGTACACTTGATCGTATCGAATCCCTGCCTGAAAGTCCCAAAAAGGAGCAATTAGCCTACCGTATAAAAGCTGTAGCTCTGCCTCTCCATCGTCACTGTTCAGACCGACATCTCCCTCTGTTTTAATCCAGAGTCTCTGATAGTCGCCCCCAACCCAACCGATAGCGTCCCAATTGAATGTATCTTCCCCTTCATTAAATCGATACTCTAGCTGATCGATTAAGAAATACGAGAAAACTTGACTGTCTTCTACAGGCTCAGGCCATTCGTCTGTGTCTACTTCTGGAGCATTAGACTGTCCCAATAATGGAGATTGCTGTAAAGCCTGATTAATTTCGGGAACACGAGCATCTAAATCTTGACTTATGGTAGCCTTTGCTGCTGAAGATAATTCAATCGCAGGCACCAGCGAAAACTGATCGATACTAAGTACTTCAGTCTGCTCACTAACAGTTATTATTAGCTCGCTAGAATTCTCTAATTGAAGCTCTTCGAAGCTATTAGATTCCGTTGAGGAATTAGCCGGATAAGATGTATCATGAGCCATTGTCGCTTCTGCACTCGTGTCCGGCTTATCTGGAACAGGAGTGCAGAAGCGACAATGGCTCGTAGCTGTAGTAGTACCGCTTATGCCCTGAGGCATCGCAACCGCTTGAAGCGATAAACCAGCGATACCTGCGAGTCCAACCGATGTAGCTAGAGCAAAAAATAATTTCCGCTGGATATTATTCAACATTTAGCCCACCTCCGCTGGGCGGTCAATAACCGCTACGGTGCGGAACATGCCAACTTCCATGTGATAAAGCAAATGGCAGTGAAAAGCCCATCTACCAGGGGCATCAACATTAACCTCTACGGGAAGTCTTTCGGCTGGTTTAACGTTAATAGTATGCTTGCGAGGTTTGTATTCCCCTGCACCATTATCTACTTCCATCCACATTCCATGTAGGTGAATGGGGTGTTCCATCATGGTGTCATTCACAAATACTAGCCGTAGGCGTTCGCCGTTGTAGAAGGTAAGTTCTTTCTCTTCAGAATATTTTTTACCGTCAAAGGACCACATATATCGCTCCATGTTGCCGGTAAGGTGCAACTCTAGTTCTCGCTCTGGCTGTCGCTGGTCATATCCTGGGTTGACGCTTCGCAAGTCGGTGTAAACCAAAACACGAGTTCCAGTATTTTCTAGACCTGTCCCCGGTTCATGCAAACGACTTCCTACCATCATAGGAACGCCAGAATTTCCTGAGCCATGGCTATCAGGACCATGGGGCACCATAGAACTGTTGCCCGGACAAGACATGTCATGGTTCATGGGAGCATCGCTACTCATCCCACTCATGTCATGGTTCATAGGGGCATCGCTACTCATCCCACTCATGTCATTATTCATGGGGGCATCGCTACTCATGCAAGACATATTGGAATCCATGGTCGGCGAATCGGCACCCATTGAACCATGATCCATTCCCATGTCGGCCATCGTACGCAGTGGCCGTTCGCGTCGTTCGGGTAGAGATGCTTCCAACCCTGCACGCACGGCTAGAGTACCGCGAGCATAACCGCTGCGATCCATCGTTTCGGCAAAAATCGTATAGGCCTGCTCAGTTTGGGGCTCTACAATAACGTCATAGGTTTCTGCAACGGCAATTCTAAACTCATCGACGGCTACGGGTTGTATATTTTGCCCGTCTGCTTGAACAACGGTCATTTTGAGACCAGGAATGCGCACATCGAAATAAGTCATTGCAGAGGCATTGATAAACCGGAGCCGAACCTTATCTCCTGGCTGAAATAGAGCTGTCCAGTTAGAATCTGGCTCGATTCCATTCATCAGATAGGTATACGTTGCTCCAGTGACATCCGCAATGTCTGTTGGGTCCATGCGCATCCTTCTCCAGTCGCCATCTTCAGCCAGGTTGGCTACTGTCCGTCTTTGATAGTTGTAATAAGGAGACATGCGTTTCAGGTTAGCCAGAACGCTATGGGGATCTTCGAAGGTCCAATCGGAAAGCATAACCACATAATCTTGGTCATACTCGAAGGGCTCTGGTTCGGTTGGATCGATAATAATTGGCCCAAAGTGCCCTTGTTGTTCCTGCAAACCGCTGTGGCTGTGGTACCAATATGTGCCATTCTGGGTGACCGGAAATTGATAAGTAAAAGTTTGTCTGGCTTTAATGCCAGCAAAACTAACTCCAGGTACACCATCCATCTCAGGAGGCAGAATAATCCCGTGCCAGTGAATCGAAGTATCTTCGTTAAGCTGATTGGTGACGTTAATAGAAACGGTTTGTCCTTCCCGTAAGCGAATTAAAGGGCCAGGTATAGAGCCATTGGTAGTAAGGGCTTTTGCATTTTGGCCACCAAGTTTAATGGCCGTTTCCTGAACCTGTAGGTCGATTACGCCAGGATAAACTATGTCCTCGCCGATCTCACTTAGAGATGCTCCTTGTCTCGCATACGCTGGCAAGAGAGAACTCAAACCTACACCTAAACCTGCGCCTGCTGTAAAGCGCAAAAAACTACGTCTATTAAGGAACGCCATCTAAGTATCCTATCAAGCTAGGAGATTCAACGCTTCGGGCTCAACAACCTTTAGCGTTCAATTAAGCATGATATTCAGCAATAGTGAAATGGAAGTGAAATAAAACCTGTTCAGGAGCTTTTAGCAATGGCAGAAATTTATTTTCTTGCGACGCTATAATCATATAAGTAGTCTTTAAGACCTTCCAAGGCTTTGATAAATTAACTGTTTGCAGAAAGTATTGAAGTTTTTCACTTAGATTTAGTTCAAGTGTGTTACTCAGGCATCGTTCTCTTCACACACTGTTTATGGCATTGAACCCAGTTGAATTTCATCCCCATTTCATCTTCAGGTGCAAAGCTCTGTACGAACGGTTTCGCAGGAGGCTGGCAAATGGGGTATTCCGTTAATGCTTTGATATTTGATAAGGCATGACTGCAAGCTCATGATCTAGCAGCGACAGACAAGATCTGTACTGGTTAGTAAAGTGTGTGTAACGATATACAGGTAAAGGAGTTTATATATGGCTCAGAACAACAATCGGTCCTGGAAAATAGCTGGAATCGGTGCTACGGCCCAAGGTACACAGTTGCTGCTGACTCGGAAGGCTCTAGCTCATGTTGGCTCCCATGGTGATGAGGCTGAACAGACCGCCACTCCAGCTGCAGGAGAACATCATATGCCATCGTCTGAAGCAGCGGCAGATGCTTCCTCTGACATGCCCATGGAAGCTGGCAGTGAAGCGCCCAAACAGGAAGTTCCAGTGACTCAGGCATCCCCATCAGAACCCGTTTCCCGTGCGAGTGTATCTGAAGGGTTTTCTATAGGCTTAGGAGAATCTTTGCTGGGAGTCATTATTGCAGGCCCCTTTCTGATAGCGTCTCTGAAGAAACGACTGCGATCTTGATCTTGGTGGTAGTCGTATTATCGTTCTGGTCTGAGGACATATAGCTATCTTTGACTATGAAATTTAATCAAGCTCGTCTGCGACAACTACATCGAGCCCTGGTTCCAGTGATGATACTGCCGATATTGTTGACGTTGACAACCGGAATGTTGTTTCAACTAGCTGTCGCGAGCGATCGTGCTAACGACTTTCTTTGGCTTTTAGAGTTGCATCGGGGCAAATTTGGTCAAATCAATCTAGATCTTGTTTACCCATTTCTAAATGCGTTGGGTCTCTTGACGCTGCTAATTAGTGGCATCTTAATGTGGCTACAATCGCCCACCAGTAAGCGCAAGCAAATTTGATCATGCGAGATCTCCTATCGGACAAAGCCTGGGACAACAGAAGCTAGCCATTTTTTGACAGCACCTATACGTTGTCATCACTCAAACTACTGCTATCTTTGCTGCCAGTGCCCTGTTATTCTTTTTTTCAGATTCCGGATATCATCCTATCCCTCTTACTCTAGCTCTCGAGTATTCATAGGACGAGAATGCATGGGACTAACCCATGTCTTGCGGCAAAGGCGCACCGTTTCAGCCCGAAATCGGCTCAAATCAGACATAGTCAGCTTCGATGAGGCAATCACATTACCCTGCGATCGCAGAATTATTCCCCGTCCTTGGGCCTTGACAGTCAACTCTTGTCCTTCTGCTGCTATTTGGTAAATTCGCCCCTGTACATACTGCTTGGGCTTTTCTGAACTAGAACAATCTTTATAGGAAGTCGATTGACTTCTGGTGTGATTTAGAATCTGCCAGGCATAATTCGCAAATACCTCAATCTCCGCAGATAAAGTAAGTATGTTCTGATTGCCATGGCCTCCCGACACAACTGCCTTAGAGCCGGTATCGTGTTGACGCTGATAGCTGTTTGCCGACCTAGACTGCCGAAGCTGGTCATAGGTTTTCTCAGCAAATGCCACAATATCTTGCTTAATTGTTTTAGGGCAGAAATCACGATAGGCTTGTTGGTCTAATTTCCAGACACGTTTCCAAGCACTGACTTCGCCATCCGTAAAGACGACAGCAGGAGAACAGTTTGCTGGATCTGGAACACTTTGGATAATGCGATCAATGCGATCTTCATCAATACCTAACGCTGCTCCACCCGCTCGCGCCAGCTCTTCCGCATTGCCGCTAATCGGCACCCGGTTCTGAGCGGTCCAGTTTTCCCACCCGTAGAACTCCCGCAGCGCAAAGGTCAGCGAGTGCGATCGCGATTCCAACGGACTATCTCCATGCAGCACCGCCTGGGCCTTCGCTGCGGCCAGCTCCTCCAGCCGCAAGACTCCCAGTTGGGCAGGCTGCGACTGAATTAGGGGGCGAGCCTGACGGGATGGCTTCTGCTTTCTTCGACCACTCACCGGATACAGCCCGATTGCATCCAGCCGCTCCACCCAAACCGGTGGCACCCGCTGCACATTGACATAGGCATTCCCACTCGGGCCAGTTGTCGGCGCGAGCACCGTGAAGCGTCCCTGCCCCAGAGCCTCCCCCATGTGGTGGCCGCCCACCCCATCCAGCGAGAAATTGGTAAAGGTCTTTTCGTGAGCCCGCACTGCCAACCGCCAGCCGCCGCTGTGGGTACGCTCGGTAAAGGTTTGCTGTAAGAGCAGGGATTGGCCCAGCCAATCGGCAATCCGCTGATCACAGGCCTGCTGCGACTCAAACTGCTTCACATCCACATCAATCCAAATAATATTGTGCCAACCACCTAAGGTGCCAATGCCGTTATCAGGGTGGGCAAACCAGGTCTGAAGCTCTGCCGCAGTCGGCAACCGATTCTGATACTGGGTATGCCGAATCAGGTGAGGAATTCCACGCTGATCCAAAAAACTGGGGTTCTTGCCGGTAAAAGCGGGCACCAGAGCCCCGTCTTTGTCGCGCTTCAGGCTGCCATCGCGATCTCGGGCTGGGTAGTGCGTCGGGTCTTGGGCTGGGGCAACGGGTAGCGGCGGCAACCCTTGCTCCCGGAGCCAATCAAACGTGGCTCGAAGGACTGGGTTCATCGGCTTGGCTCGCTGGGGTTTGAAAGATCCATTCCATGGGGTGGACAGCGCCAGTGACCAATTCCAATCGGTTGACCGTGATCTGCTGGTTCACCAGGGCATAGACCAGTACCCCATCCCAAAACATCTCCAGGCGATCGGATTCGCACTCCGCTGTCCACTCCACATCGAGCTGCATTTCGTTGCCCTCCACATGCACGGCCTTTTGCCCATCGCACAAGATCACGATGGACTGGGGGCGGTAGTCGGCGGGCAAGGGGGCCAGGGTCATCATCGTTCAAGTCCTACTGAGGTCGGGGTGGGCACACGGTCTGATTCTAGGCGCTGCACAAATCGCTGAAACCGCTGGCAGTCTTCAGCCGTCACTACCGTGCACTGAATTTTTCCCTGGGCCATTTCCAAAATGGTTTGGGGTTGAGGCGTCACTCGGCGGACGGTCAGCCGGTCAGCGGTCTGCTTCAGTTCATAAACTTTGCCACGAAACTGGGTATGGGGGCCTCGGGTCTGCCCGATCACCGACAAAATTTTCTGGGAAGCTTGGGCCACGTATTCTCCGCGCTGCTGCAATGCCCGATATTGGGCTAGATCCTGAGCCATCGACTGCTGTAGGTTTGGCGCGAGGTCAAAGCCGTTGCCATTGGCTTGTTTGGCTGAGAGGCCTAACTGCTTGATCTGTTCCAGGTGCAGTGGGTCGTGGCCCAAATCGCGGGCAGCTCGGTACCAGTCGCGTAGGGTTTCTAAGGCTGAATGCTGTAACGGTTCTGGGGACTCCGGGGCTCCATTATTTGCCTGTTGCCTCTTGTCAGCTACTTCTGGAACCGTAGGCGCTATCAATGATCCCGTAGGCTGCGCTGTAATAACCTCTGATGCTGGCGCTGTTGGTTGAGGTTGTTCCGCCACGCTAGTCCAGGCTGGATCGGCAGTCTGGCGCTCCTTATGTCCATTTTGGTGAGCCCCATTGAACTGGTCGAGGTCAAATAGGTTTTGTACCTGAAATTCAGGTTCTTCAACCGCTGGTGCTGAGGACTGGGGCTTTGGAATATGTTCGACAGGAGCTGGGGCTGGTTCTTCCAGGATTGGTTCTGGGCGTTGATGGGGGTGGACGGCGATCGCCCCTTCTACCTCCGCAATCACCACCTCCCCCTGCTGGGTCAGCCTGTCCAAATACTTGTGCAAACTCTGCACCGGAAACCCTGCCACTCGTACCCGTCCGAGTTCCTTCACCCCAGACTCCATGCTGGTACCAATCATCTCCAGATGCTCGATCAAGGGCTGAGCGCCCTCAAAAAATGCCTCATAAAACCGGTCATCTGGCGACTTCACCAGCACGATCGCCTCGGGATACTGGTCTTTTACCTCCAAATATTGCCGCATATCACTCGGCATCGAGGCGCGATCCTCTTCAGGTTCAACCGCCTCAACTTTGGGCTCCGCCTGGGCCTGGAGTTGGGCTTTTGCCGATTCTGCAAACCCCTGCTGCACTATGTTTTTGGAGAAAATCTGGGCAAAGGCGCGATCTGGAATCCGCGATTCCCCACCCCGCAGACTCTGCACCGCCGTCTCCTTAAACTCGATGTGCCCCTCGCCCCGCACCCGAAACACCATCTCCGAGTCGATGAACATATCCCCGTTCTGGGTCAAGTAATGGGTCAGGTACAGCTCATCCCCCTGGCGCTCCACCACCAACGGAATGAATGGCTCATTCTCAATTCGCAGGTGAAAGTCTTGGGAGGCCATGACGTCTTGCTCAATCCCGGCATTCCTCAAAAACCGTAGAATCCGTTTCTCCAGTTGACCCATCGGGGGGTGATTGGGTACGGGCGGGGACACCGGAGTTTCGACCGCAGGCCTTTCCACTGTCGGCTCTGACCTGGGTTGGCTTGCAGGCACAACCGGCTGAGAAACAACCGGGGGCTTGACCGCTTCCACCTCCACTTTCTCCAACGTTGGCAATGATACCCCCATCAACTGCCGCGCTACCTCCTTAAACTCAAATGCCGCCAGGGTATAGTTCCGCTGGTGCATCACCACTCCCAGCACCCGCTCTAACCGCTCTGGTGGGATGACGACCTCCATGCGATCGGCGACCGAATAAAAATCCGACCCCGCCGCTGCAATTAATTCTTCATCGAGGTAGTACCGCCCGCCGGACTCCTTCGATTTCGGCGCTTGCAGAGTAAACCCCTCCCCCGCCTGCTGCGGCTTCAGCAACAACAACTCATCGAGGGTCTTCACCGTCCCTTTCCGGTTGGTCAGCTCCGTCAGGAACCTGAACACCTGCTGCGGCTCCTTAAACGCCACTGGCTCTTTGGTCAGCTCCGACTCAATATCAAAGCCCTTGGGCATGATCAGCCCCTGACAGACCTCGACTCGGTAGTCGGTGTAGTTCACCAGCTTGCCGTTGGAATACTTCTCAAACGCCTTAATTAGGTTGCCGGTGAAGATCTGCCGGTTGACCCGCCCCGCCTCCTGCTGCATGTCGAACAGGGAATAGACGCTATTGCCAAACCAGTCTTCGGATTGAACCGTGGCATCGAGCGATCCGCTCCGACCCGTGTTGAACTTGGAGAAGGGCACCGTAATCTGCCTCGCTGAATCAGCGACCAGAATTCTGAGCTTCCAGCGATTGGGTGCCGCTGGACTGCCCGATCGCTTCTTGGCATCAGCCCCCGCAACCACCCCGTAAAGAATAGTTTTGCTAGCCGGGGTCACCAACCGGAGCGGTGTCCCTGGAACGAAGGTTTCCAGCACGCCAGAGACATGCGTGAGCTGCTGTTCAATGCGGTCATTTAGCTTTTCAATCGCCTTACTGTCTTGCTTTTGGGCCACTGCCGCCTGCCGATACTGGTTCGTCTGCGTTTCCAACTCGGTAATTGTCGCCGCCACCTGCTGCCTCGCCTGGGTGGCCAGAGTATCTGGGTCATGGGCTTCTACCGAATTCACCTCCGCCAACCCCACCGACTCGCGAACCGCATTGATCGCCTGGAGCTGGGTCAGCGGCTTGCTCTCACTCTTCGCTTCCACCAACTCCAGATACACCGGCCCCGTGAACTCGCTGGCTATCTCGCTATCATCGGCCATCACCTCCATCCGAGCCAGCGGCCTGGCCTCCAAATCCAGCTGATCTGCCTCCAGAATGTTCTCCCCCATCGCCCTGGCCTGATCCACCAGGTCGCGGTACTCCGATTCGATCAGGCTGTAGACGGCTTCTTGTTCAGCGATCGGCAATAGCGGAATCCGCCCTGTCACCTTCTTGATCAGGGCAATATCCGAGGCATCGTTCCCGATTTGAGCAGCGGGGAAATCTAGCTTGGCATTGAGGTCTGGGTCATCCGCCAACAGCTCCGTCACCACCTGCTCGCCGTAGGGGTTCATGAAATCTACGACGGTGTTCAGCGAGATATCGGTCTCCCGTGCCGCTGTCGTGTTGGCATTCAGACTCGCCATCTTGCGACAGAGAATTGCTCCTGGACGCTTTTCCGCTGGAAGATCTCCCATCAGCAGCGTGTAAGCAGGTAGCGCCACCTGTCCGGTGCGATGCACCCGTCCCAGCATTTGCATAAACACATTGATGTCCCGCTCCGACTGGGCCACAATCATGTGGCGAGGCCGCTGGTCAGCAAACTTCTCTGAGGCATGGAGCGAAATCCCTGTAGACCCCGAGCAGTTCAACAGAATGACATCGGCATCCCCGGCGTTGAACCGGGCCACGGCATCGATCTTGCCCTTGGCCTTCTTTTCCTCCCCCAGTCGCACTTTGTAGGCCATAGATCCATCGGCCCCATACTCGATGCCCGCCGTCCGCCCGGTGACTTCGGTAACCCGGTAGCCTGCCCGCTCTAGCTGCTGCTCAATGTAGTCAATCGGGCTGATGGGAATGCCGCTGAAGTCGGACTCTTGAATACAGCCCAGCGCTTCCTCGTAGGCCAGAACGGCATCGCCGCCTAATTGCTCATCGCTGAGTCGCAGCCGAGTGGAGTGGCCTTGGTAGTCTGTCACCACCACGTCCCTAGATCGCTCCAGATACCGCTCCAGCAGATCCCCAAAGGACAAGTTCATCCCGTCCCCAGGGCTCAAATCACGGGACTCCGCATAGGCCTGGATGAAGCTGCCCATCGTATTGGCCACGGTAATTACCGGCTTTTCGCCCCGATTCAGGGCCGCAATGGCTTCCTCAACCGTCGCATCCGCCTTTTGGGCCAGCAATCCCTGCTCAATGCAGTTGTGCATCAACGAGGTGAAGTTGGTACTCCTGGCTCCCACCTCGCCAATCGCTCCATCCTCACCTAACGCTTTAGCCTCCGCCTTCGCCTCATTACTGATCGCCTTGACCGCCTTCTGCTTCGCCCGGTCAAAGTCCTTAATCGCCCGCATCGCCGCCGAGAAGTCGTCCGCTACCTCCCGATCCACCGGCACCGTCTTGGCTTGAAACGAAATGCCCTCATAGGAGCGCTCCCGCCTGAGCATTTGCCCCGAAGCGACAAACTTACTGGCGACAATCTGCTGGAGGGGCACACCTCCACGGGTGAGGATATTTTCCAGCGCCGTCATGCTGCTAACACCCAACCGCAAATCGGTACGCCGGGCATAGAGATCCATCACCTCGGCCCGTTTGGCGTAGGTGGCCGAGGAATAAAACACCCCCGACGACAGATCGATCAACTCCCGCACAAAGTCGGCCCGGTCGGGTGGCCCAGCTTCCTTCCACCCGCCCTTGCTGCCCCCCGCCTGGTGGGCCTCATCGAGAATCAAGATGGCATTGGGAGCCATCCGCCTCAGGAAGGTGCGGCGCAGAGGTTCTTTCTTTCCTACCGTCTGAAGCTGGCTGTAGGTGGTAAACACGGCACTGTAGCGGCCCAGATTGCCCTGCTGAATCATCGCCTGCATTTCCGCCTGCTGCTTGGCGGCCCCAGCGGTCTTCAATGCCGCGCCATTGGCCAAGGGAATCTCGGTGCCGCTATCGGTAATGAAGGGCGTAAACCGCCGCATCCCGATATCCCCCACATCCCGCATCATGTCGGCGTAAAGGGGTTTGTCCTTGGTGATGAACAGCGCAATCTTGCCCTGCTGCTGGGCGTAACGCATGATGCTGGCACAGATGCGGCCCTTGCCGATGCCGGTCTGGTCGCCCGTGATGAACCCCGCCCCCCGCTCAATGTTGCTGATCGCCAGGGCCGAGGCATCGACCTGTTCAGCGCTGAAGTAGCCGTGGAGTTCGGACACAGAACCATAGCCCAGTCGGGTGGCCAGGTACTCATCAATGTCGCCGTGGTGATGCTCGAAGTGCTCCAGCGCCTGCTGGGCCGCACTGGCCATGTTGAAGGGAATCAGGGTCTGAGTCGAAAAGCCCTTGCTCTTGGGTACATAGACCACCTGCCGGGGCTGGACATCATACGTGTCTGCCGACGGTGCCACAGCCTCGCCGGTTGAAAGAGGAGTATTCATGGTGAGTTCTGAGTGAGGTTTTACAGGCTCAGTTCGGCCAGCCACGCCTCTAGCGTGGTCTCGTCGTGCAGGCTGATCCAGTCCAGGTAATCCGGGTAGCTGGGGGTTACGGGCGTTACCGGAAAGATCCCCCCGTAGTGGCCCAGTCGTTCCTGAAACCGCCAGTTGCTCCGAATCAAGGTCTCCGCCCACTGCTGCCGCCAATACTCCAGAGCCAAGTCCGGCTCCTCGTCCGGCTCCAGTATCGGAATTTCCTGAGCCCAGTCCAATTCGCTGAGAGTCGTGGCCAGCCCTTGTTGCGTCTCGATTTGGGAGGTTTCCGAGACCGAGTCCTGAATCATTCTGTCCAGCCGAGTTTGCATCAGCTGCAGGTAAGTCGCTTCGCTCAGCTGCTCTAGCGCTGGTGGCACCCTGACGATGAACAGTGTTCCCAGGCCCTCCAGCGTCCAGAGGTTGGGAAAGCTGGGGTACTGGCTGGTCATGAATGGATACGTCCAGGGAGAAACGGGCGTGGTGGATAGGTTCATGGGGAATCAACTCCTTAAGTTCAGCAAACGATTTGTAGATAACCGGGACATCAGCAGCCGGTAACGGGCATTCAGACTGTCCTCGGCCTTCAATCACAATCAGATCAATCGGAAAACCCGCGCCTTGCTTGCGGTACAGGTCACCCCAGATAGAAATGTGTTGGGTAACGGCGTACTGCTGATATAGGGCATAGAAGAAACCTCGACTTTCCAGGCTGTTGTAGCGCTCAGACCGCAGTTCTTCATCCACCCCCAGCTTGCCGCCCAGGATCAGCACGGCGCGACCATCGTCCTTCATCGCCCCTAGAGCTTGAAACGAGATCGCCTGATCAATCTGAGTCGTTCCCCGCAGGTTGCCGGGCAAACTGAACCGTTTACGTTGCCCCTGAGCATCTCGCACCGCGCCAAAGGGTGGATTGGCGATCACCACGTCATGCAGACGTTCCGGCTGATACTCCGCCGCATCCCACTCCGTGACGATGTACCCCTGAGCCCGCAAGTCAGCGGCGCGGTCTGGATTGAGTTCATTGACGGTCACCTGGGTGGGGTCAGTTCCCACCAGCAATGCGCCATGGCCAGCAGAAGGTTCGTAGACGATGGTCTCGGGGGTAATGCCAGCCAGGGTAGAGGCCAAAAACGCGATGGGAATCGGCGTGCTGTAGGCCTGCTGCAAAACGCTGGTGGAGGAGCGCACATTTAGGGCTGGCTGTCGGTTATGCAACTCGACCAGCCGCTCATAGGCGTCGCGGGGGGTGGCTGAGGTTTGAAGGATCCCCTGGGCTGCTCGCACCAGCGCCCCCTCCACCGCTTCATCCACCTGCTTCGCCAGCGCCGTGCCGGGGTTGACCGGCGTGCCCAACACCAACGCCGCCTGTTGCCGGGCGGCGGTGATTGTCGTAAACCCTTCATCCCCCAGAAAGTGGGCGGTGAAGTGGTTCACGAGCTGCTGTTGGGCGTCTTCTACCATTCCTACTCACCCATGGCCATGCCCACGGCGCGGCTGCGTTGTCGGCTGTTCAGGGGTGTCACTTTTGCTGGTTGGTGGAGCTGCAAGTCCTGGCTCAGTTCCCGATCAATAAAGCGAAAGTAGGCTATGTCCTTAGACGTGAGATCAGATTTGATTTTGCCGTTGTCGATGCTGAGAATTGCCCCCCGCTCTCCCGCCTGAATTTTTAGGCTGTTGGGGGTCTCCTCAATCCGGTACTGGCTGCCCCCTTGAAACACTCGCTTGCCCTGCACGTTGGGGCGACTGCCGGTGACATCGAGCAGTTTGCGGGCGGTTTTAGCCAGAGCCAGGGCAGTGAGATCACGGGTGATGCCCATGTCGCCCGCTGGTGCAAGGTTGCCCAATTGCCGTACCCGCATGGGAGGCTCTGGGGACAGACCATCCACCCCCTGGATCTGGATCTGCTGGCGGGCTTTCATAAAGTCTGCCTCTTGGGACACCACCATGTCGTTTTTGAGGATGTCTAGCCCCCAGCGAGTTTTGCGAGCCGTCATTAACTCGATGCCTTCGCGGTCTGAGACAGTGACCATGCGGCCCTTGGAGCTGACCACGTAGTTCTCCGCTACATAGAAGCCTCGGCCAGAGCTGTAGGCAGTCCCGTACTTTTGGAGCAAATCCACCGCTGTGGAGGCGACTTGCCGACGGCGGATATTTACAGCCAGAGCCACCACCCGCTCGGTTAACTGCTGGGACGAACGCCGCATCACCCGAGTGGTCTGCTGCATCCATTTCTGGGTGGCTTTTTCTACCACCTGCTGGTTCTGGCGCTCCATCACGTTGAGGATGGAGACTGCCCTGGGCGAGGCCATGGCCAGGGGCTGAGCTGCAACTCGGGTAGGCGCAGGCTGGCTAGCGGGTGGTAAATTTTCTGGCTCTACCAAAGACAGGGCAGGCTCGACCTTCTGGAGTAGGGGCACCTTGGGTTCCGCTGCTGCTTTGATCGAAGACACGGGCATAGGAGCGGGAGACACAGCATCCCCGACTCCAGGCGGAACGGCTGCTATTGACTCTTCATGGGAGGCTTCCGCCTGAGGCACTTCCGCCTGAGGTACTTCCGCCTGAACAACTGGATCTGGCTCTAGTCGGTTGGTCTCAACTGCCCCCTTGCTCATCCGATAAACCAGTTCATCTCCGGCCTTGATGTTGATCGTCCCTTTGGCCCCAGCAGTTGCCTCAGCGCCCGCCTGCGGAGGCGCATCTACCGCCGCCTGGAGCAGCTTCAGCGTGTTGGCATTGAGCTTGTTAACGGGGTCTTTATCGGCATAGCCCTCGCGGTAGACAATCTCACGGCCCATCTTAATTTCGATGGGCTCAGCGACGGCTTGGGGCAAATCTACAGCATCCTCAGACTGAGCGTCCTGTGCTTCAGTTTCCGGGTCTTGCTCCTTCTGTCGAGCAGCCTGAAGCCGCTCGCGCAGCATCTGAATAAAGGCCTGTACAGCCTCGGCGGTTGATTGAGCCGTGGCCGCTGCCATTTCGCTAGAGGCCAGGGTGGTGTGAGCATAATCCTGCTCGATTTGTTTCGCTTCGCCAGGGTTTACTACGGCTTGCATGGTTCCTCCTTTAGGGGGTCTAGGCCTTCTAACTCCATCAGGGGCATGACTTTGATACGGTTAATCACCTCCAGCCCTTGAACCGAAAAGTAGGCGGTGTCGCCATCGATCAGCCACTCCACCAGGGTTGGCGTATAGTCAATATCCACATCGGCGCACTGGGCATGAATCCGGCCATCCCGCCAGTGAAACACCGTCACATCGTCGTACAGCAACTCAATCTCGCGGGGCACATAGTCCGCACCCAGGGGCGGCTGATCTAACACCAACGCCAGATCAGCGGCGATGTTGGGGTAAGCCAGCAGGGCGGTGACCGTATCCACAGGCAGCTTCGCCCGCAGGGTCTGCGCCAGCATGAGATCAGGGGATTGAATCGTTGTCGTCATCGGGGTTTCTCCTAGAGCAAACTGCTGTATTTATCGATTAGGCCAGCGGGGTCGGGGTAGGCCGAGTTGACCGGGGCCTGGGGCTCCGGCAGCATCGCTTCCACCATCTGTCGCCGCTTTTCTAAATCAGCGGCAGTGGGCATCCGCTGCGGGCTGCGGCGCACCAGGCGAGCATGGATTTTGGCCCATAGGGCTTCGCTCCCCTCGCTGGCCTGCACATCGGCTTTAGGAATCTTGATCGCCTGCTGAATAGGAATCCCCGCTTCCCCATGGGAGGTAAAGCCGGGGTTGATCAAAATGCATTTACCCGGCGGTAGGCGTAGAAACTGGCTGGGTTCAAATAGCTTGCGGGTGCGCTCCTGGTCAGAGATGGTGGTGCTGGATTTGCCGCCGCCGCGATTCCGCGATTTTTGCTTGTGCTGAATTTCCTCATCCCCCAGAAAGTCTGAGAACATGCGGGCCGCTTCGTATTCCTGGGGGTTGAAGACCGCTTTGGTGGCACAGGCCCCCAAGATGGCGCGGGCCAGCTCGCGACCGTAGGTTTTCTCTAGCTGCACCAGATTTTGAAAGCCTAGGATGACCGCTAGACCGTCCTCCCGGTTTTCGTTGAGCCACTGCACCAGAGTGGGCAGGTAGAGGGTGGGCAGCTCGTCAATGGCGACAACTAACGGATCTTGCCGACGCTGAGCCACATTGCGGGTGACCAGCATGTGCAGCACGGTGGCCACCAGTGGCCCCACCACATCCCGTCGCTCCCGATCCATCCCCAGAATCAGCAGTTGCTTGCCGGTCAGATCTAAGGGGATAGAGGTTTGGCCGCAGAAAGCCCCCAACACCCCTTCTTTCATGAAGCGGGTAAAGGTCTCGCTGGCGCTGCCCACGATGCCGCTGGCCGTTTTCTCGGCATCCTTGACCCCAATCAATTGGTTGAAAGACACCCGAATCCAGCTGTTCATGCCTTGAGCGGCAGCCACCCGGTTGCCCAGATTGGTGAGCCCTAACACCGCCTGGGCGGTCATGATGTCGGGGTACTGGGTGGACTTGGCTAGCATTAACAGGGCTTCTGTCAGCTGATCGCCTGCAGCGGCGAAGAAGCCGTCTTCGGTGCTCTGGGTCATCAGCCGAAAGTTTTTGTTGAGCACGGTGGCAATTTGCCGGGCCATCTCGGCATCGGACTCGCTGCGGAGGAAGTCGATGGGGTTGCACACCTCGGACTCAGGAAAGCCGGGGGCCAGCACTCGCACGTCGTAGCCCAGCTTGGCGGCATAGGCGGCATGGCGAGCGCTTTGGGTCGGGTACTTAAAGTCGTACATGGCCACCGGCAGACCCTGGTCGAGGGCGGAGCGAATCAGTGGGTCAATGACGCTAAAGGTTTTGCCGGAGCCTGGCCCACCGCAAACGGCAATGCCCCGCTGAAGGTCGGGCAGATAAAGGGATTTAACGTCTTTCTTGCGAGTGGGCTTGCCGATGTAGAGAGAAACCGCGTTGCGTTTGTGTTCCTGAATCTGCCGTACCGCACGCTTGCGGGCGGCGGACTTCTCTGGGCTGCCACCAAAGCGACTGGTGGCGAGCTTACCTTTCTTGCCTTGGCTCATCAGGGAGAAGGCAGCAATCAGCACCGCACAGCCGAGCAGGGTGAGCCCCTGGCGGGACTGGAGTGAGGTTACCAACTGAGAGATTGACTGAGTTGAGGTGGAATCCACCTGCCCCAACGTTGAGGGTTCCTCAGTGAAATAACGCATCAGCGCAGCACCTCATAGCTATTGGGCGGTAGCTCAATGCCTAGTTCCTCCAGCGCCCAAAGGTATTCCTCAGGAAACTGGCTGCGGGTACCTTCAGGGGCTGCCGTTAGATACTCGGTTAGCTGCTGCTGGTAGGCATCGCGTCCGCCCTGTTCTTGCAGCACTTGGGTGTAGCGCTGGAGGGCTAACTCACGGGCCAAGTTTAGGGGGATGTAGTGACTCAGCACCGGGTCATCCTCCGGCAGCAGAGACCGGCAGACGGCTTGAGTGTCCAGGTAAATCAATACCTCCTGGTAGGTCTCGCCTTCACCAGCCCCGATTAGGAGATAGCTGCCGGAGGCTGTCTCAACAAGGCCCCAGAGTTTGGTGGCCTGGGTCTGGAGAGGCAGGCAGTCGTAGACCGCCTCTGGAATGGGGTCTGACGCCCGAGCCAGATTGAGGCCCACAATCGAGATTAAGCCAACCAGCAGGAGGCAGAGGCCTGCTAAACCTGCGAAGACAGTACGGTTAAGTCTCATCGCTACACTCCTTAACTGAGATAGTTCATAGGGTTCTGGGGCTGGCCGTTCTGGCGCACCTCAAAGTGCAAATGCGGCCCTGTTGACCAGCCCGTGCTGTTGGCGCGACCGACCGGCTCGCCTTGGGCGATGATGTCGCCCGCTTGCACGAAAAAGCCTTGCAGATGGGCGTAGTAGGTCTCTACACCATTGCCGTGGTTGACGACGACGAGCCTGCCGTAGCCGCTGGTGAGAGAGCCACTAATGCCCGCGAAGGTGACCTGTCCGCCGTCAGCCGCTCGAATGATGGTGCCGGTGGGGGTGCCAAAATCGGTGCCGCTGTGGAGACGGCGATCGCCATGGATTGGGTGAGTGCGATAGCCAAAACTACTGGTGATGCCATAGCCCGGTGCCGGGTGAATGAATCGTCCAGTAGCGGTGCCGGGCGATCCTGAACCTCTGGCAGCAGGCGCTGGCGTGGGCCTCGTTTCCCCGGTCTGCGGGTCGATTCCTTTTGCCGCTGCAACGTCGGCTGAATCGGTGGTCGAAAGGCCTTCCTTGATTTGTCCCAAGAAGACCATGCCTTCTTCCTGCACCGGTAGCCAGGGAATGGGGCCGATGAAATAGGGAGTACAGCCCAAGTCCATAAACAGGTTGCGGACGCACATGCGGAAATACAGCCCGGTTTCAGCGGTACCGGAGGCCTCATCGGTCTCTAATACCGCCACCTTGAACGCATTGCCAAAGGGATGGCGACCGGTGGGTTCAACCCCGCCGTTGGCGGCGGCCAAGGCTCCGCGCCCGCCGCGCACCTGTTGGTACTTGCCGGAGACCCACTGGGTGCCTTCCACCAGCGTGGGTTGCCCGATTTCCAGGTGGGCGCAGTCAGCGTCACAGGGGACATTGAACCCCTCCACATAGCTGCCGCTGATAGTGTTGGTGCGATCGCCTTCCGCCGGGCCAAACACCACATCCACCTGGCCCACCACCACGCCCTGCTCCACGATGGGATTAGGAAAATTGGCGAATGGGACATCGGCGAGACCCGGTACCTGATCGATAACCGACTGCTGCCAGTCGCGGAAGCGTTCCAGCGGAGCCTCCATCAACCCCGGAATATCAGCCAGTCCGTACTGCTCCAGGTTGAGGTCTTTCAGACTGATTGATGCCAAGACCTCATCTTGGAGCACCTCGGCGATCGCGGTTTGCGGGTCTACTTCTCCCCTGAGCAGATCGGCGATCGGAGCCACAGACTCCACAGGACGGTTGGCCAAATCCGGCACCGCCTGCACCAAGTCCCCCAGGGTTTGCCAGGCCACCAGGGCAAAATCCGCCAGCCGCAGGGCAGGCCAATCCAGCCCTACCAAAGCCGCGATCTCATACAGCGAGAACTGCTGGAGTTGAAAGCTCTCCTGAAAATCGCCCAGCTGCATATACTGATCAGCGGTTTGACCGGCCTGCCAGACCCGCGACGGGTCGTAGCCCAGTAGACGGATCAGATCCGCTGGAGCCTCGAAGGAACCTGACTCCAGCACCGCAGGCAGGGTGCGCAAGGTAATTTGCATCCAGTCGGGCTTGGTGCCTAAGATCTGATCTTGAATCACGGGTACAGGTGACCCCGGCTGGAGGCTGGAATGGGCCGGTTGCACCTGCCAGCCATGGAGCGCGATCACCAAAATGAGAACAAAAATCCCGATCACAGGCCGCCATGGCCGCCTGCGCCTGAAAGAATATTGGTTCATGGCTTTAACCTGAGTGGAGAACCTAGAGAGCGGTAGAGTTCAAAGGCGGGTCATCGCGGGCACTGGCCCCCCACTCCGCCAGGCGGGTTATCAGCTCAGGAGAAACCCCGGCTTGCGCTGCGGCGGCAGGCACGGCGAGGCCACCCTGGGCCAGCCGCAAAAAGGTTTGCAGCCGATTCCACAAGTCCTGGTTTTGAGCGATCAGTCCTCTGGATTCAGCTACCTGAAGCCCTCGGCGCACATCCCCTGGCCCCAGGAGCGGATGGATAGGGGAGGTGGGGTTGACCACAACGGTGTGGTAGTCGGGCTCGCCTGTACCAAAGGCGATGCGGAATTCGTAGAGGCGGCGATCTCCTCCAGATGTCTCAGTGATCACCGTCAGCAGTGTGCCGCTGGCCCTGGGCAGATTCTCGAAAGACAGCCCTTGAACTCGTCTCAGATGAACGACGGAGGGCCGCCCCGAGACACAGCCTGAGTCCGCAACGGTGGGGCAGAGCGGTTCGTCAAAATCCAGGGCCACTCGGGACGGATCATCGATCCACACCCGCACAATGCTTTCATTCGTTGGAATAAAGCTCAGGTTGGTGCCATAGCCGGGCCACAGGTGGATGACCGGGGACTGGCTGCCAGTTAATCCTTGGGCATGGCTGGCAGAAACGGAATAGGCTGACTGGGCTTGGGCGGGGTGGGAGGAGATACCTGCTAGAGAAAGTGCCCCAATCACAATCCAGGGAGTCCAAGGTGTTTTCATAGCGCCACCGTTTGATTCACGTACACGTCGACCTCAGTGCCTGGTGGCAAATACCAGACAACAGGGCGATTCAAGATTTCGTCTAGGGCCGCCTGATTGCGTGCTTCCATCTGCCCCGAGAGCTGCTCAAACGCGCCTTCAAGAATCCCAGCCAGAAGATTAGGCTCCCCAGTGTCCTGGGTGATCGCGCTGCTTCCAACAGAGGTAATGACCGAGGAGGTCTTGGGCCGATTCACCAACCCTGCCGCCCGAGATAACCCGGCCATGGCTGCCATCGTGGCATCCATGCGAGCGATATCCATCCCTGGGTCGTCATACTTCTGAGCGATCAGGGGAGTGCCCTCTACTCCGCGTAGTTGAACAGCTCCAGCGGACAGCGGAATCTCCTGACCGGCCTGAATGAAGGAAACCACCGCCAGCTGCGCCAGGCCACTGTCCGCCACCGAGGTCACCTGTGCCACCAGCGACGTGTCTGCCGGTAAGCCGATCTCTCCATTGGCGGTCAGCAAGGGTTCTGTCAGCTGCACCACGAACTGGGGGCTATCTGTCTCCGCCGCCCAGATCAACGGCGTTTCTAGTACGGCTGGGGCCTGGGTTCCAGTCAGCAGCAGGGGCGATGTTGGGAGCAATGCCACCGGCTGGCCCTGGAGAATGGCCGTTTCTTCGGCATGGTTGATGTTTCGGGATGGAGGTGGTGTGCTGACTTGAGCCACTGACGCGGGGACGGGCGTTGGAGCTGCTGTGACTAGAGGTGCAGAAGGTTCCTGCGCCAAAGGACTACCCTGTCCGTAGCTCCCCAAATGGGACAGCGCTAGCCATCGTTCCGTTGGATCGATGACGGGTTGGGCCACCGGTTGGGACACGATGGGGCGAGCTGAAACAGCAGGGGAGACTGGAGCTGGCCGAGGCGGTAGCGGTGCTGGGGCGGGTCGCGCTGCAACAGGCTGAGGTGGTCGTGCCGGGGGTGGAGGCGCGGGAGAAAACTCTGGGGCTTCTCTGGCGGTTGGCGCTTCCGGTTGGGCCGTAGGCTCTTCATTGGCCAAAGCTTCTAGTTCAGCCTGCTGACGCCCCATCGCTAAATCAGTCAGCAGCTGGCCCCGGTCATCGGTAGCACTCACCTCAGTTTCTTCGACCATAGGGTCTGGAAAATCGGCTTGCACCTCCTCAGCCGGTGGAGAGTCATTTTTCATCACCCCGCTGGTGAAGACCGCTAAAACCCCGATCACTAAACCCGTTCCAGCGGCGACAACACCCAGCTTGGTGAAAGGGTTAGCCGCCAGGGATAGCTTGGGCTTGCGATCGCGTAAGGCCTGCCCGTCAATATCCTCAGCATCTAGAAGGGGTTCTGGATCAGAAGCAGCGACAGTAGGTGCAACTGGATAATCAGCAGCCTGTTCTTCGGTAGCGGCAGGTTCTGGTAGGTGTAGTCCCACCAAGTCGGCCATCTCTTGGTCATCCCACAGATTGTTCGGTGTCGTCATCACAAGTCCTCCCGTTCAAGTTCACGGATGGCATAGATTTGCAGGCCAGTTTGGCGAATGCTGTAGATGGCCTGCTCCAACGGGGTGTCGCCATCGGGCACGGCTGGTGCGGTGACGGCCTCGACAAACACCTCCCGGTTAAAGGGAATGGCTTGCCCCAGGGCATTGGCGTCGTTAAAGACATAGAGATGGGCCACCACCGCCACTTTCCAACGCCCCTCCCCAACCACCTCGGGACTCCCAACGTGGTTGATCACCATCACCACCTGACTCGTGCCCGTGAAGACTCCCGGTGGCGTCAGTTCAGCCACCCGCTTCAAGAAGTCCTGGCGGAAGTCTTCGGAAAAAGCAAAGCTGGCCTGCCAACTGGCGGTGGCAATATTGCGTTTGCCCCGTTCCACCTCAATGGGTAGGCCAGGGTCAGCCCTGGGCTGGCTGGCCTTTTCTGCCGTGGTCGCAGGCAGGCTGCCGCTCCAGTTGAACATCAGCACCAGGGTGTCATTGACGAAGCGTCGGATCGTCTCTGGGGTGCGCTCCCGAGAGCCCATGGTGCCCACTCGAATCGCCTGCCCGTCCTGCATTTGCACCAGGGTGGGGGCATCCTGGCGGCTGAGACGGCTCAGGGCACCGGCCTGGAGAAACAAAACCACCAGCATCACCAGCTGCAACCCCACGCTGCCCAAGACAAACAGGGGCAGGTAGTTTGTATTGCGTTTCTCAATCAACTGCACCATGGGATATGTCCTTATGAGTGAGGTCAGCGACGCACGCGGTAGGCCCGACGTCGGCCCGAGTAGCCAGGGGCACGAGCGATGCCACCCATGGCCCCCGTCCCCGCGATCACCCCAGCAGTACTGGTGAGGGCTCCAAAGACCGTCATGCCACCGCCCGACGCCAGAGCCAGAGAGAGAATGGGAGCCAGCAGGCCCAGAAAGAATGGGGCAATCAGCGGATGGGAATCCCCGGCATTGAGTACCGCCAGGGAAACCAGGCCCGAAAGGATGTTGAAACTGAGTTTGGCAATGGCCAAAGAGAAGAACCCCGTCAGCCAGGCGAACAGCGGCTTGGCCCCGACCGGCAGCAACGAGCCGCCCACGGCAAGCGGCCCCAGGGTGGCGGTCAGCAACAGCGAGGCTTCAATCAGCCACTGAAAGGCAATATGCAGCGCCATCAACAGGCCTCGGGTCACGGTCTGAAAGCCTGAGCCCATCAGCGCTCCCCCAAACCGCAGGCCCGAGTCGAGGGGATTATCCCCGGCCTGAGCCGCCTCCAACGCACGGGACAGGGCATTGGGATTGCCGGTTCTAGCGCGGTAGTCTTCGATAAACTCGCGGGCTTCAATCGCCGCCAGCTCAATACAATTCGCCCGCTCTTCGGGGTTTTGCAGTTCGTAGCACTGGTTGCGGCGCTGGATAATGGTCTGCTCCACCGAACCCTCTAAGACCGCCGCCTGATAGGCCTCTTGCAGCCGAATATCGGCAGCGGTGTAGGACAAGACGTCCTGGTTGACCTGGTTGATGTAGTTGCGGATGTCCAGGGTGATGGCCGCCAGGCGATCGCCGTTGTTAGAGAGCAGCACAATCACCAGCAGCGGCCAGATGAAGTCGGCGTAGGCTCGGCTGCTTTCCCCTTCCAGCATCTGCCGCGTCCACTGGGTCATGAACAAGAGCAAAGTCGCGACAGCGAATAAGACCCCGACCCGAGCCAGGGCAAAGTAAAGCCCCCCCTGAAGCACGCTCTCCCAGAGCTGGTTCCAGCTTTCGGCCACGGCTTCGGACGCGACAGCGCCGCCTTCAATGATGTCGGCGGTGTCGCGGGGGAGCTGGGCGATCAGTGAGATGGGCCAATCCAGCAGCATGGGGGTTCACATCCAAGTTGACGTCATGACTAACCGACGTCTAGAACAGACGGGCTTGGGCGCTAATTTGCAGGGTGTCAAGGGCATTACCCAGCGCTTGCAGGCGACGGGCACGGGCCTCTTGATCCAGGTTTTGAGACATGTTGGCCAGGTTGAGGTTGGTCAACTGGGCGTCCTGGCGAGATTGCAGCAGTTCTGACTGCACCGCCCCGAGAATTTCTGACTGACGCGCGTTTTGCTGCGCCATCTGCTTGATCGCCGCTTGGGTAGAGACAGCCGTCTGGGCCGAGTCAGCGTGCTGCTGCACCTGGCCGATAGTGTCCTCAATCCAGGTGATTTTGTCGCGGGTGGCGGCCTGTCCGCTCTGACCTAGCACCGCATCGACCTGGGCGCGGGTGAGCTGCCGGTCAACTTCGTTGGCGGTTTCAAGGCCTGCATAGATGCTGTCGGACTGGGCTAGATCGCCCTCCAGGATGGTTGTCAGCTCCTCTGAGATCGCTGACCGGACCCGATTGGGGTCAACCAGGCCCAGATCCCCCAGGGCGTTTTGGATCACGCCCTCTAGATCGCCAGGCAGCGGCGTGAGCAAGTCGGCAATGGTCTGCTCGATGTAGGTTTTGCTGGTCTCAAAGGCCTGGCGAAAAATGCTGAAGATATCGGTGAACGTGGTATCCACTTGCGAGGCGGCGGCAGGTCTGATCGGTGCTACTAGCAGGGTGGTAGCCAGAATGGGAACGAGGGCAGTGCGAAGGCGAGGGTTCATGAATGACCTCCAGTAGGTAAGGAGTTAAAAGAAGACAGGGGAACTTCAGGATGGGGATTGCGCTCGGCAAACCAGCGCTCTGTGATCGCCGAGAGGGGTTCTCCAGACTGAATCGAGAGCACCAGCAGCCGGGCAAACTCCGCCAGGCCCGTGAAGGTATCCGGGGCATGGCGCAGCACCAAGTCTCGGGTCGCCTGCTCATCGGGGTTATTGGCCACGGCGGCCAGCTGGGCAAAGGCGGGATAGTAGCGGCAGTAGGTATAGAGGCCGTTGTTGTCCAATAACCACTGGCTGTAGATCCCCTCCCGTTTGGGAAAGAAGCTCTCGCTGGCATTGCGGCTGATGACGGTCTTGGGATATTTGAGAATGCGCTCAAAGCTATCCACCGCCATGGGCTGAATGCGACCAATCAGGCGAGTAGTCAAGTTCTGAAAGATCTTGGCGCTGGCGGGAGATTTATGCACCGTGTCAGGATCTTGAGCCGAGATAATCACCCGAATCCCGGCCTTAGCGCCGTTGGCGCAGAGTCGGCCAATCAGGGCTCCAATTTCGTCAAACTCAAACAGAATCGGGGCTTCATCGATGAAGAAGATGGACGCTGGGGCTTCCAGGGCTCGCCGCAGGGCAGCGGCATAAGCAGAAAGGGCCAGCACAGCAGCATCTTCTTCGTTAGATAGATTGCGCAGGGCAAAGACCAGCAGTTGCGCATCGGTCGGAAAGCTAGATGGAGCAGAGATAGCTCGCCCCACCCGGCTAGAGAGCCAGAACCGTAGCCGCAGCTCAATCATGTTCAGGGCCGCCTCGATGTTGCCGCCCACCTGTTGCAATTCCAGCGTTTCTGGCGTGCAAAAGTCGAGGAAGTCAGCCAGGGTCGGCATTTGGCTCCAGGCTGGAGAGCCCAGTCGCCCTTCCATCGCTTCCAGGTAGCGTCGCTGAATCGGGGCATCGACAAAGAAGGCATTGAGCGCCAGCACCAAAATCGAGCGGATGGTCTGAGTCATCACCGAGCTATTGACCCCCGAACCCACAATCATGGTCAGCAGGGCCGACTCCAGGAACGACTGAAAGTCGTCGAGGCGTTCTTTGCGCTCGTCACCGGGCAGGTGACGCAAATCCGGCAGCTCGAACAGGTTGTTAGATTCGCGGGAGATGTCGAAGTAGGCCCCGCCCACCAGCTGGGTGTAGTCGGTGAAGGTCGAGGAGCCATCGGGTTTGGGAAAATCGAGCGCCACGACCGGGAAGCGGTGAGCCAGGGCCTGGGTAAGGATGCCGGAGACCAGTACTGATTTTCCGGCTCGGGTGGTAGCAAACAGGCCCAGGTTCTGGTGCTGGTTGAACAAATCCAGGTGGATTGGCTGGCCCCCTTCTTCAGCAATCAGCTCAAAGCCACTCCTGTCGCAGGGCTGGGTCACTACCAGCGGCATCAGCCCCGGCGCTTCGCCAGTCAGGTAGAGCTGCCGCCGCCCGAAGGGGGTCGCCATCAGCGCTTCCCAGACAATGGGCAGCGTCTGGAGCCACACCTTCCAGGCGTAGTCTTGCTCGCGCTCTACCCAGGCCGGACGGCGAAAGCAGCTCTGGATATAGCGGCAGGCTTCATCCAACTGCTCCAGATCCGGTCGATGCACCAGGAATACAACGGCGGTGTGAATGGGCAGAGCCCCCTCAAAGAGTTCTTCCTGGGCCTCAATCGAGCGCTTCATCTTCAGCTCAGCGGCCACATCCACCGAGTGACTGTCTTCAGCTAACGTAGCCGTCAGGTTTGACTGCTTCAGCATCCGCTGCACGGTGGTTTTCACCAGAGTTTCGTTGGCCCGAGTCAGCTGGCAAAAGATTTCGGTATCGGCCACCGTCTCGCGGGAGAGGATCTCCCACAGGTAGCGGAGTTGGGCTGATTCACTAGCCCAGCCGCCGGGCTTTTCGAGGAACGTCAGTGGAGCCACATACCGTCCTTTAACCTTGACCCAGGTTTTTCCGGCGGTGGGCACCCCTGCCCTTGTTAGCAAGGTGGTGCTGTGAATGTCAGAGTTGACCTGCTCGTGCAGACCGTCCTGATCCAGGATGATCAACTGCGGAATGTCGATGGGGTCACTGGCGTTGAAGCGGCCCCACAGCAGGCTCCACAAATCTTGTTCACTCAGAGGCTTCACCGAGAGGCCCATCTTGGTTGAGAGCACCTGCTCCCAAAGCAAAAAGCCATCGGTAAAGGCCTTGGTGATCACCGTTTGCAGGCGCTGGTTTTTGGCCTGGCGTAGCTCCCCCGTAAACGACTTCCACAGGGTTTCGCCCCTGCTGATCACCCTCTCGATCATGTCTTGGGCTCCTTCGGCACCGCTCTGCACGGTGTAGGTGACGTACAGCCGCAGAAACTTGGGTTTGCGCAGGCCTTGCTGGGTGAGCTGTTGGACCCTGGCCCGTTCAGCGGTGAGCAAGAACTTGAGAGCCTGGTTGGGGGCGATCTGGGTGAGCTGGGCTAGATCCTGCTGTCGCTTGCAGTCCGCCGAAAACGACCCCAGATGAATCGTCAGCCGCTCACCGTTGGGCAAATCCTTCAGTCCCGATTCCAGCTGGTCAAAGACTGTCTCCACCTGTTCATCGGTCAACGTGTTGTGAATGCCCCGGCAGTCGAAGCCAAACACAAAACAGAGGTGCTCCCGGTTCTTGCCCTTCGTGAGGACGTAGGCTCCAACCTGCCGCCCCCGCAGCTCGATTCGCAGCATAGCGGCGAGGTGGAGCGCATCTTCAAAGGGCGTCAACGTGCTGACGAACTGGTTGCCGAGCTTGAGTCGGTGTTTGCCGATGGTCTGTTTCATCGTGGGTAAACCTCAGATATCGGGCATAGCCGCGACTCCAGGTGGGAGTCGGCACAAATTTTGCGGTGAACTTCCAACTCTGCCCCCCAGTGAGAATCCACCAGGTAGACATGCCCCAGGCGGCAATAAAACCTATGGAAATCCAGCTGAGGCTGAATCCTCGGCCCAGCAGGTAGGACGCCCCCGTGATGCAGAACCAGGGAATGATCTGGTCTGCCGGAATGGGTCCTAACCGGGGTTGCGCCCCCAGGATGGTGTTAACGGGACGAAATTGAGATGCCATAAGCAGCCCAGCAGTGCTGAAAGAACAATTGGAGCTGCACCCTCGATCTGAATGGCCAAACACCGACAACTAGCCGGTGATTAGTGTGGTCAGCACATCACCTGCGGTGACGGCAATGATGATGATTAACGGGGTTCGAGCAATAGTCTGCCAATCCTCATCCTGGCGGGCTCCGTTAATCACCCGCACAAGCGAGATGCCGACATAGAGCAAAAACAGACCCCGCAGCACGTTAAAGACCAGGGGAATTGCGTCTCCCGCATCTGCCCCAAAGTTGCTCTGCATCCAGGTTTCGGCACCACCGAAGAACTGGGCCTGAGCGGGAAAGGCGAGCAGAGTGATCAGCCAGAACAGCCCTAAACCCAGGAGCCGCCCAGTCTTTCGCCTGCCCCCCTGGGCTTTGGATGCCCGTCTGGATAAGGAACGAGAGGGTGTTATGTTCTGCTTCCAAGCCATACCGATCAACCCTGCCACCGCCAGCACGACCAGTAAGGCGGGGCCATGGATGAGGAGATCTAGAGTGAGACATAGAAGCGCTACGGCAAATGGTGGCAGGTCTGGAAGCGGGTTCATCCGACCTACCATTCGTTCCATCAACGGAAAAACGTAGAGAGTTTTCATGGCTCAAATAAATTGAGTCCGACTGATTGTTGAAGTCTCCTGAAATCAGTCAGATGACATGACTCGCGTGCTCACCAATGAGTGATCTATCCCACTCAAATTGCATGAAGATTTGATCAATATAACAATATTTTCTGGCAGTGGGTTAAATAGGAATTTAGATTGTGAATCTCGACTCGGGCGGTTTAAGACCATGCCTAAAGCCTATACAAGATGATGGATACTGTGCCTTATTCCGTAATCTTGCGTGATGTTAATCAAGCTATTGAGCAATCTCTGAAACTACTTAAATGAGAAGATAGCTTTTATACCTGGGCTGTACATAGCCACTAAAAAATAAAAAATTGTCATCAACTTATATGTTCTATTAGACCTGTCTTAAAACTCTATAGATCAAGTCGGTGTCTATCTATAAGATATTGTTCGAAGCGACGTAAGGCTATCCCTTCGGTTCCCTTATGCCACAGATACTTTCAACTCAAAAGTCAAGCTTCAACTGACAAAATCATGTGAAAACTGATTTACAGACACAAAAATAAATGTCTTGACGTCAATACGTCTTGATGCATTTATATTCACGGCCTTAAATGGCGGCATGGTCCCTGGTGAGTCTAGTCACCTAATGGTGATCAGGGCTGAGCGTTGCACTGGGAGTGAAACACAGCTATGAAGACGTTAAGTTGTTTGTCGCTCTCTGGGGGGCAAGGGAAAACGTCGGTATCGCTGCTGCTGGGGCAGCTCTTGGCGCACCGAGGCCAGAAGGTACTGATGGTGGATGCTGATCCGCAGGCGAATCTGACCTTTTATTTAGGCCATGACGTTCAGGCGAATGAACCCACCCTGTTGGAGGTACTGAAGCGACAGGTGGAAACAGCCGATGGGATCTATCCGCTGGCGAAGGCGAATCTGTTTCTGATTCCGGCAGATGAGGGGCTGCACAAGGCCCAGGAATACTTGGCCACCATCGGGATGGGAGCCCTGGCTTTGCGCCACAGCCTGGAAGCCGTGGAAGAGCTGTTTGACATTTGCATTATCGACTCGCCGCCCCAGCGCACCCAGATTTGCTTATCGGTAGTAGGGGCATCGGAATGGGTGCTGATTCCAGCGGAGGCCTCGACCAAGGGGGTGAATTCACTGCTGCGTAGTTTGGAATTGCTGGAGGAATTGGGGCGCATACGGGCGTTTACAGGGCAGGTTCTGGGGGTGCTGCCGTTTCGAGATAAGTGGTTTGGTAGGTCTCAGGCGACGGATAGCCGAGAGGCCATAGCGGCTATGCAGCAGGTGGCAGGGGCAATTCCGGTGCTGCCATCAATTGTGGAGAGTGAGCGCTACAAGCAAGCGATTCGGCAGGGGCAGCGGCTGTCAGAAATAGGGTACGCGGAGCTGGAATATCCGCTGTACAGGGTGATTGAGGCGTTAGAGCAGGGGCAAGGGAATGGCTGAGGATGCGCTGGAACGGTTGATGCAGCGGCAGCGCCCGAGTGTGCCGCCCCGTGCCGATGGGTTGGGGGCAGAGTTACCTGTGAAGTCTCCTCAACAGGTGGCAATTGGGGGCAATGGGTCGGGATATAGTGACTCTAGCGAGTCTGCGAGTGTTGACGTCAGTATGTCTGTTAGCCAAGATGATGAGGCGGAGTTACCGCAGCTAGTGCGGACGACCACCCGGTTGGAAGAAGAGATTGATAAGGCCCTGCGCCACCTCTGTATGGATGAGAAGATCACCAAGGAGGTGTGGTTTGAGGCGGCATACCTTTACCTGGCGGAGCACCCCAAGGCGATGCAGGCGGTGAATGGGGTAGCGAAGGAGCGCTACCAGCGGCGGAAGCGGGCAGCGGATTTGAGGAAGCTGGAAACGATGCAGAAGCGGCTGAAGGGATAATTCAATATCCACTCATTTCGTTAATCTTTCCAGTAATAGCATTTCAAATAGAGGGTCTTCCCACGTCATCATCCGTAGGGAAGGGCTTCCCTCAAACACCTCGGGCCGGAACGTTACCGAATAAGTTTGTTGTTGATAGACCAGTTTCCAGATGTTGGGGTCTGTTTGAGAAAAATGAACTCCTTTAGCTTTAAGGAGGTTCGACTGGGTGAATGTCGCCTCCACAACCTCGGGGCTGATTGCAGAGGGAGTCAGCGGTCGCCGAATTTCTTGCAGGTCGGCTTCCACATCGCGTTTTACCATGTCATCGAGGGCTGGACGCTGGGGCGGAGCTGAGAGAACGTTGTCAAACTCCGAGAGTAGAACGTCTTCTTCTTCGGCATCGACGCTCATGGTGGCCCGTTCGATGAAGGTGGGCACCTGGGCCAGGATGGGCTGGAGGTTGCCGACGACAGATTCAAAGGCCCCAATGCGATCGCGCAACTTCCTATAAACCTTTGCCTCCACTGTGCCGTCGTAGTAGAAGTTGTGGATGGTGACCGTAGGGTATCGCTGGCCAATGCGGTCGATGCGACCAATGCGCTGCTCCACTCGCATGGGGTTCCAGGGCAGGTCGTAGTTAAACAGCACCCCGCAGGTTTGCAGGTTCAGCCCCTCACTGGCGGATTCGGTACAGAGCAGGATTTTGATCTCGCCATCGCGGAATCGGGTTTTGATCAGCTCCTTGGGCACGATCGCCCACTGGCCATCGCGCCACAGTTCGCCGCCGCGCCCGGAGTAGCAGGCCACCTGGCTGCCGTAGAGTTCCCGCAGCTGCTCGCGCAGAAAGTCCATGGTGTCGGTGTACTGGGTAAAGGCGATCGTACTTTCCCGGTTCACCAGCTCCTGGCGCAGGGTGGCAATGAAGTGAGCCAGCTTGGTGTCTTCTCCAGTGTTCTCAAATTGCCGCAGCAGGGCTTCTAGGTGCTCAATTTCTCTAGGGTCTACGGGTTCCATGTAGCCCTCTAGCCCTTCGATCACCGCATCGTCGGCATCATCTAAATCCGCCAGGTCATCGGCGGTAAGGCTGCTGCCCTGCTGGGTAATCAGCGAGTCGAGTCGGCGCTGGAGGGATTGCTGAATGGCATAGAAGGAACTGGTCAACCGTTTACGGTAGAGAGTCATCAAGAAGCCCAGGGCTTTGCGCTGCTCTTTCTGGGCCAGGCGGTAGAAGTGGCGCACGTAGTCGCTCACTTGGCGGTAGAGGTCGGCTTCGCGGGTGGGTTCTAGGGTGATGGCGTTGTCGCACACTTCGCGGCGGGGCACGTCTTTTTCTAGCAGACCGAGGCGGTAATACTCCCGCAGGGTATCCCGCGTGTGGCGGAACATCATATCTTTGAGGGGAGTGTTGGTGGAGAGGAATTGTAGGGAGGCGGCGAGAAAGGCCTTGTCTTGTAGGAAGAGGCGATCGTTGATGGTTATTTTCAGCCGCCCCCGCCAAGCATCTTCCACTCGGCTGGCCAGCATGCGGTCTTGCTGGTTGAGGTGCTGCTGGAGGCGGGGGCAGGGCTGGCCGCCATGGGCAAAGTAGTCGGCAGACATCGTTTGCCAAAAGTTCAGCAGGTGGCGATCAGGCTTGCTGCCCAGCGACGCAAAGTAGTCGCAGAAGGTATCGCCATAGGCCCAATGGCCCTCTAGCCCCAGCACATGCAGCAGGTCAAAGACCTCGATGGGGTCAATTTGCATCGGGGTGGCCGACAGCAAAATCAGGGCTTTGGTTTTATCGCGCAGCTGCTCTAGCAGTTGCAGCAGGCGGTTGGGGGTGTCTTTGCGGGCCTGGGGCGATTTGCGGCGGGCGTGGTGGGCCTCGTCGAGAATAACCAGATCCCAGGGTTCGGCATCGAGCAGTTCTTGCATCCGCTCTTGGCGGCGCACTAGGTGGCTAGAGGCCAGAATCAGGTTTTGGCTATTCCAGGGGTTGCCGGTGGGCGGGGTAGTGTGGCCGTAGGGATCTTTGAATTCGCCCTGGGTGTAGCTCCAGAAGTGAAGGTTAAACTTTTCGCGCAGTTCTTCGTGCCACTGGGGCTGGACGCTGGCGGGAGCCAGCACCAGGACTCGCTTGACCTTTTGGGATACCAGCAGGTAGCGGAGAATTAGCCCGGTCTCAATGGTTTTGCCCAGGCCCACTTCATCAGCAATCAAAAAGCTGCGGGGAAATTCGGCGGCGGCGCGTTTGAGGATTTTGATTTGGTGGGGCCAGGGCTGGATGGGGATGGATCTGAGGCAGGCGCTGAGGCAGCCGGGGTCTTGGTGGATGTTGGCGATCGCCCGAAACATCTCCCGCTCTCTAGCCAGGGTGGCCTCATCAATGGGGATGTTTGGCTTCACCTCCTCGGCAGGCTCTGGGGTGGGAATCTCTAGCTGCTCGCGCTCCTGTGGGGTGAGGGGGCGCTGGTTGAATTCGTCGTCGGCTGTCCAAAGGGGCTTTTGGGGTGGGGCGTAGCGGATCAGCTTGCGTTTGACAGCTTCGGGCACTTCAAACACACGGACACTAGGGATTTGGTTGTGCCAGTGCTGCTCGAAGCGCAGCGTTTCTTCCTGTACACGGGCTAGGTCGCGATCGCCCTCCCAGGAGCAGAAGACGTGGAACGATTCGACGTTGAAGTTCCAGCCGCCGCTGGATTCGTTGTTGGAGCCGGTGGTGGCGATCTGGTTGCCGTCGGCGTCGGTGAAGAGGCAGACTTTCTCGTGATAGATGTAGTGGGTGTTGATGGCCTCGTCAGGGTCGAGGGGTTGGCCATCGTGGCGCAGGGGGATGGCGATGCGGATATCGAGGCGATCGCTCTGAATCAGCCAGCTAAGGATTTCGAGGCGTTTGAGTTGGGCAAAGTTGGTGGGTGGGGTGAGGTTGGCGTCGAGGCGGGCGGCGACGGCATCGCGGAGGGTGTAGCCCTGCTGGATGGCCTGGAGGTCGGTTTTGCTGAGGTGGCAGCTCATGATCAGCCGGATGCGGCCCTCGTTTTGGAGGAAGGCCCCCAGCCCCCCAGCGACTTGGCTGAGGATGGCGCTGTTGAAGAAGCCAGATTTGCGATCGTACTGGGTAGATCGCTCTAGGGCGGGGATATAAAAGTCGGCGACGGGGTTGCTGGTGTCGCTGGCGTAGCTGATCTTCCAAGGATAGCCATTTAACATCTCACCAACTTGCATCCCTTAGTGTTAAGTCGTATCGAGCATCTGCGACCAGTGTATGACTGGTAATTGTGCCCTTCATCATTTCTCCATAAGCAATGCGGTCAAGATACTTACCCTCGTAGCCCAAGCGCCATAAAAGAATTTCATCTATCCATTGAATAGCTTTGAGGATGACTGCGATTCTTTCATTGGTGTCCATAGTGCTCACTCTGGGATGAACAGCGTCATTCCGCACATTGAGGAAAGCTAGCACATCGTTAGCATCGGTGTGTCCTCTCGTAGCTGTCAGACCAATACGTTCAAGAGTTAACATCAGACGCTTGGTCGTAACACTGACATTCTGCTGAGAAGAACTACTACCTAAATTCCACACGCTTTTTGCTGTATTGCGAGTCCGACCATCAATAGCAAACAAAAGTTCATGGTTTGATTTGCTGGTGGGGTTAACTTCGTCCTCAACCAAGACTTGATAGCTTAATCTCTCAAGGGCTGCTCCAGCCGCACTGGCAGCAATTTGCCAATCACCAAATCGAGTAGCCTGGAAATATTGAATCAGAACAAAATAAAATGTCTCCCTCCAGCCGGAAGAAGATAGCATACTCCGAAATGCAGGAAAACAGCCTATAAGAGCCTTTAAATCACTGATCCAAACAAACCAACTTTGCCCCAAAAGTTCCAGGCTTGTGGTTTGCAGATTAGTAGTGAAACTTGCAAATTCAGTGGTAAATGAAGGTGTATCTCTAGAAGACATTTGATAGGTTTTTGCTTCAATATATAAAGGAGCTACAAACCCACAGTTTGCATAAGAAAGTAACCATGAAATGTTTTGAATCATAGCTTCACTTTGTTCAAGATTCAGCTTTTCAAGAGATTCCCAGTTTTCTAGGTGAGAACGCCTAGGTTGATACAGCTCTGCTTCACAAGTGAGATAGCTGCCAATACTCTTGCGCTTGTCATCTAACCAATCCATGGCCTCTTTGCGAATCTCAAGACGAAGATTCCAATTTGAGTCCAATGGAGCATCAATAAATTTCCCTTCTTCGCCTGATGCTATTTCTCTCGCAGGCAAGCCTGGTGTGATGAGTCCTTTTTCAATGACTTTGTATTCTAGGATATCTTGTGCCAAGCAATATGACAAAACCTTCGTATTTGTCAAAAGAAAGTTAAAGCTTTGGCCGTTTGAGTTTTTGTTGCCGAGCACAAGTTTAGTTGCACGACCTGCAAATGACAACAAGGTGGCAACTGAACTATATGATTCTCTATTTTGAG
Organism: Nodosilinea sp. LEGE 07088; assembly: GCF_015207395.1. GTDB lineage: Bacteria > Cyanobacteriota > Cyanobacteriia > Phormidesmidales > Phormidesmidaceae > Nodosilinea. The sequence continues at coordinate 143,162 of NZ_JADEWX010000001.1, forward strand.
TTAAATCTTCTAGGAAAAGGGCTGGAGCAGTTAAGGGATGTTCTCTGAAACTCTCGCGTAGTTTCTGAATATCAATAGAATCATCCGCAAAAAGCTCAAAATCCCATTCGATGAATGCCGATGGATAAATTTGCAGTTTTGCGTTCAATCTTCCGGTAACTTCATCGACTACAGCAAGGTTATCGTAAAGATCAAGGGATTCAGACAGGAGCAAGTCTTTTCGATTTGGAATCATTATTAAGGATTGATTGAGAAAAACATATTGAGCGGTATTAAATTCTTAGATATAAAGCTTGTTGCCCCTCCTTGAAGTCCAGCTCCCGCTGCACGTAGAGCACCCCGGCCTAAATCTCATCCATAGCTAGCCACATGTTCGCCAGCGTCTTCTTTTCCACCATCGTTTGCGTTCGTCGTCATTTCTAGCTCAGATTTTGTTCACACAGCTGAAATATGTAGCGCAGTCGCCCCAGCAACAGATCCATATCCCCGGTGGAATATACGGGAGTTTCGTAGACTGTGCCATCTGGAATCATGCGGTAGAACTGCCAGGCTCGACCATTGGTGACAATGCCGTAGACATCAATCTCGCGGCCCGACTGCTGGTTTTGCCACTGGCAGGCCTGCATTTCGACCAGGCATTGGGCCAGCCCTTTCTCAAAGTCGTCCTTTTTGGCTTCGATGATGCAGAGTAGAGGAATGTCTAAATACCGCTTTCGCTCGGCGATTAGGTAATCGACGTAGCCTGCGGCAGTGTCGCCTTCGAGCTGTGCTCCTTTCCAGATTTTGAGATGGTCAGTGCTCGCGATCGCCTCTTCGCAAATGGCATCAATCAGCAGCTTTTTCGATTCTTCGTAGCCTTCTAGGTCAAAGGTTTGCTCTAGGCGGTGTAACCGCTCTTGAAAGAAGGCGCTGGGTTCCAGCGGGGGCGCTTCTAATTCCCAGGGAATGAGATCATCTAAGTTGAGCTGCTTGAAGGCTTCTGCATAGCTAAAACTAGAAAAGTTTTTCTTTTTAGATTTTGGAACTTTAGCCGATGTACTCGCCATAATGCTTATCCCCTATGAACTCCCAACTAACTCTATGGTGACGCAAATACCAGACCCTCTGCGCGTCCCCCCGTCTCTCTCTCCGTGTCTAAAACAACCCCATCTGGCCTTCTTCTAGCGGTAGCTCTGGCTGTACGTAGAGCACCTTCGCCTGAATCTCATCCATCGCCAGCCACAGGTCGGCCAGCGCTTTCTCTTCCACCATGCGTTTGCGCTCGTCGCCGATGTGGGGGATCGCCTTCAGGGCCACTTCCCAGGCGCGCATGAAGAGATCGTTGCTGAGTAGGCCGGTGGTTTTGAGGAAGCGGCGGACGGGGTCGATGCTTTGTTCTTCGAGGTAGAGGGCGATGATGGCGTGGAGGCCATCGACTAGGGCGATCGCGGTAAACTCGTCGGGGTTGGTGGAGAAAGCGCGTTTTTTGAGGCGCTGTTGGGGGGTGAGCAGTTTGCAGGTGCCGCTGGCGGAGTCGATCAGTTTGTGGGTTTTGGCGAGGTCGCTGACGTTGAAGCCGCCGACAGCGAGGGCGAGCTGTCGCGCTTCATCGAAGGGGAACTCGCGGGCGCGGAAGGCATCCCAGGCGAGGATGTACCACTGGGTGAGGGGGTCGAACCCGGCGGTGTCGGCTTCGAGCAGTTTGCGGAAGCGGTAGTTGGCGATCGCCTTGCGAGCTTCCCCAAAGGCGACTTCGGGCCGCATTTCCACGCCGGAACTGTCGAGCACGGGCCAGGCGCGGCTAAAGACGTTGAGGGCGGGGCCAAAGGCGCTGAGGTAGAGGTCGATGCCGCCGATGTCGTTGGCTTCAAATTCGGGGGCGCGTTGCTCGACGAGGTTGGCGAGTTCGGGGCGCAGGTCATCCCACCAGGCGGAACCGGCGTTGGGGTCACGCTTGCGGCAGACGAGGAGCACGGTGCTGGAGACGGAGTTTTTCTGCGCCTGGTGCAGGTTTTGCGGGTTCTCGGTGCTGACGGCCCAACTGGCGGTGATTTCAAAGCCTGCGTCGATGAGGGATTTGGCGAGTACGTCCCAGGCACCGGAGTCTTTGTGGTTGAACTGGACGGTCATGACGCCGTCGTCGCGGAGGACGCGGAAGTATTCGGCAAAGGCAAGGGCCATTTTGGCTTCGTAATCGCGCCTAGCCAACTGTTCAGGAGAATCGCCCATTCCTCTAAAACGGCCAGGATTGGCAATCGCTTCACGGTCTTTATCTGTCAGTTCTAAGGAAAATAGATCTGGCAAGACTGAAATCAAGTTTTTTCTAAACCAAACATAGAAAAAGTCAGAAAGCTCTGCGTAACGAATAGAGTCATAATACGCAGGATCTGTGACAACAGCAAAAACTGATTTACTGGGAATGCTGTGTAGATCATCAGCAGAGTAAGCTTGAACTGAAATAGGTTTTCTTGCTTGCTCTAGAAAATCCCCCAAGAGCCCAGCTTGGCTTCCCAAATATGAACAGAGCTTTGGATAGTCAGAAACAACTGTTTCTGCACTCCATCTGTAAAGCCTACTAGCCCCATTGATTTCTGGATAATTCCACATCAGACTAAATGAATGTTGCCCTGACGCAGCTTGTGGGACACCAACTGAAGATTGCCAATGTGAAAGTTTTGAGTTTTTGTCAATACTTCTACTGCATACCAAAGATAAATAAATCAGTATGGCTTCAGTCGTACTTGGGTCGTAGCTTTCTTGAAGAAGTATCCGGGCTTCTGAAATTACTTCTACATAAGCAGCTAGGGTTAGCAACTGCCGGTAGTTAAACATCTGCTTCCAGAAGTAGATTCCATAGAGGTACATGTCAGGACCTCTGTGAGTATTGGAAGGTATTTCCTGAAAAGGCAAAAACTCAGAGATCCGATGCTCTTCTTTTGAGTATACTTTTTTTGCTTTGGCAGCCCCTTGTAGATCTAACTCTGTAGGCACTCTGATTTCAACGACTCCTCCTTTTTTACGATATGCAACAGCGTATAATCTGTCTCCAAGTTTTTGGGATACAGCAAATTCTTTAATATAGTCGTCTTCCAATATGCTGTCGCAATGTAAGCATTTTGCAACTCCTCTGGAAAGAGTTGCAGAATCATCCGGATTATATTCTTCTTCGAGCAGCTGAATGGTTTTTCCTTTACCCTTACTGCCCTTAATTAGATGAAAGTCAACGTCCTTAGTTAAAGCAACCGAGACTGGTTTTACAGAGCACCATCTATTCCAGTTCTGTTTCTCAGGGCGATTATAGACCCACCAGTTTGGACTTAACGGCACGACTCCCTGACAATTGGGACATTGAAGCGTGTGTACCCAAAGATAGTAGAGCGTTTCCTCCCCCTCCTGCGACGGAAAAAACTCCGCTAGCCGCTTTTCCGCCTCATCGCCAACCCACTTCACCCACTTATCAATCTCATGCTGCAAATCTGGCCCAAACTTTAGCGGATACTCCATCGCCGCCTTCATCGTCACCACCGCCACCGGGTTCAAGTCGCTCGCCAGCACATTCAACCCATACCGCACCGCCTCAAACGGAATGCTGCCACCCCCCGCAAAGGCATCTAGCACCGTCGGCGTGCGCGTGCCCCAGGTCTGCTCACACAGGTCATGCACCTGCTTAATCCGCTCCGGGCTGGGCGGCGTTTTATATAGCTTCGTCGTGCTGTCTGGGTGCCCCGCCACCCGCCGGTTTAGCCCCAGCAGATACTCAAACTCCTCCATCGTCACCGTGTCCGGCAGCAGCGAGCCCAACACACTCGCCCGACTAAACGACAGCGGCTTGCGCGAATACCACCGATGCAGCCCCTTAAACGGGTTGCCCCCATGCTCGTAATACACCTGCTTATTCAGCAGCGTCACCGGAAAAATCTTCTCGATGAACACAGCAGGGCGCGTGGGCTTGGGGTCGGTCATGGTGAGTCAAAGTTAGGGGCAAGGGGAGACGCGGGGAGCCTCTACAGCACTAATAAGTTACCCGTCTCATTTCGGAGGCGATCAACTTCTGCCTGTAATCTCTGGATGATGGCGGATTGATCCGCGAGTTTGAACGCTTCTGTGACAGAAAATTCACACTCGACAGCGTTGTTGATGCGGCGATAGATCGTATTGAAATCAGTGGACTGTTGAATTAGCTGAATCACGAGCTGCTCTAAACAAATGATTCGGTGCTGGAGGCGAGCTAAAGTCGTTGTCATTCCTGAGTTAGCAAGCGCTCTTAGACATCGCTTATCAGCTGTCACAATAAAGAATTCTGATTCCTCTTCAGTCGCAGAGAGAAGTAATGCCTCTCCTTGATCAATCCCCATAACGCCTAGCAACTGCTGATATTCCAGACTTGTCGGACTGACAGAAGCTTTGTCAGATTTATCAGTAACCTGGCAAGCTCTGGTACAAATTTCCTGATTATATTGAGCCTGAATATTTGGAGCACGCCTGATATAGCCAGAGGCCGTTGGTAGCACTCGGATCGATGGATCAGTAACGCCCCACGCTTTCATCGTTTTCCAGAAAAGATTGTAGGCCGACAGCTTGATGATGATGTCGTTATCCAAAAAGTAAACGACCAATCGACTATGCCCCTATCACCAACCGCAAATATTCTTGGCTATCTCGATCTAGTCTTTCCCAGTCAAGGTTGTGAATCAGATGTTGGTTGATCGTATTGGGTGCTTTTTGAATTGGCTCAAAGGTTTTCAGGGCTTTCCCTGCAATGCCCCATTCTTCTTTGATATCTCGTTTCCAGCCGTAATTGAGGCAAACTATTCCGGGGTCAACGTTATCCCGCCGAGAAAAACGCCGAGCAGTTGTCACTAAAACATTGGGGTATAACCGGGCTCTCCACTCGTAATTGTTGGGATTTCCTAAGAGGAGAGTGGCAGCGATCGCGTTAGCCTCCAATTCTTCGGGATCTTGCTCTTCCTGAGTAATGGACTCATCCACATAGAACTGTTCCTGAACATGGCCCGCTAGGATATGGCCAAGCTCATGAGCCAAAATAAACGCTAACCATGCCGCAGCCTTGCGGGCGCAGCAAATCACAATAACGAGCCGCCCATTAAAACTGGCAACCATACCATCAATTTTCTTAGTGCCTTGTGGCGGCGAGAAATGGACTACTGGGATACCATGCTGCCAACACAGAGCCAAAAGGCTATCGAGATTAACCCAGCAGCCACGTGCCAAGATGCCCTGGCGTAATGCAGCCGCATCTTTCCGAAGCTCATGGTAAGAGGGCAAAACAGCGTAACTCACCAATTCCGCCACTCGGCTAGCCAGCCCTTGAACAACCTCAAGGCTCTGTTTGCTGGTGTCCTGTCGTTTCTTAAACTTAGCTTGGGCTTGCCCCTTAAATGCGATTTCCGCTTCAGGGGAAAAGACAGAGGCGATGTCTAAACCTAAGCGCTTGGCAATGTAGCCCGCTGCCTCGGCAACCACGGTAGGGTCATCCTCCAGATCAGCATCCCACCAGGTGGGGAGGGCGCGATCGCGCACGTATTTAGCCTGGAGCCCTTTCTCTTCCAGGCGCTCCAGCAGGTTGGCCATACTTAGTTGTGTGTAGCCCACCACCTGAGTAGTCACGATTTAATACGTATGTACGCCAAACTTAGTACCTCATATTAATCTATCGTGTCATATCCGTCTTCCTCTATGTCATGGCTTGGCTAAACCTTGATAATCTCTGGGCCTCCAAGACTGCCCTGATGCGACTGGTTGAACGCTACGACCTGTCGGGTTATCGCACCAGCCATCTAGAGATTCAAAAGCTGGCCTATTTGCTCAAAGTGGCCGGTGAGCCAGGGTTGCAGGGGTTAACCTACCGCCGCTCACACTACGGCCCCTATGCCTATAACCTGAGCCACGCCCTAGGCGGTATGGAGGTCGGTAATGGTTGTGATCAAGGCAGCGATCGTCCCTTTGAGCGCGTCAGCCAGCTAATCGAAGGGTTTGAAACCCCCTACGGCATTGAAATGCTGGCAACCCTCCACTGGGTGGCTCAGGAAGACCCTCAAGCTGCTGTTGATTACGAGGTGGCTATTGAGCGGGTGCAGGAATGGAGCGATCGTAAGAAGAACCTCTTTAAGCCCCAGCATCTTGCAATGGCCTGGAACCACCTCAAAGCCCAAGGTTGGTTTGGCTAGTGCTCTTGCATTTACAGCGTCGATAACGTTGCCTGATAAACCTGATGGGCCTCGTCGCCAAAGCAGATAAACCTGACCTCTTCAACAGAAGTTGAACGGCTGAGAAAAGCGGTTACTTCAGCCATCGCAATGCGTGTGGCCCGCTCTAGCGGGAACCCATAGACACCCGTACTGATAGCAGGAAATGCCAGGGTACGAATTTCATGGGTGACAGCCAGGGCTAGGCTATTACGGTAACAGCAGGCCAATAGCTCATCTTCACCCTGGTGCCCACCTTGCCAAACCGGCCCCACGGTGTGAATCACCCATCGGGCAGGCAGATTATATCCCTGCGTAATTTTGGCCTCCCCAGTGGGGCAGCCACCCAGCGTTCGACATTCTGCCAGCAGTTCAGGTCCAGCCGCCCGGTGGATAGCGCCATCCACACCACCCCCACCCAATAGCGACTCCTTGGCTGCATTGACGATCCCATCCACCTGCTGGCGGGTAATATCTCCCTGAACGACTCGAATTCGCTGCTGTGAATCTGAACGAAATGCTTCCATTTGCCCCCGAATCGCCGCTAGGCGCTTCAGGATTGCCAAGATCTGCTCATTCTCAACCATCTGAGCCAGGTGCCCGCTATTGAACCGATCCGCACGAACATGGGTTGTGATCAGTTTCTGTAGGGTCTCTAAATCTGCTGACTCGATCTGCCTGGGATTCTCAAGATACTTGGCAGCCTCATCTTTCCAGGCAACCCAGTTGAAATCAATCACCAAGTTCTCACGGTAAAGCCCCTTGATGAACTGGTTAAACTCTGGAGCATAGATATAGGGATCCATCATGCTCAAATCTGGGCGCACCTCGTACAGACTGCTGGGTGTGCGCTCAAAAATTGGCATAAAAGCAAGAATGCGATCTAATCCATCGGGGGTGGTCATAGGGTTACGCCTCCAGGGTGGCCGGTGACTCAATGATGAACCACTCGTGATAGAGAATAGCCAGGTAGAAATCTTGGTTGGGGATGCGGTCACACACCGCCATATACCCACTCACAAACCAGTCGTCGCCGTAGGTGGTGTCTTTCAAAAATAGGGTGAGGGAATTACCATCGGCGCTCCAGATGGTGCGGAGGATGGTGATGTTGTCGTGGTGCGATCGCTCCACAGGAAGCAAAACCGCCCGCCCCTCAATCATCATAAATTCTGGGTCATACCACTCCAGCACTGAGGCCCAATCCTCCGGCCCCTCATGCTTCTCAATAATGCGATCCCACCGGACAGATTTGATTACGTCTAAAGACTCTTCAGCCAAATCTGAAAGTTGCATTGGTATTTACCCCCAATCTTACTTTTTCCAGTTTAGAACTCGAATATGGTTAAAGTTGACGGTATCAATCTCTTTACGCTGGAGGGTAGCTGCGAGCTTTAAATCATCTGTGAGCACTAAATAGCTTCCCTGAGCCACCTCCAAAATGCCACAGTCTGTCAAGCCAAATTTCTGGAATTCTTGTAATTGAACTAACTGCTGACTGGGTTGGTAGATCTCTTCCATTTGGCCAATGACTTGTCGAAAAAACTGAAAACATTTAGAACGCTCCGGCTCCCCCAGTTGATTGGTAAGGCTATTGACTTCAGTCAAGATATTTGGTGTAGTAACCACCTTTTGAAAAGACTTTAGAATTTGAGCTAGCAAGTCAAAATCTTCGGGAGTGAATTGCTTAGTTCTCTTAAACAACGGAACTCTTTGTCTGTTGACCAAGCCTACGATGTAGAGCAGTAAGATATTGGTGTCAACTAAAATCCCTGCTTGCTGATAGCGTACAAATACAGCTCTAACTTCTTCAATCATACATTGCGAATTTTCATGGCCTTCACTTCCCCTGTCTCCGCATCAATCTTAAACTGCTTGTAATCTCGTTGTTTTTGGCCTTGAATCATAGCAAATGAAGTATCTACAGGTCGTGCAAACCCTAAAGTAATAAACCAGAACTTTTCATCCTCTGATAGTTCAACTTCCTCAAGGCGAATATCAATAATTTCAGCACCAATTTGGGGGGCAAGACTTTGTAAGAAACTGGTTGCGTTTTGAGCAGCTGTCTGAACATCGACTGTTGAAATTGCTGGGCTATTAGCTTTTGCCATACTTACCTCCTACTACATCAGTCTCCTAGTAAAACCCGCATGGCCTTCAGGGCCGGACGCTTCTTCCCATTACTCACTTTACCAAACCAGTAATGGGCCTCCTCGTTACTCATGGCCGCAATACCCTCCGTCACATTGGCAATTCGCTCCGGCTTCGACAACGGCTGCAACGCCTGAAACAACAGCGCCAGATTCACCCCCGAGGCCTCACTGAGTACATAGGGAGCCTGCCGCTTGTAGCTCAGGGTCTTGGGGTCATAGTTATTCGCCTTCAGCGCTTGGTAAATCGCCTGCCGAGCCTGCACCAGCGGCTTACCCTTCAGCCGCCCCACCCGCTTGGCCGCAGGACGCTTCTTTTCCCCCGCCTTTTTGTAGGCACACTGGTACAGCTCCAGAGCAAAGTCATTATTGCTCAGGGGGACAACTCGAAGCTGGAACTCTTGCATGGTGTCGCGAATCCCACAAACCGGGAAGAAGACGTCAGGTCTAGTATTCTACTCTGACTCTCAAATTCATCCTATCGACAGGGTTCCGGGTCAACGCCTGCTGAAGCCCCTGGATCTCCGCCCCCCCTGGGGCCATCGGAGCATTCAGCTTGAGCCTCACGGTCAGCGTCAGGCTAGCCTGGGTCTCCGGCAAGTTCAGCATGCCATTCAGCGTGCTAAAGAAGCTTTGGAACCCGCGCACATCTCCCTGGTACTCTAGCCGCACAAACTGCTGCCCCGTTTGCACTGTGACAAATTGCTCAATATCAAACTGGTAGCGGGCCAGCAGGGGCAGAGTCGTGCCCAGCTTGCGGTAGTCCGTCACATCGCTCACCGAGAAGCCTAGAGCGGCGATCGCCTGCGGCTGATAATCCCCCAGCCAATCCGCCAGGTCGTTGAAGATCTTGGTGGGGCTACCCTCAAAGTCCTTTTCGGTGGGCTTATTCAACAAAGAAAGGGTTTCATACCCCCCATTCCCCTCGCCGCCATTGATCGACTTGTCATTCCCCGCCGGGTACAGCACCACCGTCTGCACCGCCTCGCCCATTTCCCCAGTACCGTAGTCGGCCACCACCTTAAACTGAGTCGTCTTGGCTATCTGCCCCTGATGCTCATCCGAGGGCAAAAACTCATCACCCACCAGGCTGCCATCCTGATACAGGCTGACCTTCAGCGCCTCCTTGGCCCGCCAGCGCACCTGCACCGTCCGCTCGTCGCCGCCCCCGGCCAAAAGCTGAGCACTCAGCTCCACCACCTTCGGCTCAGGCGGCTTCAGCAACCCCCGCCGGTAAAGCTCTGCCCGCTCAGAAAACTCGATAGTGGTAGGCGTCCCCACTGGAGCCCCATCGGTTTTGATGTAGAGCTGCTCTCCCACCTTGAGATCCCACTGGCCTTCGGTTAAACCCTTGCGGATCGTATCCCGCAGCTTGGACACCTCTGCATCCAGCAGCATGTTCAGCGCTAAGTCCTTGGCAAACTGCTCCCGCAGACTCTTGGTCGTCCAGTGGTCCAGCCCCGTAGGCCACACCTTTTGCAGTAGGTAGGCGGGGGCGTATGGGGCCGCATCTTCGCTACGCACCTTGCCGCAGTCCTTCAACGCCTTCAGCACCACATCCTGCTGGTTGCGGTTGCCCTTCACGGTGCTGGCATCCTGGGCGGGCAGGGGGTAATGCATCAACCCCTTGGGCGCTTTCACCGGGTCATTAGCCGGGTAGAACAGGTGGCGGTAGGCGTTGGTCAAGGCAATCCGCACATCCAAGTCCATGCTTCCTTCTTTCCCTTTCAGTTGCTGTTGCTGGTTCTCCGAGAGGTCATCCATGCGGTTTTGACTGCGCAGGATGGCCCGCACCGCCTTAAACTCGCGGGTAATGTCGATCGCCCGGTCTAGCTCCTGCTCGTTGGCCAGCAAAAACAGCAGCCGATTGCGAAAGATGCGAAACTTGCCCGACTCGCCCGTGTTGTTAAAGATTTGCTCAATCAACGCTGGTGGGCCGTCCGTGGAGCTGCCGATCTTCGCCTCGTTAAAGTCGATGATGCACAGGGCAATAGTACTGGGGTCATCGTCCACATCGTGGGCACCTTCAGGGCCAGTTACCAGCTGAAAAAATTTGGTGGCAAAGATCGTATCGCGCCGGGTGCGGAGTTCTTCTTTAGCCTCGGTGACACCAACCTGCTCTTTCTCCTCAGCAATGATCTTGTTGATGGAGGGTTCTTCTTTGAACCGAGCTACAGAGGTTATCGGGTCTACATCAAGGTACCAGGCCACCCCGCTCAGCCGCTCTAGGGCACGGTCTACGAAGCTAATGTCTACCCCTGGCGTCAGCAGCGACAGATTCAGCTCAGTGCGACGAATGCCCGACGAAATGCCCTGGGTGAGGGAGTGCAAGAAAATCGTGCGACCTACCCAGGTAGAAAACGGTGGCTTACCGGCACTGATCCATTCCTGGTCTTGCAGCTGGGCGTGGGCCTCGCGACCCGTGGGGTTGTAGATATCAGCTCCAATCGGCATGCGCATCAGGGGCCGCTGGAGCCGTGAGGTTAGATCATTAGTAATTTCATCTTCTAGCCCCACCGGTAGGTGGTGGGGATGAATCATCGGCATGCGACTATCTGGGTGCTGCCACAGGTAGCGCACCAGCCGGGCAAACAGACGCAGGGCTCCCCGCGTGCGCTGAAACTCAGGGATAGAGGCAATCTTTTTGGTCAGCAGGTTAAACAGTTCAGGGTGGAAGGGGTAGCTGTTGGCGATCGCCCTAGCGTAGGTCGCATCTTTACAGCCGTCAGGCAGGTTCACCCGGCTCGCCCGAAACGCTTGTAGGTACTCCTCAGAGGCTTTCTCCGCCGCCTCGGCGCTAATGCTGGCAAACAGCCGTTGCCGCACAATGTTGTAGACCTCGATGTCGGTACTGGGGCTCAGCACTCGCTCCTGTCGGGCCGAGGCCCGAATCAGCTCCTGCTGAATCTCTGCGGTTTCCTTGGCAAAGGTGTCGGACTCTGAGGCCAGGGAATAGACGAAGACCAGGTTGTTGCAGGAGGCCGCCTGATCCATCAGCGAGAACAAAAAGGCCACCACCTGCTCGGCCAGGGTGCTCTGCCCCACCGTTTTGGCCTTTGCCGCCCGCAGGTGGCGAGCAATCTCATCCAATATGATCAGCGTCGGTTCTTGGCCAATCAGGCGATCAATCACCGAGGTGCCGGGGCTAATGCGATTTTCGTCTGCGCCCCGCAGTAGTTGGTAGCCGTCAATGCCGCCGATTTGGTAGGCAATTTCGCCCCACAGGGTGTAGGTGGTGATGCCCGTGTCGGGGTGGTACACCCCTGCCTCTGGGTCCAGATCTCGTCCATCCACCGCCGCCACCTGAATAGGGCGATCTGGAATTAGCGAAATATCATCCACAAAGCGGTTAAGCCCATCGATCTGCCGCCCCTGCTTGGCCATGTGCCACAGGGCAATCTCGTCGTGGGTTTTGCCGCCCCCAAAGCTGGTCTCTAGCCGAATGACTGGAGAGCCGACCAACCGTCCAGTCAGCCGCCCAAAGACCTCAGTAATCAGGGTTTTCAGGCCATCAGTCGGAAAGGTGTTGGCCAGAAAAACTGCGGGTTTCTGGTAAATCTGGGGAGCTTTGCCCTCCACCACAGGCCGGAGCTTGGCTGCGAACAGATCGAGGGAGAGGTCACCAGAGCGAATCTCGTCTCTAGGGACGCAGGTATCGAAGACGGATGGCAGCATGGGGAAGTAACTGACGCTAGAGCAAAGGGCACAGGAGATACAATCTAGACCTCATCCTCAGAATGCCCTAGCTCACAACATAATCAAAGTGCATACTCAGGGTGCTATGAGGGTATCCCTCATCCCTATTACAACGCTTTTGGCAGAAAGCAGAACATCACCCCCGAGAGCTTCATCATCTTTTAGGGCAGCCATTGGCTCACCGATCTCTGCCTGCCAACCATTATTTACCTAGCAAAGCATCCAGTAGCTACCTCAAAAACGGTAGACAACGGTAGACGCCCGGTAGACAGAGTGTCTACCGGGCAAAAGCCTTTATCCATAAGTCCTTCAGCCATTTCGGTAGACGGTAGACACTTTCCTAGCAATTCCCCATTGGCAAACCCTGTCTACTTGTCTACCGTTTCGCTATAACCCTTACCCATCAACACTTTCAGCGGTAGACACCCCGTCTACCGTTTCCTCAAATCTGTCTACCGTGTCTACCGTTGTCTGCCACCGCAACCGATTCCCCATCCCATGGGTTTCCCCGTCCCCCATCAAGGCTTCAATAGAGGGTTTCATAGTCAACCTTTCTGTTCAGTATCCAGTACCGCCACCGGGCAAATATCGACAAGGACTACAATCAAAAGACAAAGACAACCACCCTATTAATGCAAATTGTCCTTACCCCTGAATTAGAGCAACTCATCCAGCGCCAAATCGCCGCAGGCAAATACCAATCTGCCCTAGATGTCATCACAGCAGGCATACACCTGCTCGACCAGCAAGATGACATCTATCAAGGGCGACTCCCCGAACTCCAGCAAAATGCCCAAATCGGCTGGGAAGCAGCCCAGCGCGGCGACCTCGTCGAAGGCCCTTCCGCCATGGCCCAAATTCGAGAAAACCTCCGGTCTCGTCACGCCTCTGCCGAATAATGCCTGCTCAGTTTTACCTTACTCAGCCTGCCATTCAAGACATCGAGGCCATTGCAGACTACATTGCCGGTCAGACTGGGCTCCAGCAGGCCGAGCGCTTCCTCTCAAAGCTCGATGCCAAATTCGCCAGAATCACCCAATTCCCTAATCTAGGGCGGCCACGCGACAAAATCCTCCCAGAGCTACGCAGCCTCTCAATGGAGAACTACCTCATTCTCGGCGTTGCTTAACGCAAGTATGATTTGCCCCCCAGAATTGGGGGTTTTAGGGGGCCATGCGGGGTGCCCTGGTTGTAGCCTTTTAACTCAAGGGCTAGGTCAACTTCTTCACCTCTGTAGGTGTTGTTGACCTCGTACCCATCGTGCTTGTTGCCCAAGACATCGTATGAGAAAGTCTCCCAGCGGGTCATAATTTTAGCCATTACTCCTCTTTGCTCTTGCTAACACTAATGGCTTGCTGCAGTTCTCGAAGCAGGACAAGTACTGTTCGGTCCTCACTTGATAAAAAGGCTTGGTCACTCAAAGCCTTCACTGACTTATATACGGTGGGCACTAAATGGTCGGGAAATTCGATCTGCATGTGATCTCTCCTACTTAAGCAGTGGTCATTGCATCATTGAGAGCGCGTTGTCTCGCATCCTGATGCTCTTTTGTGCAGCCGTATACTACGTTCAGCCTATAACCTAACTCTTCTAATTCTTCTTTGAGATTAGTGAACTCAGGCTCTGTGCACTCGGTGGTCATCAAGAAGATTGCTTTAAGGCTGCACGCGCCGTGTTGGCCTACGTGCTCGTAGCTTAGGCGGCGTTGCTGAATGGCAGTATGAATTTGCGAAATCCGGAAGGAGTTTTCAAAGATTTGAGCCGTCGCTTCATACCCTGAATCAGCAACGCCTCATTCTCTATACCGCAACCGAATCTAGAGTAGACATCTTGCGAGTCGTCAGTGGCTACCGCGACCTAACGAGTTTGTTCACAGACAACGACGAGGAGTAATCGACTTTCGGTAGACACGGTAGACGCCCGGTAGACAGGGTGTCTACCGGGCAAAAGCCTTTATCCACAATCTCTTCAGCCATTTCGGTAGACGGTAGACACTTCCCTAGCAATTCCCCATTGGCAAACCCTGTCTACTTGTCTACCGTTTCGCTATAACCCTTGTCCATCAACACTTTCAGCGGTAGACACCCCGTCTACCGTTTCCTCAAATCTGTCTACCGCGTCTACCGTTGTCCGCCACCGCAGCCGATTCCCCATCCCCTGGGTTTCCCCATACCCCATCGCCTCCAGCTCCAGAAAATGAGCGCGAA